>JAZKAC010000054.1:0-2591 GCA_040389325.1 Chlamydiota bacterium | reverse complement strand
AAGCCTCAAGCTTATGGAAGGCTTCACGTTCTTTTCTTCCCATTACAAATCTATCTTGCCTATATGTTTTTACTTTGAATAAACAAGTCCTCCAAAGTAACGGTATCGTTTATTAATTCTTCTGACCATTTATTTTTCTTAACTCCAAAAGTCGAGATAAGGGCTAAAAAAACCTGTTTAGGCTGTTTTTCAAGGACCTCTAATTTGTTCATAAGATTTTTTGCATAGGATTTATCTATAACAAAAGGGACTGAAGAATGTTTTATTTCACAAATGGTAATGGCATCATCATCTCGATCCAATAGCAAGTCTATCTGTGCTCCACAAGAATCTTTGTCATCTTTAACTGCTTTATGAGTAAAATGACTTACTAAGCATCCCACAGCCGTTAACCCAAGAGCTTTGATGATTTGTTCTATGTGCTTGTAGCAAATATTTTCAAAAATATATCCTGTCCAGCTCGCATAAGAGGGTGATTTAGAAATTTTGGACCAGTAATCAATTCCTTTAGGGACAGTTCCTCTTTCTTCGAGCGATGCTATCCATTTCAAGTAGAATAAGGTGTATTCATCCACTATTTTGTAGTAATGATCTCGCTTTTTTTTTCCATACGGTAAAAATTTTTCAATAAATCCACAATCTTCTAATTCTTGTAATCGCTCTTGAAATCGTCCTCCCGCTTTTTTACCTACGCTATCTACTAATTCTGAAAAAGATACTCCATAATGTTTTTTTGCTATTTCTTTTACAATGCTTACGTGTAGATCACTCGCATCAAATAGAGATCTGAATAATCTGGAAAATTCATTATATAACACGCTTCCTTTTACAAAAAAAAGATGATTGATATTTTGATTTATCGACTTGGATGTATCTAACTGATCTAAATAGTAAGGAATGCCTCCCATTACCATATATATCTCAAGAATTTGTTTGCGTGATAGTTTGAATTTTTTGCTTTCGAGAAACTGCTCTGTTTCTAAAAGAGTAAAGGGCTCTACAAGGATAGTTTTGGTAAGACGATTGTGTAGACCTCCCTTTGCATTGATCAAATGACTAAGCATCCAAGAGGCGGCGGAGCCACATACAACCAATTTAAAATTAGGGATTTTACTCCACATAGTATTCCAGAAGTGATCCAAATTCTGTAAGAAGGTTGATTTTGGAGAAGATATCCAAGGAAGTTCATCTAAAAAAATGATGATTTTTTTTGTTTTAGGGACTTTTTGAACTTCATGCGTAAGCAAAGTGAAGGCTTCTTTCCAACTCTTAGAAGGGATCAGAGATAAGCCAAAACCAAAAGTTCTAGCTAAACTTTCGGCAAAATTGGCCAATTGAATATTTAATGCCCCATCTTTTAAACCTGTATATTCCAGACAAACGGCTTGCTTTGTTATGCACTGTTGAATCAGATATGTTTTTCCAATCCTTCGTCTTCCATAAACAGCTACAAACTCAGAGCTCTTAGAAGAGAACGCCTTATTTAAAGTAGAAAGTTCCTTTTTACGTCCAATCAACATGACGTCGTCTCCTCAGATATTGCCAGTTATAATGAATTATACACGGCAACATCTTTTAACGCAACAATTATTGCCGCGCATACGAAACTATACTCGGCAATATCTTTTCTGCAAAAAAAAATCCAAAAGACAAAGATATAATTTTAACGATTTTCTAGTAACTTTTACATTGCTTGATTATTATTTTTCTTCGCTAAGATAACTGGTAATTGATTCCAATAATCAGGAAGATCGCTATCCGCTCCCTTTTTTAATAAAACTTCAACCATTTTGCAATTGTTCTTTTGAACGGCTAATAACAAAGGACTTGCCCCAGAAACACTTCGAATATTCAGCCCTGCTCCATATTCAATTAAGAGCTCTAGTGATTGTAAGTCTTCCATTTCTATAGCCATGGCCAATGGTGTATACCCAAGAGCATCGCGCTCATTTAAATCAGACCCATTCTTCAAAAGGAACTCCACAGCCTCCCTATTTTGAAGAGCTATTGCTTTTGTAAGCTCTGTTTGTCCCAACTCATTTATTATTGATCCACCGTTGTTAACAGCATTCCAAGCAGCCCCCAACAATCCGGCATTCTTGGGGCCAATAAACAAAGGAACAGATACTCCTAGCCGAGTTAATTCATCGGTAAGACGCCCCAGGTATGTTTCTATATGTCCTCCTGTAAAAACAATTGCTCCAGGAAATAATTCTGGCTGGCTCAATTTAAAAAGAGAGTTTTCTAGATAAGCCTTCCATCTCTTTGCAAATTCAATAAAGCAACTATCATCTACAAGACCTTTCCGTTCATTCACAATTTCGTCAAAACCAAAGGTAGCCCCACAGGCTTTCCATGAAGGCAACCCTGTAGTAGGTTCTTTTACACATCTCGGATCGCATGGGTACAGAGTGGAAAGATCTGAGAGTTTACGTACCTTGTGATCTATATCCGTGAAGCTAATGCCTACGTGAGTTCCTATAGAAAAATTCCAAATCGGTCCTTTAGGCAACTTTACACTAAGCTCCTGTAAAGAGTGTTAAAAATCACGAAGAATGACCCACCCTACAATCGCTGAGAATGACCCATTT
>JAZKAC010000053.1:0-15123 GCA_040389325.1 Chlamydiota bacterium | reverse complement strand
CTGAGGTCTACAAGAGAGTTATGTTTGGAGCCCTCGTGAAACCAGTTAATCTTAATGAGCCTGATGAGGATGGTAACACGTGCTCAGCTGCCCTGAAACAGGTCTATGCAGAGTTTATAAATGATCAGAAGGCTTCTGGGGTGGTTGTCGATGATGACATTAGGGCAATGCAAAAAACAGTGCGGGCTAATAAGAAAAACTCACCAGTATCTCTGATTGACCAAGAGCTTAAAGGGGTTCAAAAAGAATGGACTGAAGGTGAAGAGAAAATAACTAAAGAAACTCGCGAATGGTTTAAGACTGAGATGAAGAAGTTAATACCAGGTACGATCTCTTGAGTTTCAGGGATTAATGAAAGAGATTGAGAGGTATTCTAAAGATTTGAAGGAGTTGAATGAAACGTACGAAAATATGAAAAAAGAGATTACACAGGATAAAACAGAGAGTCTAGGGAGATTAACGCAGATCCAATCTCAAGGAACGCAAGGAAGTGAAAAGATAACATCTAGTAAAGAAAAAGTAGAAAAGAAGTGTTCTGATGACTTGAGTTTGTTGGCTGGAATATATGAGAGTAACAGAAGTAAAATTGAAGAGAAAAGAGCGGAAGCTATCGAGAAAAAAGAAAACGTGCAATCCCCTGAGGAAAAACAGGCACACGAGATGCGTTCTGAAAAATTGAAGGCATTGTCTAAAGAGTGTGATGTAGAAACAATGAATATCTTAAAGAGGGCTGATGAGAATCCAGAGCTTTGGAGAGCGACTTCTGCTGGAACCTCATTAGGAAAGGATCTAGAAAATTATAAGCTTATGCAGAGAGAAGCATTACGGCCTGAGCAATTAAACATGATAGAAGAAGAGGATCAACAAATTAAAGTAGAAAAACAGCAAAAGATTGTTACCGATAAGAAGAATAGTCGTCTAGAAACTGCTAAGACAATAGAAAACATTTGTTTCTATACAGGTTTATCTGCTGTGGCACTTATTGGACTTAGCGCGCTAAGCAGGATGAATAGATAGTTTGTTGACTTTGTAATAAAATTAAATATTAATAATAAAAATATGGAGCCATAAATGATAAATTTTAATCGTGGCCTTAGGCCTTTTGTTAAAGCTGTTATAAGAGGAACTGCAACTCAAACGAATGCAGCGCCCGCAGCAGGAGCGCCAGGTGCACCTGATCCTAAGAGTTATAAGAATTTGGTTGGTGCAGTCTTTGCAGGTGTTCTCATAACCGCAGTGGGTATGACTCCTGAACTAAGAGGACCCTTATTAAAAGGTGGAGGCTGGTTACTAAAGGGTGTTTCAAGGATGATATTGACTTGGGATGAGCCCGAAGAAGGGAAAAAAGAAGTCTTCAAGCCAAAAAGAGGTGCTAAAAGAATAAGTCCTCCTTCTTTTCAAGCAAGTGCACAGGTATTGGAGGCTCCTCAAGAAGATGTTAGGTTAAAAGAAGAGACTTCTATCACTGTAAAAACAAGCGCAGAGCTCACTCATAGCATTGGAGTAAGTGCTTTGGGAGAAGATGAGGGGGAAAGTGATGTGGCGCTTATTCGGGCTAACGTAGCGGGTTCGATTAAGAAAATGGCTGAAATCACAGAGAAATTGAAAGGTAAAATTACAGAAATAGAGCAGTTGTATGATGATCCAAAGGGTGAAACTAAAATTAATCCAGCTATAAAAGAGGCTTTGGGTTTGAGGACTCAGTTGCATAGCCTTTATAAGAAAGTAGAAGCTAAAGTGTATAATCCAAAAGCTGATTTTAAAAATGAGGATTTACAAAAAGAAAAAGAGATGTGTATAGAGGCTCATAGTCTCATGCGAGATGTATCCGTGGATATGTCGTCTTATAAAAACAAATTAGAGATGAGAAAAGCTTTTAAGAGTTTAGAAAATTCTTATGAAGATCTTAAGGCAAAAGAAGGAGATTGGGAAAAGATAAAGGGAGAGAAGGGGGAAATGTCTCCTGAGCTTGCTGCTCAGACTAAAGCTGTGAAGGAGGGGGTAGTTAAATTAGACACAGAATATAAAATTGTGGATAAGAAAATGAAAGCAATACACGTCTCCGAAGAGCCAAGTGTAAAGGAAAAACAAACAGGACTTTTAAGAGATACCCCTGAGATGGTAGGGAATATTAGTACTAAAATGAAGAAACATGAAGAGAAGATATCGGATGATGCAGTATTTATTAAACTGGACTCCGAATTTTCAGCCTTGGAGAAGGAAGCGGAAGGATGGAAAACAGTAGCAAAGGATGAGAATGCTACAGAAGAAACTCAGATTGCAAAATCGAGAAAATTAAAAGATTCTGCTGCCGCTGTATTAAAGACAAGCGGATTAGCGGAAAATGCGGTTGGAAGATCGGAAGGTGATCTTCAGTCTGGTAGAAGAGATACTATAGTGAAAGTAAAGAAAGCAGCGAGAAAACTTGATCATCAGGCTGACTTGATAAGTGCTCGAATGGTTACAGGTCTCGAAGGTTCTGCTCCCGAACCTAAAAAAAGTTATTTTTGGAGTAACGTAGCTGCATGTACCGGAATTTTTGTAACTGGGGTAGCCTTGGGTGGTGTAGTGGTTGCAAGAGCTATCGGAGGAAGATAAAGCTTCGAAAGTTCATTTAAATAAGCAAAAGATACGGGAGCAGTCCCGTATCTTTTGTGTTTTTAGTCTATCTTACAGGATCCGACATCATGGCATCCAGTCGAGTCAGTTCTTCAAAACGATTTTGGCTGACCTCTTTTCCTTCGTAGTTCCAGCTTACCTTCTGCGCTTCTGCTAGGAAGAAAGTCTCGGGGCCATGTTTTTGACCATGCTCCCAGGCAATTTGATGCATGACCGATTCGCCGTCGAGGAATTGAGTCTCTAGTCCATGTTTTTTGCCGTAAAGATAAAAGACCTCAAGCTCTTTGGTTCCATTTTTATAGTAGGTAGCAAGGCCGTGAAGGTGACCGTGCGCCCAGTCTTCTACAGCGATAGGCTCTCCTGTTGAGGTAAATGTCTTTCGAGTGCCGTGTAGCTCATTTTGATAATAGAAGGAGACGCTCTCGGGAGATCCATTCGGATAAAAAGAGTCTCTTTGTGACAACATCCCGTGATCTATAATATCTTTAGAGGTGAGGATACCTACGTTGTCTCGGATGATTCTAAATCCTTCCCCTTTTTCTACTTTAGCTTCTACTGCGTGATCTATTGTAAAATATAGTCCTTCGATGAGCTCATCTTGAACATATTCTTCTACGCTTTTAGGTACGCCGTCAGAATACCAAGCCGTTAGGCTGTGGCGATTTTGTGTTAGCTGCAAAGATTCTTGTATAGGCATCCCTGAGATGTCATAAGAGATCTCTTTGACAGGCGTATTTTGATTGTAAAGGACATACTTTTCTACAATCAGGGAGTGGGGATAAGTGGTGGTATAAGGACCGTGCAGCAGACCTTCTTCATAGGTAGCCGTGACGGTTACTCCATTTCTGAGGGAGCTGATCACTTGCCCCGGGTAATTTTTAGCTTGCCACTCTTTTTCGGAGACGGCGTAGCCATATTTATGAACGTAACTTTGAGAGATAACTTCATCGTCTTTTCTGTCTTTTTGGCAGGCGCATGATAGCAGAGCTAAAGCGACTGTTAGAGTATAAACTTTATAATGCATGGGGTCCTCATTCTGTAATTTAATACTACAATATACAATTGCCTAACTTTTGCGCTACCTTTTGTAGTAAATCCGTATGGATAGCTTCAACGGTGTCTGATCCGATCGTCTTTTGTCGATCTCGATAAATAAAACGCCAGGTGATATTTTTTCGATCCAAGCCGATCTTTTCACTTTCAAAGACGGCGAGTAAGAAGACATTTTCCAGCAGGGGAGAGGCTAGGGTTTTGATGCAGTGAAGCACATCTTCGATGGGGGTCTTCTTTTCTAAAGAAATCGTCCAGTCTCTTTCTGATGCAGGGTAAAGAGCAAGCTCTTTAACGGAGATTTTCTTTTGCTCTAAGGAATGGATCACCTCTAAATTAAGCTCTGCAAAATAGACTCTTTTAAAGATTCCGAGCTCTTGTAAGGTGAAGGGGTTGACTTCTCCTAAAGCGCCTAATATAACATCTCCCGCTTTTACCTTAGCTTGTCTTCCTGGTTGGAAGTTATGTAGGTGGGAGACCTCGAAGGTGAGATCGGGTAACTTGAAGGCGTGTAAGAAATTTTCTACAATCCCTTTTAAATCAAAAAAATCGATTTCTTTGGGTTTAGGATCGTGATGATAGGGGGTGTTAAGTCCTGATAAGAGGATCGCTGCCGAGGACTGCTCTAAGAAAGACTCTTTTTCTTTACAGTGAATGCGTCCTACTTCAAAACCGAAGATATTTTGATTTTGATGATCCAAGTTGTATTTTACAACTTGTAAAAGTCCAGGGAGTAAAGAAGTTCTTAAAGCCGAGTAATCACTTGATTTAGACTGTAAGACAAAAAGAGTTTCTATGTGCTTATCATTTTTTTCCTTCGTTAGCTCGGCTAAGGAGGGGCTGATAAGGTCACAAGTTAAGAACTCTTGAAGTCCTTCGTCTAAAAGATGTGTTCTAGCTTTATTTTCTGCTAAGAAGATAGGAGCGTCTCCAAGAGGAGAGGAGATGTGAAGAGCGGGTGATTTCGGAAGGTTGTTAAAGCCGTAGAGTCTAGCTATTTCTTCGATGATATCAATTTCTTCTACTAAGTCATTGCGGTAGGTTGGGATTTGCAGATCAAGAGAGTCTACATGATATTTAAGAGTAACGATTTGTAGTCTTGTAAGTAGTTCTTGTATTTCTCTAGAATTTAAAGAAATACCTAGAATCTCATGAACTTTTTTCACTCTACATGTGATCTTTTTTAAAGAGATAGGCTTTACTTGAGCTATAAGAGCTGCCGAGTGATTTTTTCCTCCCGCAAATCGTATAAGGAGATCCGTTGCCAGCTCTATAGCAAGAGAAGGTCCTTCGCTATCAACCCCTCTTTCAAATCGGCTTGAGGCGTCCGTTTTTAAGCTAAGAGCGCGGCTTGTCTTCCTAATGCTCATCGGATTAAATATAGCTGCTTCAATTAAGATATTTTGTGTTTGATCCGTAATTTCTGCATTACAAGCTCCCATAACACCTGCTATGGCAAGTATTTTTTCAGGATCCTTAATGACAAGGGCTCCTGCAGGAACGGTTCTTTGAGCTCCGTCCAGGGTCTCGAGGGTTGTGTCGATAGGGCAGCTAGAGATCTGCAGCTTACTTTTTGCGATTTTATCAAAGTCAAAAAAATGAAGAGGTTGTCCTGTAGCTAACATGACATAGTTTGAGATGTCGACCACGTTATTAATGCTTCTAATGCCAGATAGCTCCAGTCTTCTTTTGATTAGATCGGGAGAAGGACCTACTTGAATGGAGTTGACAAGTCGAGCGCTGTAATAAGGGCAAAGATCTTCATTTTCAACAGTCACTTCAACGCTTGGCTGAGAAAGGAAGGTTTCTTTAGCTTCGGTATCAATGGGGTTTAAAGGGATGTTAAAAAAGGCGGATAGCTCTCTTGCAACTCCGTAGACACTCATGCAGTGACCAAGGTTTGGCGTTAAAGAAAGGGTGAATACGGTGTCACTATATAAGGAAGATACCTCTATTCCAAGAGGAGTGTCGGAAGGGAGCTCTAAAATACCATCCGCTTCTTTAGATAGCCCAAGCTCATCCATAGAGCAGAGCATCCCGAATGATTCTACATCTCGTATTTTGCCTTTTTTGATTTTCCAAGGTCCTTTTTCATCTTGTAAAGAGGCTCCTATTGTTGCAAACGCAACTTTAATTCCGGGACGGCAGTTAGGAGCTCCGCAGACAACTTGAAAAGTCTCTTTTCCGTCAAATACTTGAGCGACTTTCAATCTGTCAGCATTGGGATGAAGGTGGGCTTCTGTAACTTCTGCTACAATAACGCCTTGAAAGGAGATAGCCGTTGCTTCAACGGCGTCTACTTCTATCCCTGATAGAGTAAGAGTTTTTGCAATATCTTCCGGGGAGAAGGGGAGGGAAATATAATCTTTAAGCCAAGATAGAGGGATTTTCATAGAAAAAAGGGTTCCTTTAGGTGAAAAAGAAAAAAATCTAAATAAAAAATCCCTTTTCGTTTATTTGAACTTGGGATAAAAGGGATAAATGTATACCTTTATAACAAAAATCGCATATCGCAGAAAAGACAAATCTTTCTATGGACAATTCTTTAGAGCAACATTGGATGCAAAGGGCCCGATTTCTAACGCAGGCTTTAATCTTAAGCGGGACGTTAAACATTGGGTTTTTCAGCACGTGTATATACTTTGTTTTAAAAGATAAGCAATCCTCTATTTCCTACGAATTTCCTGTAGAGATAAAGCAACAATTCACGAATGAGCAGGTTCTAAGAGCCTACAGTCAAGCTTCTTTTCAAGATCTTTTATTACGTTTAGAAAGTAAAGAGAGGATGGAAGAGGGATGTATAAGACGAGATCTTGCTTTAGCATGCCTAGCGGCTTTTCATCACTTTCCCGTAGAGAAAGCGCTCGGGGGTGCCTTTTTACAAAAAAGAATTGTTTCTTTTCATCAATTAGAGGGTAAGGATGCTATAGAGGTGACCCTTTTTGCAGGGCTAAAAGATGAGCATTTTGAAGCTCTTTTGCAGTTTGCCAAAACGGAAAAGTGGCCTTTTACTTCCAAAGGGTTATTTTTTACCCTTTGCAAAAGTGCCTTTCCTTGGGACCTTTCTCTTTTAGATGCTTTTTATTGTACCCCAGAATTTCACGGTATATACTCTCTTTTGCAAAAATATATTTCTTATATGCCCAAACCTCTTGTGGTTGTTATGCTAAAAGAGGGATCTTGGTCTCTTTTGGAGAAGTTTTCCGAAAAGCTTAGAGAGCTTCAATCTTATGATGTGGAGACCTATAGAGAGTGTTTAGTGGCCTATACAATAGAAGGTACATCAAAAATTGCAGCGGACCTTCTTTGGAGGCATGAATTAGAGTATGTGTTAAAAAGATTTGATGATGAGCAAATTCTTACATTTTTAGAGACTCAAAAAGATCAGAAAGAAAGAGCGCAGTTTTTAGCTAAAGAGATTCTCCTTAGCTTAAGAAGTGACGCTGTCAGACAAAAGGCAGCGGAGGTACTTTACGCTAGTGTGGAGGAATCTTCCCCAAGCTCCTATGATTATAAGACGGTTTTACATCGATTTTGTCCTGAGAAGCTCGTTGAAGAGGTTGCGGTCATAACACCACCTATAGTTGTAGCTCCTTTAGAAGAAAAGATTTCACCCAAGAAGATTACTCATCGGATACAAGAAGGGGAGAGTCTATGGAAGATCTCTCGTAAATACAAGGTGAGTGTCGAGTCTATTATGAAGCTAAATCATCTGGAATCGGATCGTCTAAGATCGGGAAGAGAACTGCAGATCCCTGAACAGGCTCATTGACTTTTTCGTGTAAAAAGATCTTAAAATATAAGCGGAAATGTTATATTTTTTTGAACGCATTTATTTGAGTTTTAATTCTTATTTGTCTATTATTTAAATATCTTATAATAAGAGGATTTTTATGTTGGAGTTGCCTATTGGGATCAGTGAGTTTTCGGAGCTTCGAAAGACGAGCTGTGTATACGTAGATAAAACCAAGTATGCGTATCAATTACTAACCAGAAATCGAAGAACGTTTCTTTCTCGTCCGCGCAGGTTCGGTAAATCTTTATTTGTATCAATGATAGAAGCTATTTTACTGGGGCAAAAAGAACTTTTTGAAGGTCTTTGGATTGCAAATAGCGACTACTCTTGGGTTCCTCAGGGAGTTATTAGGCTGGATTTTTCTCAGGTGAGCATTCAGAGTGCAGAGAACTTCATAAACAGCTTAATTTACATATTAAAGAATATTGGAAAAACATATGGAGTTTTTTTAGAGGAAAACTCTGATTTAAATGTAGTTTTTATGAACTTGATCTCAAATCTTCATGAGAAATTTGGTTCCGTGGCTATTCTTGTCGATGAATACGATCATCCCATTTTACACACTCTTCATAAGCCTGAGCTTGCTATGGAGATTCGAGATATCATGAAAAGTTTTTCTTGTGTGGTTAAAGCACAGGCAAAATTTGTTCAATTTGTTTTTGTTACGGGAGTTAGCGCGTTTAGCAAGTCGGGTCTTTCTTCAGGACTTAACAACTTATTAAATCTTACGATGATGGAGGATTTTTCGAGTATTTGTGGGTATACGGATCAAGAAGTGGATCTTTGTTTTAGTGAACATATAAAAAAATGGGCTGCTTTTCGAGAAATCCCTTATTTAGAGGTTCGAGAGAGTCTTAAAACTTGGTATAATGGATATTGTTTTGCGGAAAACACTTCTACGATTTATAGTCCTTTTTCCTTTACATGTGCTTTGAATAGTCAAAAGTTGCAGAACTTTTGGTTTCAGTCGGCGACCCCTCAGTTCCTTTTAGATGAACTTGGTAAGCTAGAGCGACAAGAAGAGTGTAGATTTCTTAATATGGAGGAATTTCAGGGGAGTATGGATTTACTCCAAACTTTTGAAATTGAATGTATTCCTCTTACCGCTTTGCTTTTTCAGACAGGGTATTTAACGATAGCAAGCTACGATTCGGAATCTCGCATCTATCAGTTGAAGTATCCGAATTCGGAAGTAAAAACGGCTATGCATAGGCATTTGCTTATAGCTTTAACAAAGATTGCTTATAGTCCGTTTGACACTCTAATCGGTAGGTTATTTACTGCGCTGCGCCTGGAAAATATGGAAGATCTTATGGAGTGTTTCAGAAGTCTTTTCAGTAATATCCCTTATCAAATCCACCAAAAGGCAGAAAAATTCTATCACGCGGTTCTGCAAGCTTTTTTCGTGGCTGCAAATATTAAGTCATATGCAGAATACTCCACAATCCAAGGACGTGCCGATATTATATTAGATTTGCCCTCCATGTTCTACATTTTGGAGCTAAAGGTAAATAAGCCAGCAGAAGAAGCTTTAGAGCAGATAGAAGACAAAAAATATTATGAGCCTTTTATCCACCGAGGTAAGCCTGTTAGGGCTGTTGGTATCTCTTTCACTCAAAAAAATACTAAAAAAGAAAAAAGTCAATTTTCTATTACCTGCGCTACGAAAAAACTCTGAAAAATATAAAAATGTATATTTTTGTAAAATGGACTTGATCAATACAAGAAATATGCTAAAATGGAGTTGAGGTGATCAAATGCATGACAGGTTGTTAAATAAGCCGCTTCAAGGAAGTCATAGTTTTTTTCTGTTTGGCCCGAGGGGAACCGGAAAAACTTCTTGGTTAAAGTCTAAAATCCCCGATGCTCTATATATTGATCTTTTGAATCAGGATATGTTTTTTATTCTTCTTTGTCATCCCCATAAAATTGAAGAAATGATTCCGAAGGATTTCACGGGTTGGATTGTTATTGATGAGGTGCAAAAGATTCCCGAGCTTCTTAATGAAGTGCACAGGATGATCGAATCCTATCGGTATAAATTTATTTTAACTGGTTCAAGCGCTAGAACGCTTAAAAGAAAAGGGACAAACCTTTTGGCGGGAAGGGCTCTTTATTATAAAATGTTTCCGTTGACGGCTGTTGAATTGGGATCTCATTTTCGACTGGAAAAATCACTGAAAATGGGGCAGCTCCCTACAGTTCATTCACAGAGTGTAAATTATGAAGACTATTTGCGTGCTTATATTCAGGTCTATTTAAAAGAAGAGGTTATGCAAGAAGGTCTGACAAGGAATGCGGGTGCATTTGCCAGATTTTTACAAACGGCAAGCTTTTCTCAAGGCTCTTTATTGAATGTCACAGAGATTGCTAGAGAGGTTGCTATTGAAAGAAAGACGGTAGAAGACTATTTTCAAATACTGGAAGATTTACTTTTAGCAAGTCGCATTTCCGTTTTTACAAAAAAAGCGAAAAGAAAAATGGTCACTCATCAAAAGTTCTACTACTTTGATGTAGGAGTTTATCGTGCGCTTCGTCCTATGGGACCTTTTGATACCCCTGAAGAGGCCGAAGGACCCGCCTTAGAAAGTCTTGCCTTTCAGGAGCTCCAAGCTATTAATAGTTACTATGACCTAGGATACGATATCTATTTTTGGAGAACGGTTGATAAGCTAGAAATCGATTTTATTCTCTATGGGCCCAAGGGACTTATTGCTATAGAAATTAAGCGGTCTAAAAAAATTAATGCGGATGATTTAAAAGCTCTAAAGGCTTTTCAAAGCGACTATCCTATGGTTAAATCTTACATTTTCTATGGGGGAGATCAAACGCTTTATTTTGATGGTATAGAAGCTATTCCCATGGAGAAAGCTTTAAAGACCCTCCCTTATTTACTTGATTCGGGTTTGAAAAAGTAATTCGATAGTCGCGTAGAAATCGCTTTCTAGAGTCGTCTACTGGCCTGAATTTCACTTTTTTCCTATGGTCCGCAAAACCTCGAGAAATAGCATTTTCGCTGTTTTCCGAGATTTGTCAGATGAAGGCTTTTATGGAAGGTCGACGCCACCCTTATTCCAAGGGTGGCATTTACATAGCCTTTTGCTGGTTAGTAAGAGGCCTTTAACAAGGCCGTGTTTTTCTAAAGCTTCGAGTGCATAGTTGGAGCAAGAGGGGTAAAAGCGACAGCAGTTACCTAAAAAAGGGCTAAGGGTGAGTTGATAGCCTTTGATGAGTAAAGAGAAGACCTTCTTCATTGCTTAAAGTGAGACCAGATAGCTAGGCAGACTTCAATTACGATTAAGATAATAATAGTCCACTCTAAGCGGGAGGAGTGTTGATGATTGAGCTGACTGCTTAATATTTCAAAAAGCTCATGCACAACGGATAATCGTTTATTTAGAGTATCAACTCTTTTGCTAATGTCTAGGTAATGAGCAGACATTTTGTAAAAAGGTTCTAATTCGGGGTAATTCCAAAAAAACTCGGGGATGTCGAGGATGTCTGCATGTAGGTTGATGAAGTTTCTATTAATGAAAATTTCACCCATCTTTTTTGACATCTCTTTACGAGATAAAGAAATTTTACCGCTTCCTGCAAGCTCTTTAGGAAGATACTTTGTTTGGGTAATCGTTTCTTGGATTAAGGCTTCAAAGATCGTTAGCTTGACGGATTGAGCAAGGCCATGAGAGATAGCTAGCTTAGTGAGAACATGAGTGTCTTGCAGAGTGATCTCATCTTCTACTATTTTCATAGCGTCTCCATAAACATAGGAGAAGTCATCACGCTCGGTCTTATGAGAGGGATGTTTTTCATAGGGTGTCGCATAGGAAAGGAAAAGACTTTCTTCTAAGTCATTTAATCCCCAGCAAACAACGACTCCGTAAGAAAAATAAAATACATCACCCTTGGTGGTGTTATTTTCTTTTACTTCAAAATGAACCACATCTTTAAAAAGTTGAGTGGGTCCCTTAGTTTGAAGAAACTCAAGGAGAGAGGGGACTTTGTAGGAAGAGGCTGTGCAATAACTTGTGCAACGCATAAATTTTTTTTTGTTATTCGGTTTAATGTAAAATCCATTCTACCTAATTATTAGGAAGAAGGCAATGTTTTTGTTTTTTCAGGTTTTTTTGAGTTTTTGTGATTTTTTTCTTGCTCAGATTGTGGTAAAAAAATATCATCTTGTCTGTTTTTAAAAGTCATATTGCGAGAGTGGCGGAATTGGTAGACGCGCTACTTTGAGGTGGTAGTGAGGGTTTCCTCTTGGGGGTTCGAGTCCCCCCTTTCGCATTCTTCAAAATCATTTAATTCAATCAATTCGAAATGTAAACATTGTAAACGATCCTTATTCATGTCTTGTAAATATAAGAATAATTTTATTTAACTAGCATTATGCTCATTAGAAATCCATGTCTACGCCATGGAGACGTTACATTCCTTATCCTTTAGACTTGCATTGTATAATCCTGACAGAAAGAGTTTTTTAGCCATGAACGTTTGAAAATATGCCCAAAATAGGAGTCGAACCCGCGACCTTCGCATTATGGATGTGTAGGTGAGGATCTCAACTCGTCTTGATTTCATCTTAAACGTCTCAATACAAACTGACTAAAATTTTATAAGTTACCGTTGCAAGGCGTACTAGCCCGTACTTTATTTTCTTGAAATCTGACATTTCCACCTGAAGAGAAAGACAAAGCTTGTTAGAGCTCCGAATGTTTACGGTCTCTCCTTAATTTTTTATACTCGACCTAGAAGTCTTCGAATTTTTAAAAAAAATGGACCCCTAGGACCGATTTCCTCTATAAAAAACGATCATTATGCTAAATTTCTAAAGCCAACCTAGAAGCTCTTGACTTTTTTGGATTTCTAGATTAGATCTTAAAAGAGGGGAAAATATGCTAAAAGAGCTGCTTTCAAAAGAAGAATTTAGAGACGCTCTTTCAAGAGCTAATCGCCATATTAATAACCTCAATCACTTCAGCAATTTGATTCGGCAATTGAACTCCTGCCGCAGCCGTTTTATGATAGCGTCCCCAGTATTGCTGCAATGCTTCAAGCGCCGAAGAATCAAACTGCATTGGCAATCGAAGTGGCGTCTTGCGATGCTCAAACACTAAACGAATTGCTTTTGAAGTATCGGCCCGATTTAGCATTTTCCTGGAACCGGTAATAGTGTAAAGATCGTGAAAATCCTTCATCCTACTATTGTCTGCTCCACGAAAGATCGCCGTCTCAAGCTTCTCGGCAAAAACAAACTCCATCGGATAGCAATTAACTGTTAGCGATGATTCAAACAAAGGTCCCTTCGAATTTGAGAGAAGTAAAAGCTCCTTCTCGCGCATCTGGATCAGATCCCCGAAGCCTAGATCAATAGAAAGAGGAAATTTGGCTTTGCCAAAACGAGCCTCTATTTTGACGTGAGCACCAGGATACTCCATGTGAAAGTGCTCAAGAGGAGCGACGATCGGATTCATAAAAACAAATCCATCCTCAACATCAACTCTCACAATATCGTTAAAAGTCTTCTGCAAAGCGCTGATTTCGTTACTGAGTCGTTGGATCGTAAAGTCCAGGTCCTTTGTTTCTCTGCCGATGTCCACATACCGAGCTAATAGCGTTCCTCCTTTTAGGATAAAATGCGAGTGGTAAGGCGACCGACACAGGCGCACAAGAAATCTTTCTGTAATAACATTTTGCCAAACTTCAGCAGGAGTTATATTTCTTTCCTTAGCAATCAGCTGTAATCGTTTTTTGAATGATTGTTCTAATGCGGATGTCATGTTGTTAAAGCCATAATATAAGAGTTAATATTAATTCTTAATACCTTGGCGTATCCTGAAAGCTTTGGTAAGTCTGCCTTCTGTTTGCCTGAAGATTGTAAATAGGCTTGAAGAGCCTTGATGGCAATTTCATCGCTCAAATATCGAAATGAGTCGATAAGGGTCCTTTCACGATCAAAAATTTTTACTTCGTACTTCCCAATTTTTACGGTTGTCAGTCCAAGACTCATATTCCTCATTCGAACGATTCGGGTATGAAGACGCTTTGGACTCTTATCTGTGTTGGGAATGGCAATCCAATACTCCCTCATGATCTGATCGGTCAAGTTGTGATAACAAAGTGCTGAAACAAGACAAATGACCCCCTTAGGGATACTCGAAGCGGTGAGCACAAGCTCTTCAAAATCTAGATTTACCCCGCTAAAAACCTCGACTACCCTGTATAGCCCGCGCCCAATTCTTTCAATCATCCCTTTCTGACAAAAATAAGCCAGCATTCGAGGGGGAACCCCCCTAGAGCGAGCCTCGCAAGCCCTGAATATAGGCTCTTTGAGGAGCGGGTCGAGAAGATGTTGATATTTAGATTGTTTCATATTCCTATATGTAACACAGGCACTCACAAAAAGTCAACGAGTACCTTTGTTACAAATGGAAAACAGAAAAAACGACAAAACATAACATCATAAAAATCAGCAATTAAAGCTTATTAAGCCCTTAAAGAATCCAGTTCCTCAATCCTTGTCTTGTAAAAAATATGCCTATTTAAGCATGGTGCAAAATATAAGAGTTGGATCGACGCTAAAATAACGAGACATTTTTGAGAGCCTAATTGAATAGAATTGTCTACAATAAAAGCCCAGTCATCTGCCTGTTCTTTTGGGGGCGATAGTTTGTAAAGGCCGAGTTTGGGGAGCCATCTGAGTACGATTTTAGGATCAGGAATTTTTATTGCAGCGGAATCAAAAACTCAATTTCTTGGTTTTTTTTCCTCAGCTCTTCAAGCTCTTTTTCAGCTTGCTTTCTAGCCTGCTCTTTAACGCGATCTCTTTCTTTTTGAGCTACTTCTAATTTCTTTGTTAATTCGTCATTTTCTTTTTTCTTTTCTTCCCGCTTTGAGCGCCATAGATCTCGTCTTTAAATGTAAGAGTCAATTTTTAAAGACTTTTTGATTTCAAGTCAAAATTTTTCTATCAACTAGTGAATTTTTTTAATTATAGAACAAGAAAAGAGGGGGAGACTTCAAAGGGGCTGCTGAATGAAACCGATTACTTTGTCGCATCCCACGCAGGTACTATCGCCCACAATTACTGAGATAAAAGAGTCTTTGATCTTTTATCTTGGTTTTGCTAAACTTTTTTATTATGAAAAAGTCTTTATTGTTATTATTTTTGACTTTCCTTCCTAAGGTTATCTTTAGTGATCCTTTGCATCTTGCCGATCTGGTCGATATCGCTTTAAAAAATAATCCGGAAACGGAAAAAGTGTGGGCAGGAACTAGGCGTGCCCAGGCTATTTTGGGAATTGAAAAAAGTAATAACTATCCTTCCGTAGACCTTAATGGAACGTTATCTCATGGCAGGGAAGTAAAATTCCCCAATGGACCCGAAACCATTTTCACCAATTACGGAGCCGAGATATCCCTATCGTATCTTTTATTTGATTTTGGAGAAAGAAGCGCTTCCATTCAAGCCACGAGAGAAGCTTTGAAAGCGGTTAATTGGTCTGCCGATTTTTCCATTCAAAAAATTATCTACAAGGTTGTTTCTAATTACTATGGCTATCTGGATGCTAAAGAAATTTTAGAAGTAAAGATAGAATCCTTTAACCTAAAAACGGCACCTTTTAATGCGATTTAGAGATGACCTCTTGAAAAAGAGA
>JAZKAC010000052.1:0-3807 GCA_040389325.1 Chlamydiota bacterium | reverse complement strand
GCAAACCTATAGCATTCTGTCTCGGATTAACTTTATCTAACACCTTGTCAGTTCTTGACCGTGCGGCAAGATACTCTCCATAACTACTAATCTCTTTTTCACGCTCTCTATAGATCTTTGCCACAGAGGTTGCCTGACTTGGATTAACAGTGGTAGAGTGGCTTCCGTCAATAATAGTGTGCATTTTCCACACTAATTCACCTTTATCATCTCGAGCTTTTCCAAGAGCCATCTCTTGCAAGATAGTTATATAGGATCCTTCAGCGTTAATGGGGTGTTTCTTAAGAAAGTCATAAATTTTTCTGACAGTGACTGTTATGGGGATTGAGCCCTTTGCATAGTCTTCTTTTAAAGCCTTTACAGCAGCAATAGCGTCTATAAATTGAGCCTTCACATACACTTCTTTACCTCCCATCAAGGTCAAAGTAGTATACCCTCTAGTCTTTAGGCTTTCCCTATTGTCACCTAGCAACAGTTTAGCTAGCCCAGTATTTGTAACCTTATAAGAAAACAGCCCACTTATTGCTTTGTCATTAGTCCATTTATGACTAGAAGTTGTTATAGCAATCCTATCGCTAAAAAACCCACCAATCTTATAGCTAAAATCACTCATAGTAACCAATAATAAACTGTTATATAAATTAGACATAAAATATAAAATATTTATAATCAATAAAAATAATTAAACTCGTTTTAAAAACAATATCAAACAATGTGTAATTTTTAGTTAAACGCAGAACCATCAAGTCTAATTTAACCATAAAGATATTTTATTTAAATTTTTTCGATAAGGCGTAAGTCTCCTGCGTTATTCTATAGATATTTAACATGGGTTCCTCTACAATACCGTCATTAATTGAAGAGGAAACTTATGCATAACCAAAAATTTAAGCCAGAAAAAATCAGAAATATCGCCATTATTGCTCACATCGACCACGGCAAAACAACCATGCTCGACAGTCTTTTAAAACAATCCAACATCTTCAGAGACAATGAAAAAGTCCCTGAAAGAGCGATGGATAGTTATGATCAAGAAAAAGAGCGCGGGATCACTATCTTTGCTAAACACACAAGCTTGTATTTCAAAGACTACAAGATCAACATTATCGACACTCCTGGACATGCGGACTTCTCGGGCGAAGTAGAAAGAGTTCTAGGCTTAGTCAACTGCGTATTACTTCTAGTTGACGCTCAAGAAGGGCCTATGCCTCAAACTCGTTTTGTTCTTTCTCAAGCTTTGAAAATGGGACTTAGCCCAATTGTTGTACTTAACAAAATTGATCGTCCTCACGCAAATGCCGATAGAGCTTTAAACCTCACTTTTGATCTTTTCGTGGAACTTGGAGCAACGGATGCTCAGTTAGACTTCCCTGTTTGCTATGCATCGGGACTTAGTGGTTTTGCTACTAAAGAAATTAATGATCCTAGAGTTGACATGGTTCCTCTTTTTGAACTTATCGTAGAAAAAGTTCCTTTTCCTCCAGGAAATGTAGACCTTCCTTTCCTTATGCAAGCTGCTACACTAAGCTATGATGACTTTGTCGGAAGACAAGCATGCGGTCGTATCTTAGAAGGTTCCATCAAAAAGGGACAAAACGTTACTCGTATAGACAAGACGGGTCATCCTACTCAACATAAGATCGTCCGTATTGAAGGATATTTCGGTTTGAAAAAGATAGAAATGGATGAAGGTAGCGTTGGTGACATCGTCAGCCTATCAGGAATCCCTGATATCATGATCGGAGATACCCTATGCGACCCAAGTCACATCGTACAACTTCCTCCTATCACCTTAGCCGAACCTACTCTTTCTATAGAGATGATGGTTAACAACGGACCTATGGTAGGAAGAGATGGTAAGCATGTTACCATGAATAAAATTCGTGACAGACTTCTTTTAGAAAAAAGAGCCAATATCTCTTTAAAAATTGAAGAAGTAGAAGGAAAAGATGATGCTATTCGAGTTTGCGGTCGAGGAGAACTTCACCTTGCCGTTTTAATCGAAGCTATGCGTCGTGAAAACTACGAATTCATCCTCTCTAAACCAAAAGTTATCTTGAAAAAAGTTGACGGAGTGGATCACGAGCCTCTTGAAACGGTTCATATCGAAGTACCTCAAGAGTTCTCAGGCGCTGTTATTGAAGAACTATCTCGCAGAAAAGGGGAAATGCGTTCTTTAGAGACAAATGAACACAACATCACGAGCTTAGAGTTCTTAATGCCTACAAGAGGCCTTATGGGATATCGTAATGAATTCATGACAGTAACTAGAGGTCTTGGAATTTTAACTTCTCTATTTGATAGCTACACTTCCTGGAGAGGACCAATCCCTGGACGTCTTCGTGGAGTTCTTATCTGTAATGGACCTGGAAAAGCAACAGGATATGCTTGCTTTAGCGTTCAAGACAGAGGCGGACTTTTTGTAGGACCTGGAGACGAAGTTTACGAAGGGATGATCGTCGGAGAGCATAGCCGAGATAATGATCTTATCGTTAACGTTACAAAAGGTAAGCCGCTTACTAACGTAAGAGCTTCTGGTAACGATGAAAACATCATCTTAACGCCTCCAAGAAAATTCACTCTTGAGCAAGCTATCGACTACATAGAAGATGACGAACAAGTCGAGGTTACTCCTCACTTCATCCGTCTTAGAAAACGTTTCCTAATGGAAGCCGATCGAAAAAGAAAGTCGTCATAACATCTCAAATAGAGCAGTCTTCAACTGAAGGCTGCTCTACTTCTCAAACCAATAAACAAACAACAATAGCTGCGTGATTTTTATTTTAACCCTAGAGCATTTGCATCGTAACTTATTCTTCTAAGATCCCTTATGATAATTCACTTTCCTTTAATCGCAACTATTCAGCTACCCCCCTTAATCACAAGTAGGCAAAAAAAAAAATCAACAATCGGTAAAATTTTAATTCCTTTTTTCAAGTCTTTTTTGTTATTATTTTTTGTATGAACAAAGATGCAATAACTTCTACGCCGACAATGCCTATGCTTTCAGATGGGATTTTGAACATCTGGAAGCTCGTTTGTCAAAAAACAGTTCCAATAGTAGTAAACCCCCCAGTAGTGATGGACTTAAAAAAACCTCCTAAAAGCCTCCGTGACAGATCCAATAAGAAACCAGGAGGTCAACAAGGTCATGCTGGCAGAAGTTTACAGCAAGTTGCAAGCCCTGATTTAATAATAACACAGTCTCCTTCAAGTTGCCTCGGATGTGGAGCATGTCTTGATTCCATCATCGGTTCTTGCATGAAACGGCGCCAGGTATTCGACATTCTCCAGCCAAAAACAGAAGTAACGGAATATCAAGTTGAGGAAAAAAAATGTCCAGGTTGCGGAGATTTTAACAGAGCTTCTTTTCCGGGAAATGTTAGAGGCCCTGTACAGTATGGTGAAAGCGTACAAGCTTTTCCCATCAACATTTTATCTCGATAGAACGTACGGGTCAAATTCTTGAAGATATCTTTGGGATATCCATTTCATCAGGCACTATTGCAAATTAAAGCCCTAGACTCTCTGATAGGAATATGCGAAGAAGAACTCGAATTTGTAGAAGACGCAACTCAAACTTCATCATCGGGAGATTCGCCCATTTCTCGCTCAAAAAAACGATCTTCTTCTCAAAATGCAGATAACTCGTCTAAAAAAAATAGAATTGATAACACAAAGAGAACGAGCTCTGGAGAAACACCTTCTCCAATTTTCCCTTCCAGATTCCCATCACGTTCGCAAGACTCTGCGTTTTTAGAGGCTGATTTTTTAAATAATTTAGAAAATCTGAGTGACTGGCCAGAC
>JAZKAC010000051.1:0-7794 GCA_040389325.1 Chlamydiota bacterium | reverse complement strand
TGTTATTAACCATATGACGTAAATTTTGCAATTCTTTCAATGGCTGCATATGGTCATCAATGCGAATTGATGATCGGATATTAAGATGAGGAGCAAAGGCGTGAAAAAAAGAGGCACGAATTACCTCGGAACTTGAATCTTCTCCAAGCACCCACTTAAACAAGGCATCTAATGTTGTAATTCCAAAAACTTGTCCCATATGCATTCTCCTAGGAATCTTAACTTATAACATAATATTCACTTTTTTAACAATACTTAGCTTAAGTTGTTAGATTTTTTTAAAAACGCCTGCTTTCTATCTTTTCAAAAACCAGGTAAGCTCGTGTTTATTGTGAAATAGATGCAATATATAACTTCCTTCTATCTTTTCGAATTCTTTAATAACTTCAAGACCGACTTCTCCTTGAAATTTCAAAGTGCAGACAAAGTTAACTTTTGCATCTATATCAAGCCATTGCTTAATCCAGATGAGCAGTTTTTCGGGATAACAAATTACATCGCTAAAAATCCAATCCAGTTTAGGAAAGTCCTTCGGTCCCAATGAAAATGCATCTTTTTTCATGAACTGCACATTAGGAAGAGATGATATGGACTCATCTAACTTAGCTCTATCAATCGCTATGACATTAGCTCCTAACTGCTGTAAAACCCACGTCCAGCTCCCAGGACTTGCTCCAACTTCCAAGCAGGTATCTCCAGGTTTTGGCATGCATCCCATCCTCGTTAAAGCTTCCCAAAGCTTAAGATAAGCTCTGCTTGGAGGAATCTTAGACTCTTGGAAATGCACTTCCCCTTGAGCAAAAGAACTTGAGCAAGAAGGAGAAGCTAAAAGAGTCTTGTCATCGAGCACGGTCCATGATCCTAAAGAAGACGTTGGAGGAATATTTGGAAAAATAAGAGGTTTAGGAGAAAAATAAGGAAGCTTTTCAGAGATCAGCGTTCCCTTACGAATATTATTATAGGGATAAAAAGACCATAACCTTTGAAGCTCTCTTAACTTTTTAGCTGCATCGGAGATCGATTGGAAATCGATCTCTTGAGGATCTAGCCAAATATTTTGAGCCCAATACGCTACCTGAGGAGGGCCCTCTGCAAGGATTAACCTCCCATATTCATGGGTAATGTTTTTCAACTCTTTTTTAAGATATTCTTCTAAACCTATAGGAGCTAGATACCCAGTCATTTGCTTTAAAATATGCATTCTCCCTACTTTTAATGAAACTTATGCCGGTTATTTTAAAAGATCGGCAACTAACGCTTCTCCATTTTTTGTGAGATAGATACCGTTATCATCCCCTTTTTTGATGAAGTTTGTTTGAGCAAGCATCCTGACCATATTATCCACACTGCGGTTATTTTGTCCGATCGCTTGTCCAATAACATACCGATCAAACTCCTTAAACTTGTCCCCCGAGGCTTCCCCCATCTTCGCAAGTTTAATTAAATAAGCTTCATCCCTAGTAAGACTTTTTTTTGACATTATTATACCTTCTGTTTTTTCAAGCGAGCGCCTTCTTTAGAATCTTCTATCTTATACCCTTGAGAGGCAATAAAGATCCTACATTCATCAGCTACCGTCCAGTTTTTTTCTTCCCTAGCTTTTTGCCTTTTGGCTAAAGCCTCTTGTAAAGCTAGAGGGATCTGCTCTTCTTCTTCTAAAGAAAGAATCCCAAGCACACTATCTAATCGGTAAATGACTGCTAAAGCAGCCTCCGCCTCTAGCTTCCCTATTTTCTCCTCATCACAAATAACGTTGATTTCTCGGATCGCTTCAAAAAGATAAGAAAGAGCGGAAGAAATATTTAAATCGTCTGCCAAAGCTCCCCTAAACTTCTCCTCCATCTTCTTTACAACCAAAGAGACTAGCCCATGAGATGCGTCTTGCTTGATAGATTGCAATCTTTCCACGCAGTCTACAATCCGTTGGACCGATGCGGCAGCCGCATCTAGACCAGCAAAAGTAAAGTTAAGCTGTGTACGATAGTGCGTCTGTAAAAGTACATAACGAACTTGCTGTCCCGTATAACCCTTTTGTAAAAGGTCTCTTAACGTGTAAAAATTACCAAGACTTTTTGACATTTTCTTATGATCCACCAAAAGGTGTTCAGCATGAAGCCAGTGACAGACGAAAGTTTTTCCCGAAAAAGCTTCCGATTGAGCAATTTCATTTTCATGGTGAGGAAATATGTTATCAACCCCCCCCACATGGATATCAATGCTTTCTCCTAAGATCTTCATAGCCATGGCAGAACATTCAATATGCCACCCAGGTCTTCCTTTTCCAAAAGGACTTTCCCAAAAAATCATCCCGTCTCTTTCTTGAAAATAGGCTTTCCAAAGAACAAAATCGGCAGCTTCTTCTTTATCATACTCATCTCCGATGCGATTGGAAGCTCCCGTCTTTAATTCGGAAAGATGCAAGTGAGATAATCTTCCATAATTAGGAAAAGAAGAAATTTTAAAATATATACTTCCATCTTCTCCCACATAGGCCATGGATTTTTCTAATAGCCGCTCTATGATGCAAATCATATCTGCAATATAGTCCGTTGCGGCAGGATAGTGTTCCGCTCGCTCGATCCCCAACGTATGCAGATCCTCAAAAAAAGCCTCTATGTAAGGCTTGGTGTATTGGGCTAGGCTTGACCCTTTGGCTAAAGCCCCTTTAATCGTTTTGTCATCTATATCGGTTAGGTTCATCACCTGCCTAACCTTCATACCAAAAAATTTAATGGATCTTCGCAAAAGATCTTCAAAAACATAGGTTCTAAAATTTCCTATATGAGCAAAATTATAGACGGTGGGGCCACACGTATACAGTAAAATGGTATCCCCAGAAGATGGGGTTACGGCTATTTTAGTGCGAGATTCTGTGTTATACAGGACTAGAGGGATCGTTTGAGACATACATACACCTAATTTTTTCTTCTAATTCGCGATAATGCACTTTTCCCGTTCCCATCAAAGGTATTTCAGAAAGCGTGATAACGCGAGAAATTTTTATAATACGACTGACTCCCCCCTCTCTTAAGGCTCTATTTACCTCGTCTGCCGATACGGTCAGCGTCGTAAAGAGAATAAGCTCGGGCTTTTCCGATAAAACGGCCATGACAACCAAGCTCGGACCTGCCTTTATATCAGTTGGGGAATCCAGTTTTGGAGAAGTATACCACATCCTCTCTTTAGCTGCATGCAGAAGTTCCTCTTCAACAGCCCCTAAAGAAATCATTTCCCCTCCGATCTTTACCGTCCTTTTCAAACGATCCGTCAAATAAAGATTTCCTTCAGAATCTACCCAGCCAAGATCCCCCGACCTGTACCATCTTTTACCCTCTATTTCGATGAAAGGATCCGAGCTTCCATCCAGGTACCCTTCAAAGACGCTTGGCCCTCGGATGCAAAGCTCTCCTCTTTCCCCATCGGGAATCCTATGTAACGAATGAGGCTCCACTACGCAAACTTCTATCTGGGAAAGTAAACGCCCAACACCCTTAGGTTCTAAATTTCTAGGTTGTAAAGATACAATAGGAGAGCACTCCGTAATACCGTACCCTTCCCTCCAGACAGCTAACGGAAGGTATTCTTTTACAAATAAAGATAATTCTTGCGACGGCTTTTCCGCTCCCGAAACAATAAGGCGAAGGCTTTGGAGCTGCTCTAAGCTAGCTGAAGAAAAAAGAGCGCGTATAAAACTTGGCGCCAGGCAGATCACGCTGATCTTCATCTTATGAATATCCGAGGCCATACCATGTCCGTCTCGAGGATCGGGTGCATAAAAAACCTTAAGACCTGAAAGCAAAGGAAAAAGACCTGTCAAAGAAAATCCGAAAGAATGAAAAGGGGGAAGAACTCCATACAAGGAATCTATCTCTTGAAGCCCCGACAGGCTAAGAGCGCTCTTTTGATTCGTTAATAAATGCCTATGAAAAAGAGGCACTGCTTTAGGAGTTGCTTCCGTTCCACTCGTAAAGAGTATAACGGCCACTCCTGAAGAGTCTTTAGAAATACGAAGACGCTTCATTAAAGTTTTTGTAGAAAAAAAGCTTTCAAAGAGTCCTTTAAGTTTTACCTTTAAAGAAAGTCCTTCCTTTATCTCTTCTAAAAACACGAACGTCTCCTCTACTTCACCCAAATCCTCTAAATAAATCTTATTTAAAAACTTTTTAGAGGTAAGAGTTACCGTGAATCCCGCCAGTTTCTTAGCTTGATTTAATCCATTTCTACCAGATGTCCAGTTCAACATAACAGGTATTTTCCCAGCTATTAAAAGGGCCAAGATGGAAAGATTTGCAGCTACGGCAGAAGGCAATAAAACGGCTACTTTTTCTCCCCGAAACAGAGAGAACTCTTTAGCTAAAATCAAAACGGCTCGCTTGCATTGCTTATAAGATAGCGCCCCCGAACCCGCATCTGCACAGGCAATCAAAGAACCCATTCGATCACAGTTATCCAAGAATGCTTCGGGGATTACTTCAGCCCGAGAAATCATAAGAGGCTTTCTCTTTTCTTTTTTAAACCACCTCGGAATATTTTTTTGCTCTTCTTGTTTTGCTAAAATGGCATTTTCTTCTTTTTCCGTAATCGCGCGCAAAAGATCCGATACTTTTTGCAAGGAACTTAACGGCACGCCCCCTACATCATAATTTTTATCTAAAAAGGCGTGGATCTCGGCAACATCCAAAGAATCTAAGCCTAAATCAAAAGCTAAACTTGAATGTTGATGAATTTTCTCTTTAGGAACCTTCGACAAAATAGCTAGATAAGAAAACACCTCGGACTGCACCTTTTCAGATACGTTAACAAGAACATCTAAAGGAGCAGCTTTTCCCTCCTCCGAAGGAGCCTCTTGCCTTATTTTAAAAAAAGAATATGGAACAAGAAAAGCACGCTCCTCGCCATCAGAGGAATAACGATTATACCAAGACTCTAAGCTCTGGTTAAATATTAAACGATCTTTTTGCAAAGAAAGCTCATCACACACCTCAAACTCTACTAAGACCTTTCTTTTGGGAATAAAAAAAAGCCCCCCCTTGATAAGGGTCTTAAAGCCCCCTACTAGAGTTTTTCCGAAATCGGGAGATTTATTTTTTCCATAATAAGAGAAGCTACTTCCCCAAAGACCCGTTGTTCGAACAAGAACAACGGGTATTGTAGGATGATTTTGCAAAAGAGTGTGCACAAAAGAAGCGCCCCCTATCTTTTCCATTCCAGTGCGCTTAAGCTTTCCTGAAGGGTAGATAATGTAGTTTTCTCCCGCTTCTATTTCCTTTCCGATTCTTATCAAAGACTGCGCTAGCTGTTTTTTTTTCCAAACTCCCGCATTTTCTTCTAAAGAAGGTATCGGCACCACTCGACTAAAATCCAATACCCTCTTAAACCACTTCAAATAATAAAAATGTTCAACGACTACGCTACGAGGAAAAAAATAAGGACCTAAAATGGATGTCAGGATAACGGGGTCTATTTCAGCTGGGTGATTTGGAAGAAAAAGGACTCCTGGATAAGATTTTTTCAATAGAAGGATCTTTTCCAATCCTCTTACTTCTATTTTATACCTTACTCGAAGTAAACCTCGAACACACCTACATAAAACGCCAAAAGTCCATCGATGTATGTTGCTCATTAGGTCCCCTTCCTCCCTAAATATTTCTTCTACGCACCATACTATAAAATCTTTCTTATTTTCATCTATTTTCTCCGAGGTAACAAAAAAAAGCATCTAAGGAGACACTCTATTAATAACAAGCGAAGAAGAAACTACAGGGGAAATAGCTTCATAAGACAGCCCCCCTAATACAATCCGACTTGCGGATGTATTCACAAGCTGGAGAGAATCTCCCCTTTCAATATAAACAATAACTCGGCAAGAAACGCGATCCAAAATAGAGGTAGGGCTTTTACTAAATGCAGCTTTAGAGCTCCCTGAAACTAAATCTCCATTAATAAATAAAGACAAACTCCAAGTTTTAAGAGAGAAAAGTTTCGAATCATCCAACACGCCGTTGCAATCATAATAAATTTCATACCAGCCATCTAGACTAAAAACGATTCTTCCCTCAAAACTAACCTCATCCATATCGACCTCATCCATCTCGGCATTCACCTTTTCAAATAAAGCTACGGCTCCAGGAGAAAGACTTTGAGTCCTTATGCTATATAAGTTTGTAAATATTTCATCATAAGGACAACAAGGACCTGCGGGCCCCCTTTCTCCTTGAACCCCCTGAAGTCCTCGAGGGCCAGGAACCCCTTGAAGTCCTTGAGGCCCCACCCCAAAAACTCCAGGAGGGCCTTGAAGCCCCAAGACCCCAGAAGGACAGTTACAACTTTCACAACAACATGCAGACCGAGACTCTCCTTGCATCGGAGCGAACCACGCAAAAATGCTTAAAAAAAAATTAAACAAGATAAATTTATTCATAACTACACCTTATTTCCTCTTATAACACTCAATATTATATACCTCACAATAACTTTTGAAATCTATGTAAAGACATAAAGCTCATCCTTAAAATTCGAATAAAAATCATCAAGGGTATAGATTAAAAAAGACCCGATTCAAAGCACCTGGTCGAGAGAATCTCGACTGGGTGCTAAAAAACTATTAAGAAGAAATCCTAATAATAGAAATTGTAGAACAAGCCGCTGGCACCGTGGCTCCAAAAGGGAATCCAATTAGCACGATACTGTTTGTCCCCGAATTCACAAGCTGAAGAGTATCACCTATGTTGACACGAATGATAACCCGTCCAGATGTGTGACTTGTAATAAAGTCGGGGCTTACGGTAAACGCAGGCTGAGTACTCCCGGGAACTAAAACTCCATTAAGCAGCAAAGAAGAAGTCCAAGCAGGAACAGGGAATGGGAACGGATTATCTAGCATAGCATCAAAATCATAATAGATTTCATACCAACCGTCTAAATTAAAAGTAATCACTCCCGTTGTGCTAGCTGCACTAACATCAATTCCCGTTGTCACGGCATTGATGCCTTCAAATGTAACAGCCGTTGCAGGAGGGATAACCTGATCCAGATTGGTAAATACGTTTGCAAAGGTTCCTGAAAGAGCGCAACAAGGTCCTTGAGGGCCCGTTAGTCCTTGAATGCCTTGAGCTCCTTGAGGCCCACCAACGCCTTGAGGCCCTTGAATTCCTGTCCCCGCAACTCCTTGAAGACCTTGAGGGCCTTGAGGCCCTTGAGGGCAGATACAATCCGTACAGCAACATCCTGATGACGCAGCTTCAGCTTCAAATGAGCCGAAACACATAAACACACCCAAAAGGGTTTTGAATAAGATGACTTTTTTCATACCAATCGTCCTATAGTTAATTAGTGATTTCTAAATCAACTCTTTCCCATAAAAAAAAGAGTTCTTTTTCTTGCAGGATTTAAAAAAATAAATTCCACAATCCACCCGTAAAGATAATTTTCAATACAGATGTGTTCATGTTGTCTTTCATGATAGTATTAATCAAGAATTATTTTTTACAGTCACGAGAAAGCAAGACAAAGCGACAGGCTTAAGCTTTTAAAATAAAATATCTTATGATTTTTGTTTTCTTAAAAAAATAAAAAAAATTAACCAGCTCCCTACAAAAAAAACACAGCCTCAAAACCAATCAAATTTACAATATTTTCATAAAAAATTAATCCAACCCTAACAAAACATAAACTTCTTCTCGAAGCCGAACACCTTACAAAAAGCACCCATCCACACACAGGCTTTAAAAAACAACAGAACTTAATAAGTTCTTAATGAAATCTTATCGAAGAAGCGAGACTGCCGAACTTGGA
>JAZKAC010000050.1:0-12864 GCA_040389325.1 Chlamydiota bacterium | reverse complement strand
TCCTTATCCTCTTCGGAGGTTTAATTGTATTATATAATATGGCTATTTTGAATAAAATAGATAAATGGTTTTTTTCTCATAAAAAACAAATCATTTAAAAAAATACTACTGCGTTTTTGAGAGGTTTCATCCATTACTCAAAAAGAAAAAGATAAATAGAATTATGTCGGAATGGATATCCCAAAAGCTAAGGAATAGCGCCTTTAGCTCCCTTTTCATACCAATCTTTTAAAGCCAAAATGGACTTTTCAATTGCTGAGGAGATTTCCTCTTGAGGAGTCTCTTTAGAAAAATATAAAGGCTTTCCAAAAATACAAGCAGTCTTACCCCAAAGCTTAGGCAGTTTTTTCTTACTTGGCCAAATACCAAAGGTCCCATGTAAGTAGGCAGGAACGACGGCTGCATTTGTTCTGGAGATTAAAAGAGAGATCCCCGGTTTTAAAGGTTGCAGATCTCCGTGAAGAGATCTTTTCCCTTCAGGGAAAATGATTACTTTTTTATCTTCTTTCATCAACCGAACAATAGTTTTAAACACGGCTACATCTTGTGATTTACCAGATACGGGATGAGCATTTAACTTACGAATGAGCCTTCCGAATAAAGGCACATCAAAAAGAGTTTTCCTAGCAAGGAAGTGCACTTCATAGGGTGTTGAAATAGATAAAAGAGGAGGGTCATAAAAAGATACGTGGTTTGCCGCTAATATAACAGCTCCTTTAGGGATATGACTTTTGCCGTAGATTTTGTGTCTATATATGAGAGCAAAAAACCAAAAAACCGAAAATAGAACGATTTTATAAAGTACGTTATGAGAATTTTTTAGCCAGCCTTGCATGCTCTTTTCTTTGTTAGTATATGTTGATATAAAGCTTCTACTACTTGAGGGATCGTTAGATCGGAAGAATCTAAAATAAAGGCCCCCTCAGGACACTTTAAAGGAGCAATCTCTCGATTGGTATCTTGAGCATCTCTTTTTTCTGCAGACTCAAGCACATCTTGCAGTTTGATTTTTAAGGTGGGGTCTTTTTCTACCATTTCCTTATATCGTCTTTCCGCTCTAACTTCAAGACTTGCCGTCAAAAAAATCTTCACTTCAGCTTCGGGAAACACCACCGTACCAAGATCTCTTCCTTCAAAAACAAAATTGCCATTAGCTGCATATTCTTTTTGTATCGGAAGAAGAGCCGCTCTAACTTCTTTTATCGCGGCAATTTTAGAAGCCATTTCCGTGATCTCTTTTTTTCGAATCTCTTGTGTAACATTGATACCTGACACAAAATACTCTTTATTCCCTGCATTTTCTTTAAGAGAAAAAGTAAACTTATCTAAAGCTTGCACGATAGAGTCCGAGCTTATTTTCTCATGAACTACCCACCAGGCTAGAGCTCTATATAACGCCCCTGTATCAAAAAAAGAAAATTGGAGCTTAGTCGCAAGAAGCTTTGCTATCGTAGACTTGCCCGTCCCCGACGGGCCATCGATTGTAATAATCATGACTTAGCCCTGTAACTTAAGATAAAAATATACAATAGGAGCTGTCAATAATAGGGAGTCTACCATATCTAAAATTCCCCCTAATCCGGGCAGGTTGTTGCTATCTTTTACAACGGCATCTCTTTTTAGTAAGGATTCAGCAAGATCCCCAACTTCACCCGCAAGACCAATGCACATCCCCAAAATAACGGCAGACATCATAGGTAAATGAAAAAGAGGAGAATCAATCCAACTTCCCATCAAACTCATACAAATACTGCAGATTACGGCACATACAAAACCTGCAACGGCGCCTTCTATCGTCTTTCCGGGACTTAAAAAGGGAGCTAATTTAATTTGCCCCCAAAGTCTTCCAACGAAATACGCTGCAACATCAGTAATTTTTGTTACTACAATCAAGTAGATAAGCCACCATCTTCCATCCCAGGACATCCCGTTAGAAGACATTGGATATAAAATAGCTAACATAAAACTTAAAGGAACAGAAACGTAACAAACGCCAAAAAACTCTACAGCTACATGCACTAGAGCGTCGCGTATATCTTTAAAATGAAGAAGAAAAAACACTACGGCCCCTACGGATAACACAATAGCCGGCATCTGAGAAAAAACAATTAGCTTATGCGCTGCAAAAAAAGCGAACACCTCACAAGTCGCTATAATGATCATAGCCTTTACAGCAGGTCGCAACTGTTTAGCGCGGGCAAATTGTGCATATTCCCACACTCCAATACCTGCAAAAGCAGCTACGCATAAAACCAGTATGGTCTTTACTAAAAAATGATCCGAAAAGATCATCAATCCTGCAAGAATGGTTATAACTATTGAAGAGACTACAAGTCTTTTATGTAAATCAGTTAATTTTTTTCTTATCATGCACCACCTAACCTTCTGCTTCTCTTTTGAAATTCACTAACTGCATTTAATAAATCTTCTTTTGTAAAATCTGGCCAAAGGGCCTTAGCTATATATACTTCCGTATACGATAATTGCCAAAGCAAAAAATTACTCAATCTTTGCTCTCCGCTTGTGCGAATAAAAAAATCGGGATCTCCAAAATCTGCCGTATCTAAATAACTAGAGATCAGCGATTCTGAAATATCTCGTTTTTTAATCACCCCTTGCTCCAAGTCTTCAACCATCTGCAAAAAAGCTCTTTTGATTTCATCACGCCCGCCATAGTTCAAAGCTAACACCAGTCTGATTTTAGATCCTCCTGCCGTTGCCTGCTTTGTCGTCTCAAGGATCTCTTGGACAAAGTCGGGCAATTTCGAAAGATCTCCAATCGTTGATAGCTGAACGGATTCTCTTAGCATGAAGGGGGTGTTTTCTTTTAAATAAAAAGAAATCACCTTCATAAGTTCATCAACTTCTTCTTTGGATCGGGTCCAATTTTCCGTAGAAAAAGAATACAGTGTCAGCACTTTAATTCCTAAATCCGAAGAAAATCGTACAATTTCCGTAATGATTTCAGCTCCTTTCCAATGTCCATGCACGGAAGACAGACCTCTTTGCTTAGCCCATCTTCTATTCCCATCCATGGTAATTGCAATATGACGAGGGACTCCTAAAGACCGCACTTCTCGCACTCGATCCAGGAAAGGTTCTGATCTCTCTTCTATATTATTCAATACTACGCTCATAAAAAAATATTAAAATAGTGATTTTAGGCAAAAAGTTTTTTCTCTTTCTGGTCCATAAGAGACAAAAGAAATAGGACAGGAACAAAGAAACTCGATTCTCTTAAGGTATTCTTTAGCTTGTAAAGGCAGTTCTTCATAAGAACCGATCTCTTTAGTAGATTGCTTCCATCCCTGAAAGATCTCATATAAAGGTTCTATCCGATCCCAATCGGAGGTCATAGCAGGAGGCGTTTTCAACTTCTTTCCATCCAGTTCATATCCCACACAGATCTTGATTGTTTCTAAAGAATCTAAAACATCTAATTTCATGATCGCGATAGAGTCCACTCCACTCAACCCAAGAGAATGTCTTACTAAAGGCGCATCAAACCATCCCATACGACGTTTACGACCTGTTGTTGTAGCAATTTCTCTGGCTTCTACGTTGTTTAAGAAAAAGCCTTCGTCTTCTTTAGATAAAGCTGTCGGCAAAGGACCATTACCTACTCGAGTCGTGTAGGCTTTTACAACTCCAACAACATGCTTGATAGAAGAAGGCCCAACCCCTGCCCCTGCCATAACTCCTGCCGCTATCGTACTCGATGAAGTAACATATGGATAGGTGCCAAATGTTTGATCCAAGTACGAACCGTGAGCTCCTTCAAAAAGGACTTTCTTATTTTGCTCTATAGCCTCTGCCACTTCCTTTTCTACCGTATAAGAAATGTAAGGACGCAGCTTGTCTATGTATTCTTTCCAATCCGTCTCTATGGAAAAAAAATCTATAGGAGGTTGCTTAAAAACATTTACGAGTTCCCGATTTTTCATAGCAACAACATGTTTTACATGTTTCATACATTCCGAAAAATCAAGCATCTCTCCTAATTGAATTCCAATCCGGTTAGCTTTATCTGCATAACAAGGACCAATACCTTTACCCGTCGTCCCTACGGAAAAACTCCCCTTAGCTTCTTCATACAAAAGATCCAATTGCCTGTGATAAGGTAAAATAACATGAGCAAAAGAAGATATAAAAAGCCTTCCTCGCAAAGAAATCCCCCCTTCTTCTAAAGAAGTAATCTCTTTCACTAAAGAAGCTGGATCCACAACAACGCCTCCCGTTATATAACAGATGACATTGTCATATAAAACTCCAGAAGGGATCAAATGGAACTTATATTCCTTTCCCTTAGCGATAACCGTATGACCCGCGTTATTCCCCCCTTGGGCACGAACAACAACGTCCGCTTTTTTTGAAAGCAGATCTATAATCTTACCTTTACCTTCATCTCCCCACTGGGTTCCTATCACAATAATTCCTGGCATACCCTCTCTTAAGCTATAAAGTAGTATAATTTAAAACAGCATAACTGATCTTCTAAATTGAGTGGAATGTATTTTTTGTAAAAAAGCAAAGAGTTCAAAGATGAAAATTCAAAGAAGAGATCTTAGGGGTTTTTATTCGGTAGATTTTTTATTTAACTAGACAGAATCCTGGGATGTCGATATCATTTTATTTATTTTTTCATCTAGAGGACCTACGGATTATGCACAAGACAAAAAGATGGCAATCCATTTTGATTTTAGCTGTTACAGTTTTAACACTCTACAACATCTTACCCACAATTTTCTTCTATATAAGACCTCTTGGGACCTCCATTAACGAACCCAAAGCAAACGAACTCTCCATCCGGATCGCCAAGAGAATCAACACTCTTGAGCCTGAAGCTATAAGCTGGCTAAAATCCTTTTGTACTCTATTGAACATCAAACCAAAAGAGATCAAACTCGACAAAGAAAATGTACAAAACATCCAAATTACTTTTACGACTCCTTCCGACGCCAAAGTGTTTAAAAAATATTTGCCGAAAGCAGGAGCCCTAATTCCTTTTGTCCCAGCTCAATTATCTCTTTACGGAACTTCTTCTGAAGTTGAAGATAAAACAATTACCTTACAAAGAAATATCGGAGTTCATTTCGATCCTAATCTTGTAGATAATTTTTTCCAATTCTCTACAAAGTTCAACGATCTAGGACAAGTTGCTCTCCCATACCAAGCTCTCGTAAAAGACAGACTTACACAAGTAGCTTTATCTCTTGGAGGAGTTAGTCAAAATGCTCAGTTTGCAGAAGCTCTACGAGCTTCCAAAGATGAGGCCTTAAACCTAGAACTCTCCTCTTTACTGTCAGATAACCTTGTCTCCTTTATCCAAACTTTCGGAGACACTTCAGATCTTTCCAAGCGCTATTTTTCTACTTTCTTTGGAGTCTCCGAAGAAAATAAAGTTTTAACCGTTCAAGATGTAATCAAAAAAATCACACAATCCACAACTTCTCTCACATCTCAAATTAGCGTCCTAAACAAAGAAGAGTCTGACCTAAGAGAGCAAGGAAAATATTTAGAAGCCACAAAAATACAGTTAAAAGATGTTTTATCAAGCAAACTATCTTTACTTAATAAAGGGATCGAACTTCTACAAAAAAATACGTCTTCTTTTACAAAAGCGTCAACTCCTTGGACCTATGCTAACATAGCTCTTCCCGTACAAAAAAGTTTTGATGTTATGCAAGCGGGATCTTTTATCCAAACGTTGCCCCTTTCAGAAAACAACCCTTTCATCGAATCCATTCAGATCAACTGGCAAAATGGATCTATGTTACTTAATTTATATCCTGATATCTTACAGCTAAAACAAGCTCTAGCTCAGATTCAAGGGAAAAAGCAAGATATTGTAGAAGGCTTTATATTCAATGAATTGGCTTATGTATCTCGTCAAACGGATGAAGTATTAACACCTTCTCAAGGAGGATTTAAGATCCTTCTTTCTGAATTGGAAAACAGCAAAAGTTTTTTAACACTTAAGCTAAGCTCCATTGCAGAAGCAGAAAGTCGCGAAATCAAAAATCTAATAATCTCTACTTGGGCACCTACTCACGCTGACTTACAACCCTCCGTCTTCCCTATTATTGATTATTCCGATTATCTTCTATTGCCTGCGGATCAAAAAAATCTTAGCCTAGTTGTATACTCTCCTGTTTGTTCAGACGAAATGCCAAAGCAAGGGTTTCGAATGAATTCTATTTACGTCATAGCTAAAGGCCTTGGCAAAATCGTAAAAAGTATGCAGTCCGATCCGTCTTCTCCCGAAGCTCAACTATTTTTACGAGACTTTCAAAAGCTCAGATCCCTTTTAAGCAAATCTGGATATATGAGTTATGAAGCCTCTCTTCTCAATTTAGGAAAAGAATTTGCAGGAGACTTCATTTTTGAAGCTCCCGACTATTTTCAAAATATTCTAGCAGCATCTAGAGAAGATTTCTATGTTAAGGGAACAAAACGGTATGCCGTTCTTGAATTTACAAACGTAGAACAAAGAATTTTAACTGAAAATAAAATCGACTCTAAAATACATGAAGATCTATTGAAGTGGAGAGATGACTATGTGTCAGCGCAGCTTAGCCTTAAAGGGGCTTCTCGTTTTGACATCCCAAAACCTACACATAATATTTTACTTAGCAACATTAAACTAAGCACTCTTAAGTATTTCAGAGGGGATGATCGAAAAATCCTTCATTGGGGACTAGATCTTTCCGGAGGAAAAACCGTTCTAATGGAGCTTCGCGATTCTAACAACAAGCTTGTAACCAACGAAGCTGACATCAAACAAGGAATCAACGAGCTTTATAGCCGAGTGAATAAAATGGGTGTTTCCGAAGTAAACATCCGCCAAGAAGGCAACTTGATTACTTTGGATTTTCCAGGATCTCAACATCTTTCTGCGACGGAGCTTGTAAAAGCTTCCTCCATGTTTTTCCATGTAGTTTATGAAAAGTTCACGCCAAACAACGCAACACTATCTGGATATGTAAGTAAGTTTTTACAAGAGATCTGGAATGAAGCTGTAGTTACGAACCAAAAAGAAGCTGACGATATCAATAGAATTGCTTTTAAGCACCTATATGGAGAGTCTTTAGATCCTGATGTTATCCAACCAAGAAGTGAATCTGCAAAAATTTTATACGAACAAGGTCTCAGACTAACTAACCCGTTAGATACAAACACCTCAAATTTATTTAATGATGCTTATGCGAAAATTGCTTTATTCCGCGGAGATGATTACACGAATTGGCAAGGGCAAACACATCCTTTACTCATCGTATTTAAAAATTATGCATTAAGCGGCTCCGACTTGGAAGATGTTCATGCTTCTTATGACCCTTCCAGAGGAAACTTCTTGTCCTTCAGCGTAAAGGGTTCTTACACTTCTAAAGAAGGCATAAAAATCAATCCAAGAGATGATTTTTCTGCTTGGACAACTCCTTTTTGCAAAGAGAAGATCACGGGAACGGCTAACGGTCAATTCTCTCACAATCTAGGTTGGAGAATGGCTGTTATACTAAACGGTTCTATCATCAGCGCTCCTACTTTAGATTCTCCACTTAAAGACAGTGCCATGATTACGGGTAGTTTTTCTCAAAGAGAAATCAGCCAGTTGGAAGCGGATCTTAAAGCAGGTTCTTTAACCTTTACTCCTAAAATTCTTTCAGAACAAAATGTGAGCCCCGAGCTTGGTTCAAAAGAAAGAAATATGGGAATCTGGGCTACAATCTTAGCTCTTATACTTGTGATCGCCGTCATGATTGGATATTACAGATTCAGCGGGCTTGTTGCCTCTGTTGCCGTTCTTTTCAATCTGTTGATTATGTGGGCAACGTTACAAAACATTCAAGCCAGATTGAGTTTATCCAGCTTGGCAGGTCTTATCCTTACGGTCGGTATGGCTGTTGATGCAAACGTTCTTGTTTTCGAAAGAATCCGAGAAGAATTTTCTTCTACGGGACGAATTGCTTCTGCGGTACAAGCAGGATATAAAAAAGCTTTTTCTGCGATTTTAGACTCTAATATCACAACGGTTATTGCAGCTTTAATCTTGTTGCAATTTCATTCAGGTCCAATCAAAGGATTTGCCGTTACGTTAATTATCGGAATCATCTCTTCCATGTTCACGGCTCTTTTCATGACGAAATATTTCTTCTCTCGATGGATTCAAAATCCAAAGCATAAATCTCTTACTATGATGAACTGCTTTAAAGCGAAGAAATTTAACTTCCTCAAATATGCTAAGCCATCCATGATCGTCTCCATTGTTGTTATCGTACTGGGAGGCTCTTTATTCGTCTCGGAAAGACATTCTTTATTCGGAATGGATTTCACGGGAGGATATGCATTAACGTTAGAAGTTAAGCCTTCTAAAGATCTTCCTTATAGATACATCGTAGAGAAGTCTTTGATTGCAGCAGGAGCTAAAGCTCAAGAGATCCAAGTAAGGGAACTCTCTCCTTCTAATAACGTTAGAATCTTTCTAAGCAGGTCTTTAGAACTCCCAGGAAGACCCCTTGCAGGAATGGCTAATTCTTCAACAGGCAATCTTCCAATAAAATGGATTATTTCTTCTCTTCAAAAAGAAGGAATAGAGCTTACGGAGTCATCCCTTGAGAACATAAGTCAAAACTGGTCCGAGGTCAGTGGGCAAATGTCTCAAACTATGAGAAATAGCGCTATCTTAGGCCTTCTTGTTGCTCTACTTTGTATATTTATCTACATCGCTATCCGCTTTGAATTTAAATACGCAGTCAGTGCAACGATTTGCCTTTTACATGATATTATCTTCACGTTAGCCTCTATAGCACTTCTCCATATTTTGGGAGTGCCCGTACAGATTGACCTTACAACGATTGCGGCACTTTTAACCATTGCTGGATACTCGTTAAATGATACCATCATCGTATTTGACAGAATTCGAGAAGAAACAAAATCAATGAAAAGATCTCATCTTCCCGAACTTATCAACCACGCGTTAAACATTACGCTAAGCCGAACCATTTTGACATCAGGCACAACCCTACTTGTCCTTATTCCCCTTATTTTTATGGGAGGCAGTACAATTTTCGGATTTGCTTTAGTCATGGCTATTGGAGTAGTTTTTGGAACACTATCTTCTTTATTTATTGCCGCTCCGTTAATGCTATTTTTCCATGAAAAAGAAAGCAAAAAACAACAAAGAATAGCAGTTAAAGACTAAGATTAGTATGTTGTAGTTTTTTGATAAGGCGTTTTATTCGAGAGATCCTCGTAAAACGCCTTAATCTTTGAGCAAAAAAATAATTACACAAGGGATACACGTAATGCTGCAGCCGCTGGCCCCACAGGATCTAACTTGGGTCTATCCTAAAACAGATCCAGAATGGGTAAAAACGATTATTAAAGAATTCAACATTCATGCAGTAACGGCTCAAATTCTTGCCTCTCGCGGGTTTTCTTCCTTAGAAGAAATTCATGAATATCTTTATGCTAAACTCCCCAACCTATGCGATCCACAACTATTTCCCGATATGGATAAAGCGGTAGAACGAATCGGAAGAGCCCTATCCCAAAAAGAAAACATCCTCATTTATGGAGATAATGATGTAGACGGGATTACGGCAACGGTACTGCTTACGGAGTTTTTACGCTACGTTGGAGCTAACGTCTTTTTTTATGTTTCAAATAGAACCTCTCTTAAAAAAAGTCTCATGCACGACGCTCTTGACTATGCCGTCAAAAATCAATGCAAGCTCCTGATCACGGTAGACTGCGGAATCACGGCAGCGAATGAGATGACCCATGCAGCAGAGCAAGGTGTTGACATCATCATCACGGATCATCACGAGCCGACAGCAAAGCTACCTCATTGTATCGCTACTTTAAATCCTAAACTTTTAAATAGCACTTATCCCAACAGAGAGCTCACGGGAGTTGGCGTTGCTTTTAAACTAGCTCACGCCTTTACCAATTTTTTGATCGCCACGGGAGAAATCATCGCTAATAAGATTGATCTAAAAAAGTACTTAGATCTTGTAGCGCTTGGAACCATAGCCGATATGGGTTCTTTAATAGGAGAAAATAGGATCTTAGTACGCTACGGATTAAAGCAGCTGCGCAAAACAAAACGGATTGGTCTTTCTAAGCTATTTTCCATATGCGATCTCAAAATAGGGGAAATCACACCCATTGATATCGCCTCTAAAGTGGCTCCAAGACTTAATAGCCTAGGACGGATTGCAGACCCTATTAAGGGAGTGGAACTCTTACTCATCAGAGATCCCGTAGCCGCAGAAGCCCTTGCTAAAGAACTGGATTTAAATAACTCGGAAAGACAGAAGATCGAACGAAAAGATTCCGAAGATGTTGAACGATATATTTTGCAAAATCCTCATATTCTTAAAGAAAAAGCCATTATCTTAAGTTCTAATCAATGGCACCCGGGAATTATTCCTATTATTACGGCTAGGATAGCAAAGCAATACAATAGACCCACCATTATTATTGCAATAGATCAGGGCATAGGAAAAGGGTCGATTCGAACCATCCCCGAATTTCCTCTTCTTGCTCACCTTAAAAAAGCCTCGCATCTTCTAGAAAATTTCGGAGGGCATAACTTTGCTGCCGGCCTTTCCATCAAAGAAGAAAATATCCCAGCTTTTACAAAGATGTTCATTGAAGCAGCCAATGCTTGCTTAAAAGATCAAGACGTACTAACAAAATTATCTATCGATGCAAAATTGCATTTTAAAGATCTTACTTTTGATTTTATGGAGTCTTTTAGCCTACTTGAACCCTTTGGTCATGATAATCCTCCTCCTATTCTTTCTTGCTCGGCCAAACAAATTTGGCCTCCCAAGGTAGTTGGGAAAACTCATTTGAAACTATACTTAGAAGAAAATGATCGCCTGTTAGAAGGAATCGGATTTGGTATGGGAGGACGAAAATCTCGTCTTTCAAAGAAAAATCTCACCTTAGATATTGCCTTCACTCCGCATATTAACAATTTCCTTAATAAGTCCAGTATCCAACTGCAAATACGAGACTTTCATATCATCGAAGCTTCTTAATGGAGTGCGTGATCGATAATGTGGCTTTTGGAGGGGATGGTGTTGCAAGAAAAGATAAACTTGTTATCTTTACCCCCTTCACCCTCCCAGGAGAACTTGTCGAGCTTGAGCTCTACCAAAAAAAATCCAATTTTGCTAGAGCTCATCTGCAAAAAGTATTACAGCCAAGCCCTCATCGGATACCCGCTCCTTGCCCCTACTTTACAACCTGCGGAGGCTGTCAGTTACAGCATAGCGACTATCCCTACCAATTAGAACTTAAGAAAAGGTTTGTAGAAGATTCTCTTACAAGAATCGGTAAGATTTCTTTCTCCGTCCCTCCTGTTGCTCCTTCAACCGATCCTTTTTCTTATCGAAGACATATATCCTTACAAGTGCAATGTATTAAAAACACTTGGCAGCTTTGCTTTACCTCTACTTCATCTTCTTTCTTACCCGTACAATCTTGCATTCTTTTTCACCTCCCTGAAGATCCTATCTTAGCTAATCTACAAAAGATCATGGCAAAGCTGGATCTTCCCGCTTCTTGCGAAGGACGAGTAAAGATCATTAAAACAGAAAAAGGGTATGTAGTCGCTTTTACTTTTACTCAAAATTTATCTAAAAAAGACATATCCTTTTTAAGCTCTTGCCAAGAGCTTGATACCGTTATAGCTCTTACCATCCACATGCCCCAAGAAAAGATAAGTAAGGGAGATCTTTCTCTTACCTTCGCCTGTAATGGCCTTACCTTTGCATACTCTCCTTTTAGTTTTTTACAAAACCATGTAGAGCAAAGCACTCGTATCTATCTTCTCATCTTGGATCTACTACAGGGCAGCAAAAAAATACTGGATCTTTACTGTGGTATTGGAGTCTCTACTCTTCTTTTAGCTCAAACAGGAAAAGACGTAATGGGAATAGAAGTTAATCCGAAAGCTATTGAACTGGCTAAAGAAAATGCTAAGCTTAACAATCTCCCTCATGTCCCTTTCTTCTGTTCTTCCGTTGAAGATTCCGCAGCAAAACATATTAAGGCTATCCTTCCCGATGCTATCTTGGTTAATCCCCCCAAAACAGGATTGGACCCCATCGTCAAAGAGGCCCTTTCCCACCCTTGTCTTAAGCAGGTTGTCTACGTCTCCTGCCACCCCCCAACTCTTGCTAGAGATTTAGCCTATTTACAAACATTAGGATTTACCCTTCAAAGCATAAAAAGCTTCGATATGTTCCCTCAAACAACTCACGTAGAAACGGTTGCACATCTTATAAGATAAGTTGATAAAAATGGTTCATGTGACAACCTACAATTCTTGGTTAGATTGAAAAAGTCCAGTATTTGGACGGAAAGCTGGAAAAATGTCCGAATTAATGCTAAGATCGCCTAAAAAGAGGTGGTTGTTAAAACATCGAGATCGTAAGTTGAGTATTTTGCATCAGCTTGAGCAGGCGGCTGAACCTACTACGCTTGCTGAACTGGTAAGTAGATTGGAGTTTGACTGCTCCGATCGGACGGTACGTCGATTATTGACAAAACTTATCTCGGAAGATCTTGTTCAGAAACTCGGACACACAAAGGGAGCGTTGTACGTTGCGGTTAAAGTGCCAGGCACCCCTCCTGGAAGGCAAATCTTGGCCACGGAAGGACATCTGGGGCATGCTCTCGAAAGAGTTGTTTTGGTCCTGATAGTCTAATTGCTATTGAGAAAATCACTAAATCATTATTTGAGCGTCAGCCTGTAACATACAACATTGATCACCTGCGCGGCAAACCTCGTTCTCTAGCCACGCTTTTTGTCAACACAGACTTTTCGTATTTTTAAAAAGAAAAAACTTT
>JAZKAC010000049.1:9771-20233 GCA_040389325.1 Chlamydiota bacterium | reverse complement strand
GAATAGCGGCACTCGGATTTGAACCAAGGACCTACGGATTATGATTCCGTTGCTCTAACCAGCTGAGCTATGCCGCCAGAAGAAAAATAGCGGGGGAAGGATTCGAACCTCCGGCCTTTGGGTTATGAGCCCAACGAGCTAACCACTGCTCCACCCCGCGATAAAGAAAGCAGAAGATTACCAAAGCATCGATTAAATCACAACAGTTCTTTCAAGAAATCTAAAAAAAGAAAAATTCCTTCTTTTTCAATTTCAAACTAGATGCTTAAAAAGTGCTGAATTAGAGTAAAAAACCAGCTAGCATAAGGACAATTTTCATAGAAGAAACACTAAAAAAAAGAGACCCCTAATGGAGTCTCTTTTTCACTAACAATTAAAACAAAGTTCGGTTCTAGACTTTCTTCGCATAAGGGTTAAGCGCCGCTCCAAAATTATAAGCAGGCGTTAAAACACTAGCGTATGTTTTGTTCCATGCAGTCGATACAGCCCAAGTTGCGCCCGTAGCATTGCTTACATACCCAATACTATTCACGGTAGCACTTACAATAGCGTCAAAAGCCGGATTTGCGAGATCCACAAGATCCTTCGTTTGAGCCACAACACCAATGATAGCTGCACCCATTATCACTTCACTAACTGTAGTTGCCACTTTCTCCCATGCTTGACCATTGCCTGCTGCTAGAGCAATCGAGAAGCCACCGACACCAAGAGCCCCTATAGCAAGAGCTCTTGCACCATTCATGACTAGACTACTTGATTGGGAAGCTGCAGCAATAGGAGCTTGCTGTACCTCAGCAGGAGCCGCTTGCTCAGCTGCTTCAGCAGGAGCCTTCTCTACTTTATTCGGATAGAAATAACCTAAACCTGGGATGCTTGTGATATTCATTTTATTTTCCTTTTTTTTATTTAATTTTTAGCGAAAAAATCGCTAGCCTACCATCTAACTTTCCAAGATCTCTTTACACAAAGAACAACACTCTAAAGATTGGAATAATTTTAATAAAGTATTTTTATAAAAAAAACACAAAACACTAACAAAAAGATAGTTAGCATGGCGACACCTTGATGAAATCTTCACAAAGGAAACAAATTCCCCTTATAAAAAGCTTACAATATTCTCATCATTCAATAAAAAAACGGAACAAATCAGACTAACCGCACTCCATTTCGTCTTGCTATCTCATAGATAGAAAGCGTGCAATTTGATTGCATGCAGATCAATAGCTTCATCCAATGCCCATAGGTCAAACCTCAGCGAATAGACTCAATATGCCTCTTTATAGGAGCCCAGGTACGCAAAGTGGCCCCCTCTACACCTGAAAGAAGGTCTTGCCCTTTTTGACGCAAAGAAAGAAGAATAGCTGGGTCTTTCATGTATGACTCTAAAATAACCGGCAGCTCTATAAGCTCTAGCTGAACTCCCGCCCCAAAAGAAAGAACTAGATCGACTAAATCGGTCTGACTTTCCATATAAGGGCCAAATAAAACGGGAGCGCCCATCCAGATAGGCTCTACTATATTATGACCTTGTAAAGACTTATCAAAACTTCCGCCTACGATAGCAACATCCGCTATTTGATAAAGATCCGACAAAAGCCCCATCTCATCTATAATCAAGATTTTTTCTTTTCCCGTTTTTTGATTAAGATTCGAAAAGACTACGAAAGGAATTTTTGTATTTACAAGAATTTGCTTCACTTCAGAAAACCGATTTTGATGTCTCGGCACGATAATGCACTTCATATGAGGAAATTGCTCCCAAAGAGGTCTTAAAGCTTTAATAATTTCCTCTTCTTCGGGATCATGCGTTGACCCTATCACAACAACAAAATCACTCGCTTCCATTCCTAACTTTTTCCGTAAAGAGACTCTACCCTCTTCTTGTAAAAGTTCCTTTCTTATTCCTAATTTAATATTACCCGTAACCAAAACGGAAGAAGCATCAGCTCCCAAATCAACAAACCTTTCTGCAAAGACACTGTTTTGAGCGCAGATGAGAGTGAAAAGAGAAAATAACTTCTTAGAAAAATAAGAGAAATAAGAAAATCTTCGGTAAGAGCGTAAAGAGATTTTTCCGCTAATCAGACACACAAGAGATCTTTTCTTTCTAGCCGCCTTCAGAAAATTATACCACAGATCTCCTTCTACAATGAAAAGAACATCGGGAGAAAGCCTTTTCATCAACTTTTTAGAAAGCCACGAAAAATCAAAAGGGAGAAGGAAATAACTATCTGCCCCTAAAAGGGTTCTTTTAGCTTCTTCCAAGCCTGTTGTTGTCCTACAGGCAATATAAAAAGAGACTGTAGGGTACGTTTCTTTCATTATGGAGAATAAAGAAGAGACGGCCTTTACCTCTCCGACAGAAACCGCATAAAATAAAAAGCAAAGCCCTTGTGAGGGCTTTGCTTTTGGCAACGAAAAACCCAAGTAGTCAAACAAACTACGATCTTTTTGCAATACCCAGCTTACCACCAGCTTAGGCAAATAAGCTAGAAAAGCCAATAACTGAATAAAATCGTAGAGTATGGCTATCACGCTAAGAAATCACCAAATTGATCAATTTATTAGGCACATATACCACTTTTTGTACTTTCCCCGTAAGATGCTTACGAATCTGCGGCTGCATCTCAATAAAGGCTAGTATCTCTTCTTGTGTTTTGTCTTTAGGAAGAAGCCACTTACCTCGAAGCTTTCCATTCACTTGCACTACATAAAAAACTGTCTGGTCCTCTAAATACCTAGCTTCCGATTCAGGATAAGGTAAATAAGCTAAACTTCCAACCCCTCCCAAATGCTCCCAAGCCTCTTCTGTCACATGAGGAGCAAAAGAATATAGCACCTGAGTAAACATCTGTAAGGCTTTTTTAGGATACTTAGATAAAGAACTGAAGGTGTTCATGAACTCCATCATCTTAGCAATAGCCGTATTAAACTGTAGACCCTCAATGTCTCCAGCTACGGCGTAGGCTACGCGATGCACACACTTCATAGCTTCTTCTTCTTCCTCTTCCGAGACTTTATCGGAGTATATCATATCCACATAGCGAATCAGAAAACGTCTGCAGCCTATAACAGCATCTTGATTCCAAATCTTCTCCTTATCAAAAGGACCCATGAACATCTCATAAAGCCGAAGAGAATCCGCTCCATACTCTTCAATGATCTCATCAGGGGAGATTCCATTAAGTTTAGATTTGGACATTTTATCCATCTCACAAATCAACTCTTCTCCTGTCCCTCTATGCGTGTATTTTCCGTTCTTTTCTTGCACTTCCTCAGGAAACACATAACCACCGCCGATTCTTTGAAAAGATTTTGCGAGCACAAGTCCCTGATTTCTCAATCTCTGAAACGGCTCTACAGTGCTGACAAGACCAAGATCATAGAGTACTTTATGCCAAAATCTAGCGTATAGTAGATGTAACACCGCGTGCTCAACACCTCCTACGTATAGATCAACCGACATCCAGTAATTTTCAGCTTCACGACTCCAAGCCTCTTTGTCATTGTTAGGATCACAAAAACGAAGATAGTACCAACAAGACCCTGCCCACTGCGGCATCGTATTCGTTTCTCTTTTAGCAAGCTTACCTGACTTCGGATCGAAAATGTTCACCCATTCATCAACTCGAGAAAGAGGACTCTCCCCCGTCGCAGCGGGTTTATAGTCCGTCATCTGAGGAGGCATAAGAGGAAGTTCATCCAATTCCAATATACGCTTCGTTCCGTCTTCTAAATGCAATACGGGAAACGGCTCCCCCCAATAACGCTGTCTAGAAAAAAGCCAGTCCCTCAGTTTATAATTAACTGTCTTCATCCCGGACTTCTTCTTCTCTAAATAAGCCGTTATCACCTTTTTTGCTTCATTTACAGAAAGGCCATTTAAAGAGACTTCTTCGTTAGCACTTTGCATTAACGTGCCTTCATGAGTCCAGCACATCTTCCCCTCTTTAACAGAAAAGATGATTTGATCCAGATTCATCCCCTCTATAGAGGGCTCTACTTTTCCGTCATAAAAAGGATCTACGACAGGAATGCAAGGAAGATCAAATGTTTTAGCAAATGCGAAATCTCTTTCATCATGAGAAGGAACCGCCATAACGGCACCTGTTCCATACTGAGCTAACACGTAGTCTGAAATCCAAATAGGAATCAATAGACCTGTCAGAGGGTGAACTGCATACGCCCCCGTCCAAACCCCCGTTTTATCTTTATTTAAATCCGTTCTTTCAAGATCCGAACGGGAGCTGATTTGAGTGCAGTATAGATCAACCTCAGCCTTTTTCTCTTCGGTTACAATAGTTGCTACCAAGGGATGCTCGGGAGCCAACACAAGATAAGTAACACCAAAAAGAGTGTGAGGGCATGTCGTGAAAACGGCAATCTCTTTCCCAGTCTTCTCTTCTTTAAAAAAGATCTTCGCCCCCTCACTTTTTCCAATCCAATGAGTTTGCAGCTTCTTTAAGCTTTCCGGCCAATCAAGCAGGTCTAAATCTTCTAAAAGACGATCTGCATAAGCCGTGATTTTCAAAACCCACTGCCTTAAAGGCCTTCTTTCAATGGGATATCCTCCCTCTTTAGATTTACCGTCATCAACCTCTTCATTAGCAAGAACGGTTCCCAAAGCAGGACAGAAGTTGACCATCATTTCCGATTCATAAGCAAGACCCTTCTCATATAACTTCGTAAAGATCCATTGCGTCCATTTATAGTATTTAGAGCTACTTGTCGTCACTTCCTTAGACCAATCATAACTAAATCCTAAAGATTGCAGCTGCCTTCTATAGGTGTTAATATTTTTTTCCGTGGTCTCTGCAGGGTGAGTTCCTGTACGAATCGCATATTGCTCGGCAGGCAGTCCAAAGCTATCCCATCCCATCGGATGCAAAACATTAAAGCCTTTTTGTCTTTTATAACGAGCTACGATATCCGTTGCTGTATAACCAGTTACGTGGCCCACGTGCAAACCGGCTCCCGAAGGATAAGGAAACATATCTAAAATGTAATACTTAGGTTTTGAATGATCCACTTCCGAGCGAAACACTTCCCCGTCTTGCCATTTTTTTTGCCACTTCTCTTCTATTCTCTGATGATCATATCTTTGCTTTTCCATATACTCCCCAACCCGACTTCTAAATAAAAAATTATACCATTAAATCAAATACTCTACCAAAAATAGTCAAAGCAATCCATAAAATAAAAAAATTGAATTTCATTTAAATCCCTCAAGAAACACTTAAGTAAATGATTGTCATAAAATAATCAAATATAGTATGATGTTAACTGTAGCTTAAATATTTAAATCTTACAAAAAGAAGATCATCATGTCTAGTTGTTTATTAGAAGCCTCTTCTATTCGAAAGAATAAAATTAGTCTCACGGACTACAACTATCAAAAAGACATTCAAAATCGTCTTTTGCTCGCTAAACTAACCCTTGACGATCTTCGCGTTTTAGAGGAAATTTTATATAGTTCCTTACACATCCCCCTTTCAGATCTCGCAAACGACCTAAGCTTAGATGTCCCCTCTCTTCTTCTTATCCTAGAAAAACTAACTCCTACAGGTCTTTTTTTATTAGAAAAGAACACTCTTCACGTTGATAAAGAGATGAGAAAATACTTCGAGTTTCAAATGGAAAAACTGGAAGATGACTTTCATCCCGATATGGAATTCTTACAAAACTTACTCAAAAAAATCCCCATTCACGTTCTTCCTATTTGGTACTCCATTCCAAGGACCTCGAATAACATCTTTGAGTCATTAATCGAAAAACATCTACTCACCCCTCAAATTTTTCAACGGTATATAGCAGAAGCCAATTTCGGAGAACCCGTCCTTAAACAGATTATCGATGATGTTTATCACGCAAAAAACCTTGAAGTCTCGGTTCAAGATCTTATGAATAAATACTCCATCACAAGAGAACTCTTTGAAGAATACATGCTTCATCTGGAATTTAGCTTCATCTGCTGTATTAATTATCGTAAAAAAGACAACGCCATAGAAGAAATGGTAACCCCTTTTCACGAATGGAAAGAGTACATTCTCTTTTTACAAAACTCTGAAGCAAAGCCTATACAAGAAAATGAAAAGGTCGCTCCTACAAGACCTAGCGAATTTTCCTTTGTAGAAGATCTTGCCGTCATCATAAAAGAAGCCCAAAAACAATCTCTCACCGTTGACACCCTACCCTCACTTCTTCCCCGCTTTACTGACCTCAGCCACGACCCTGCCATCTACAAACACTATCTTCAGCATCTTCTAACCAAACTAACCTTAGTACGCTTCATAACCCTCTCCGAAGGAAAACTGGAAGTAACCTCCGTTGCTAAAGACTGGCTTACACTATCTTCTGACAGACAATCTTTATTCTTCTATCGCCACCCTCTCAATAAGATCTCATCGAAAAAATTCTCGAATGAAATCTATACGGAAAAATCTATAAGAGAAGCTGAAAAAAGCATCGTTCGAGTACTAGGCAAAGGATGGGTCTTTTTTGAAGATTTCTTAAACGGATGTCACGCTGCCTTGAAAGAAGAAAGCATCGTCTCTCTTAAGCGAGTAGGCAAGAATTGGAAATACGCCCTTCCCGTCTATAACGGAGAGGAACAAGAATTTCTCTACGCCACTATTTTTGAATGGCTTTCCGAAGCAGCTCTTGTGCAAACAGGTTCCTTTGACGGAAAAGCCTGCTTTCGTGTAACTTCTTTAGGATGCACTCTTTTTGGAAGATAAGTAAAATATTATGGCAAAAAAATTTGAATCCGACCTTGTATCTAACCGCAAAGCCACCTTTAATTATGAGATTTTAGACACTATAGAGGCCGGAATTATTTTGTGCGGCACGGAAGTCAAGTCTTTAAAAAATCATGGAGGCCATCTCCAAGACGCCTATATCATTATATCGGGGTCTAACGTAGTTTTAAAAAACGCTTCTATATCCCCTTACGTATTTGGCAATGTTCATAACCACGTAGATAAACGGGATAAGTTTTTGTTACTTCACAAAAACGAGATCTTAAAACTAAAAGAATCCTCCGAAAGAAAAGGCCTTACCTTAATACCCTTAGCTCTTTATCTTAAAAAAGGGATTATAAAAGTAAAGATAGCTGTCGCTAAAGGGAAGAAGTCTTACGACAAGCGTGAAGCCATCAAAACAAGAGAGCATAATAAATCGATAGATCGAGCTCTTAAAAATCGCGAAGAATAATATTTGACGATCTCGTTTCTTTTCTATATGATCTTGTCTTAATCCATACCTCTTACAAGGAGCCCTTTTTATTATGAGAGTTATTTTTTCTAAGATTGATATCTTATCCGCACTCAACAAAATACAAAGCATCGTTCCTCAAAAACCTCAAATGCCGATTTTATCCAACATTTTACTCTTAGCTATCAACAACGAACTCATTTTAACGGCAACGGACCTTGCCCTCAGCATGAAAATCAGCGTGCAAGCTAAGATATTGGAAGAAGGAGCTATTGTTTTATCTGCAAAGCGCCTATTTCTTTTAGTCCGAGAGCTCACATCTCCTGACATCGAAGTCTCCACCTCTCCTTTTCACGTTGCCATGGTCTATTCAGGATCTTCTAAATTTAAAATTCCTGGCATGAACCCGGCTGAATTCCCCGAGGTTCCTAATCTATCTGAAGGACTACAAATTCATTTTCCTACAGCTCTTTTTAAAGAAATGCTTTCTAAAACATCTTTTTCTGCAGGAAAAGATGAAACTCGTCCCATCTTCAGTAGCATCCATTTGCAAAGAAATGCTATCAACACAACCTTCACGGGCGCAGACGGAAAAAGAGTTGCCCGATCTTCAACGGAGATCCCTTTTCCCGATGACTGGCAAGGATCCTTTATCCTACCTATTAAAACCGTCGATGAAATGATTAGGCTTTTAGACACTCAAGAAGAGACTATCACCTTACACTTCCTAGAGCAAAAAATCTCAATGCAAGCAGGGCCTATCATCCTCATCTCTCAATTGCTATCAGGACAATACCCCGACATCTCTCGCATTATTCCTGAAAAGCAACCCTCTTCCATTAACTTACATAGAGAAGAGCTTATCACGCTTCTTCGTCAAATCTCCCTTTTCACCTCAGCTGAAAAACCCTCCGTCCGATTTACCTTCTCCCCTGGAGAACTACATCTTTCCATCACAGGCAGTGAAGCAGGCGAAGGACACGTCAACATGCCGATTAACTACCAAGGAGATCGCATGGATGTTGCCTTTAACCCAGCATTTTTCTTAGACATCTTACGTCACAGCAAAGATGAAACCGTACAACTAAACATAAAAGATGCTTACAATCCAGGACTTGTCACCGATTCTTCTTCTTCTTTTTTTGTTTTGATGCCTATGCGTCTTGATCACTAAGGATATGTTCCTACACAAATTAACGTTATCTTCTTTTCGTAGCTACAAAACTGCTGATGCCTTATTCACACAAGGCATCAACTACATAGAAGGGATGAACGGAAGCGGTAAGAGCAATCTTTTAGAAGCTCTTCACCTCATCAGCACGGGTAAATCTTTCCGCACAAGCAGACTACAAGAGCTCATCCGACATACGCAAGAAAAATTCATCTTAGAAGCCTTGTTTTACAAAGAAGGGATCGATCATAAATTAACTCTTTTTTTTTCTAAAGAAGGTCGTAAGATCCTTTATAACGAAACCTCCTATTCAAGCTTCATCCCTCTACTCGGACTCATTCCTTCCATTTTTTCTTCTCCCGAAGACATCACGATCATCACGGGAGGTCCTGCAGAAAGAAGACGCTTTTTAGACTTACACATCGCTCAAGCAGACCCGAACTACATATATCATCTAGGACGCTACCAAAGAGCTCTAAAACAGAGGAATTTCCTTCTAAAAACACAAACTAAAGGATTTGCTCCCTGGGAAGAACTGATGGCTACTTCTGCCTGTTACATCACGGAAAAAAGAGTCCAAACTCTTTTTGACCTACAAAAGGCAAGTCAAAAATTCCTGCTGCACCTTTCCGAGCAAAAAGAACCTTTGCAAATAGAATATAGAAGCTCCTTACATGGACCTAAAAAAGAACTAACACTAACCCCTGGCTTCTATATTGAAAAGTGGGCTGAACTGAGATCTAAAGAGCTTATCTACAAAACAACACTCATCGGCCCTCATCGAGACGACATCCTCTTTTCCATCCAAGGACAGGATGTTAAAAGCTTTTGTAGTGAAGGACAAAAAAGATGCGCTCTTGCCGCTTTACGCCTAGCAGAATGGGAGACTCTTAAAAACAGATTAGGGATCACCCCCCTATTTGGAGTTGATGACTTCGGAGTTCATCTGGATGAAAAACGGACGTTTCTTTTAGATGAATTGCTACAAGATATGGGACAAGTCTTCTTAACGGCCCCCACCTTCAAAAATAAGGATAAGGGTCACTTTATCCATACGACGGAAGGCTCTTTACTTTCAGGCGTGAACTTATAACCAAAACCCTTGTAAGCCTTAATAGGATCTTGCAAGACTTTTCTCCACCATGTAATTTCATTCGAAGTTTTCTTCGTTTCCGTTTTTCTTTTTTCCCAAGCAGCGCTCCAACGAAGAGCTCTTCCGTCGTTAAGGTTAGCATCTTCCCAAGGGGCCCTAGCTTCTTGAAGCCTCGGATTTTGAAATAACTCATCCATTACATGAAGAAACTTAAATGTTTTTTTCGCGACCAAACGAACATCAGAGGTTGTCTGAAGTCCCGTCTCCAGAAAGGTTTAGTTCTCGCTAGACCAGAAATAAAAGTTTTTTTTGAACTAAAGGCGAAAATCTATTATTTGCAGATTTTAATGAACAAAATGATACATATTTTTTATATTAATTATAGACATCAATTAAATGTTTACATTAATTATAACATAAAATTTAGTAAAATTCAATTTTTAAACATACGATTTAAACATACGATGTTAAACATACGAAGTCTCCCCCCCTCTTCTATTCCTTAATAAAAAAAAGTCTTATCTTGCGCGAAACGCGATTAGAGAACCAACGATGGGGGGACCCGTCGATTTGACAAAGCTCTCCTGCTCGAGATCTTCTTTGCCGTTGTTGATGTACTATAGGGCGCCTTTCTTTGTCAGGATGCCATACACCCCTTTCTATCATTAATTGCCTTACCGTTTCTGTTGAAATCTTAATTGAATGAAGCTCTAATAACTTTTCATTCATAAATGATGGACCAAATCCTTCATATTTCTCATAAGCCACTAATTCTAAAACTTTTGATTTTAATATTTTTGATAATTGGTGGTTGCTGGCTTTTCCTTTTTTTTTAGATAAAAAGCCTGAAGGACCTTCTTTAAGTAGTTTTTGATACAACCGATAGATTTGACGTACTGATATCGCAAGCTCTTTAGCTGCATATTATTGAGAGATTTTCTTTTCTTCAACTTTGGCTAAAACCTCAAGATACCTTATTGATTTTT
>JAZKAC010000049.1:3167-9761 GCA_040389325.1 Chlamydiota bacterium | reverse complement strand
AAAACCTCTATCGCACATACACACATACCCGCCCTCTTTTTTTTTAGGGATATAACGAGCAGTGAAATACATGATAATGTTTACTTTAGGAAGTTAAAAACCTGACATTTCTATTTTGCGCCAACACAGCTAGATCTAACACAGCTAGATCTAAGAATTCCCTTTATCTTACAAATATGATATTATTTAAAAAAACTGGAGCTAGAGGTCTTTATGAAAAAACTCCCCATTGGGATCAGTGAATTTTCTGAACTTAGAGAAAAAAACTGTGTATATGTAGATAAAACAAAACACATCTATTCTTTATTAACAGATAACTCCAGAACTTTTCTTTCTAGGCCCCGTCGATTTGGTAAGTCCTTATTAGTTTCTACTTTAGCTGCCGCCTTACAAGGAAAAAAAGAACTATTTGAAGGACTTTTTATAAAAAATAGCGACTATGCTTGGAAACCTGCCGGAGTTATTCGATTAGACTTTTCTGAATTAAGCATAGAAAGCAACGAAGAGTTTAAAAAAAGCTTACTTATTGTTCTACAAAGGATAGCAACTCAATATGGTTTTACTTTAGGTTCCGATCTCAATGTAAATGCTGCTTTAGGAGTTTTAATAGACTCTCTTTCTAATGAAGTTTTTAAAAAACCTTTTGAATCCGTGGCTATCCTTATTGACGAGTATGATCACCCCATTTTGCATACACTCCATAACCCCAAGCTCTCCATAGAAATTCGTGACATTATGAAAAGCTTTAGTTGTGTTATTAAAGCTCGTTCAGCTGTTGTTAAATTCGTCTTTGTCACAGGTGTAAGTGCTTTTAGCAAATCTGGACTTTCTTCCGGATTAAACAATTTAAAAAATCTCACTATGAAAGAAGATTTTTTTGATATCTGTGGCTATACCGATGAAGAAGTTGACCTATATTTTAAAGACCATATAGAAAACTGGGCGAAACTTAGACAGATCCCCTATAAGGAAGTCAGAGAGCAACTTAAAGTTTGGTATAACGGTTACTCTTTCAAAGAAAACACCCCTACGATTTACAGTCCTTTTTCCCTTACTTGTTCTTTAGATTTCAAGGAACTACATAACTTTTGGTTTGAGTCGGCAACACCTCAAGTTTTATTAGATGAGCTAAAAAAACAAGAAAGTAAACTTTTAGAGTTAGATCAACTCCAAGGGACAGGAGATTTACTTCAGACTTTTGAAATCGAAAGCCTCCCCCTTCCCTCTTTACTCTTCCAAATGGGATATCTTACTATAGCATCTTATGATTCTCTAACTAGAAACTATCAGTTGAAATATCCGAATTTAGAAGTGAAAGCTTCTTTCATGAGACACCTCACAGCTCTTGTAACTCAAAAAAGCACCGCATTCATCAATCCTTTAATCGGTAAGATTTACGCTTTTCTCGTGAAGGAACAAATAGAAGAAATGGTTGCTGTCTTAACAAGTATTTTAAGTGGTATCCCCTATCCTCTGCATATCAAAGATGAAAAGTTTTATCATGCCCTATTACAAACGATTTTTTCTGCTGCTGGCATTGACACGGAATCAGAGCGCCTTACGAGTATAGGGCGGATGGACATCATACTAAAGCTTCCGAATGTCATCTACATCATCGAGTTAAAAGTGAACAAACCTCCTGAAGTGGGATTAGAGCAGATAAAAACCCAAAAATACTATGAACCCTTCTTGCATATAGGATTACCCATTCATGCTGTAGCGATCTCTTTTATTCGAAAAAAAGCCTCTAAAAAAGAAAGCAGCAGCTTCACTATCAACTATGTAACAAAAACTCTTAAGTTGTAATTATAAAGAAGAGTTCGATCAGGAATTATTTCTCATCTATGTATAGTACAGGAAGTTATATTCGAAATAGCCACAAAGAATTAAAGAAAAATTCTTAGAATCTCTCTGCCTGTCCCTGGAAGAACTTATAAGCAAAAAAAAGTCATAAACCTACTTCATAAGAAAAGGTGAGGTGGTTTTAGCGCCTGTACTCTAAGGAAGAATGTTCGATCCATTTTTTTATTATAAATTTTATGACTCTCAAGAAAATCGAAGTAGGGGGACAAAAGACACTCCAACTCCTCCTCCTTCCATTTTGCAAAATATCTCACTCTTCCAACCTTTGTCGGATCTTCAATTCCTTCACCTTCTCCTTCAATAAAACTCATAAAAAAAATCCCATCTGGCTTGAGCAGCTGGATTATTTTTTCAATTTGCAAAGGAAGTTCTGCTTTTGGCACGTGGATTAAAGACGAAATAGCAATGATACTATCATATTGCTTTTTCTCTTGAAAGTTTTGAATTGTCGTAGGATATACTTTCAATCCTTTCGACTCCGCTTTTTTAGCAAGCTCTATTGCCGGTTCTAGACAAGTCACCTTTGAGCCTTACCCTTCCAAGAAGATAGCTAAAGCTCCTGCTCCCGAACCTATTTCTAAAACTTCTCTTCCGACTCCATATTTTAAAAGAAGATCGGGAAGGATTGACTCAAAAGGAACCTTATCAAAAGAGTCTTCGGAAGCGTTATAAAAATCCCTATTTATTTCATCGAAATTTTGCATAGACAAGGAGCCTCCTACAAGATGGCTATATAAAATGAAACTTAGCATCAGCTCATGACACAAGGCTCGTCATCAAAAGTCAAATTATGCCTTGGGTCAGCAGAAGACCTCTTAAGCACACTCAAATGTCTAATCGACTCTTCGAGCGAATTTAAACCAGCAATTTTTCCTCTATGATAAGCAAGTTGCCTAGAAAGTTTCTTTTTCTCTTTTTGCCCTGCATTAGATTCTATCGCTTGAGCCCTTTTACTTAGTAAAAGCCCTACACACCGTTGCTCAATCGTAATTTTTCCAGCTATGTCTTTCCTATCAATCCTTTCAGGATAAAGAGTGCTTGATAAAAGCTCTATACGCTCTCTTTCTTCTTTAATGGTTTCAAGTGTATATTTCCTATGAGAGACTACCAAAGAGTAAAAATTGATCTTCTGGGAACAAAGATTACTTAATAAACGCTCTACACGCCGCCGCTCTTCCTTATTTTTTTCAGATATGTTTTCCATATAAAGTTGAGTGATTTTTTTCTCTTCAACATTTAAGACGGAGTCCTTACACGAAAGGTTAGATCCGAGGTTATAAGATCCACTTATTAAGCATGATACTGTTATTGAATTCATTCTTTGACTCGTTTAATTCACATTGATTTGTATTTTAAGAAAAAGAGGGGTAGTTTTTTCAACTACCCCATTTGTATTAAGAAAAATAAGAAGACAAATGACGAAAGTATGCTTGTCCTAGGGGGAATTGCTTAGAATCTAAAGACTTCTTGGCCCTTTTTTGAGCAAAAAGATCAATATATTGTAGAGCAAGTTTCTTACCCAGTTGAACACCTTCTTGATCAAATGAGTTAATATTCCAAATAAACCCTTGGAAGGCTACGCTATTTTCATAGTAAGAAAGAATCATACCGAGCGTATAGGGATCTAATTTATTAGCCATAAGAATCCGGTTGGGACGGTTGCCAGGAAAACACTTATTCGGATTATCACTTTTTTGTCCTCTTGCTAAGGATAAAGACTGCGCTAACATGTTAGCTAAGAGCTTTTCTTGGCAAGAAGTACCTTGGAACACGATGTCATCTTTATATTGACTTTCTGCAAAGCCTAAGAAGTCTACAGGGACAACAGAAGTTCCTTGATGAATCATCTGGAAGAAAGAATGTTGACCGTTAGTACCAGGTTCTCCCCAAACAACGGGCCCCGTATCAAACTCTACGGGTCTTCCTTGTTTATCTATCCGTTTCCCGTTAGATTCCATATTTAGCTGCTGAAGGTGCGCAGGAAATCGAGATAAGCCTTGTGAGTAGGGAATCACGGCAGAAGTTGACAACCCTAAAAAGTTCCGGTTCCAGACGCTTAATAAAGCGGATAGAAGAGGAAGGTTTGTCTTTACATCTTGCTTTAAAGATAACTTATCCATAGCGTTTGCGCCTCGAAGGAAATCCAAGAAGCGATCCATTCCCAAAGCAAAGGCTAAAATCACACCCCCTACCATGGAAGTCACTGAGTAGCGTCCTCCGATAAAATCCCAGATATAAAAAGAAGCTAAGTAATTTGCAGGATCATCCATAGGACTTCCCTTACCCGTAACTGCAATGATATGATTTTTAGGATCGAGTCCTTGACTTTTTAAATGCTCTCGAACGAACTCTTCGTTGGTCCTTGTCTCTAATGTAGATCCCGACTTAGAAACAACAACAAATAAAGTCTTACTTAAATCAAGCTCTTTAAGAACAAGTGCGCCATCATCAGGATCGACGTTAGAGAAAAAATGCGCTCTTCTTTGTGGCTTCTCATAGGCTTTAAGCGCTAGGTATACGGCTCTTGGCCCTAGGTCCGATCCGCCGATGCCCACCTGAACCATGTCGGTAAATACATCGTTTGTTTCAAGGTTCTTTAAAAACTCGGTGAGCTTTTCAAGCTCTTGATAAGCCATATGAGATACTTCTTTTGCAATAGGAGATTCATTCGGATTTTCAAAAAAATCTCTCATAGCCGTATGCAAGACACTTCGATTTTCGCTCTCAAAACCTTCGATACTATTTACAACTTCACCCGCTTGCATCTTTTGCATCTTCTCAAAAACACCTGTCTCTTCGGCAAGATCACACAAAGCTTGAAGGGTGATTTCAGAAATCCTTTCCGTCGCATAAAATAATTTCAGTCCCAATGACTCGCTCACAAAAGAGTCCACACGCTTCGGGGTAAAAATATTATCATCCGTTAAATCTACAGGTTCTTCCGCAAGTTCGTTTAAGCGAAGTACCGATTTGAGCTGATTGAAATTATACATATAGACCTATTTAATGTTTTTCCTATTTTCAAGATGGCAGATTATGAATTTGTTAGCAAAAAAAAATATTACAAAATCACATTTTCTACAACTTCTTCTTCTAAATACTCGGCAGGGATGGTTTTTTTCGTCTTAAGTCCAAGTCTTTTTAAATCTTCCGTCTTTTTTATTAAGTTCCCTCTTCCCATAGAAAGCTTTGCCATAGCCTTTTCAAAATGATCTGCAGTGCCTTTTAAAGACCTTCCTATATTTTCCATATCTTTGATGAAATCGACAAATTTATCATATAACGAAGCGGCCTCTTCCGCGATCTTTTGTGTATTTCTATTTTGGTGTTCCACCTTCCACACGGATTCAACGGTTCGTAAAACAGCTAAAAGGTTCGAAGGACTCACTATGATAATCGATTTTTTCCAAGCCTCTTCAAAAAGAGCGGGCTCAGCTTCCATGACTAAAGAAAAAATCGCTTCGATAGGAACAAAAAGAAGGACGAAGTTAGGAGTGTCTAAGCCACCTGCAAACTGATAGTTTTTCTCACTTAAACCCCTAACGTGCTCTTTCATGGACAAAAGGAGCTTTTTTAAACTCTCTTCTTTTTCTAATTCGTTCCCGCCGTTAAAAAAGTCATCATAGTGGGTGTATGACATCTTAGAGTCCACAATCACACGCTTGGTGTCGGGAAAGTGAATGATGACATCAGGTTGCATCCGTCTTCCGTCAGAGTCTTGTAACCCAAGACCACTTCCTTGCAACGTGTATTCTTTATTTTCTCTTAAGCCCGAGGCTTCCAAGATCTTTTGTAAAACAAGCTCACCCCAAGTTCCTTGTTTTTTCACATCACCTTTTAACGCCCTTGCTAAAAGATGCGTTTCTTGAGCTAGTGCTTTATTGGAATTCGTGATCGCTTCGATGTTGTTTTTAAGGGTAAGTCTCTCTGCCGTACCTGCCTTAGAGATCTCTTGTAGACTTGACTGAAATGTCTCTATCTTTTGCTTTAAAGGAGATAAAAGTTCTTGTATCTTCAGTTGAGAGCTCTCTGCAAACTCTTTGGAGTTTTCCTTTAAAAGCTTGTTGGATAGACATTCAAACTCTAAGACCGACTTTTCTTTTTCATAGTTTAGCTGCGCTTGTAAGTAAGCCTTCTCTTCTGACACCCTAGCAAGAGCTATACGCAGGCCTTCCACTTCTTTAGAAGAGGCTCTTCTACCGAAGAGCCATCCGACACATAAACCGAGCAATATCTGTCCTACAAAAAAAAAGCTCTCCATTACTGCGCTCCCTTTAGACTGCTACATCCACAAATTGATGATGGGGATTTTTCTTTATACTATAGTCTTTATCCCATGTTGCATGAAATAAAGCCATCAGTCTATTTTGCCTATCTTCTACAAGCAAAGAATCCGCACACGGAATAAACGTTTTTGGGTCCCCTATAACCCAGGCGCTGCAGTGATAAGGTAACAGGGTTAATGTCGTCTCAACGCCATATTCATCTTTTAATCGATACTGCATCACCTCGAACTGTAAAGAACCTACGGCAGCAAAAATATGTCCCCCTTCGACATCACAAGAGGTAAGCATCTGGATAGCTCCTTCAGAGACTAGTTGCACTACTCCCTTATCAAAAGACTTCCTTTTGCCCACATCTTTAGGATAGATCTTGGCAAAGATCTCTGGTTGAAATTGAGGAAGAGGCTTAAAGGTGAAATTCCCCGTCACGGAAAGAGTATCCCCGATT
>JAZKAC010000049.1:0-3157 GCA_040389325.1 Chlamydiota bacterium | reverse complement strand
ATCTCCTGGATAGGCCACATCAACCGTTGTCCTCTCCCCTGCAACTAAGCTGTGGGGACGAGACAGTCTAACATCCCTTCCAAGTCTTGGATGCTTCACCACAAGATCCCTTTCAAAAACGCCCGAGCATATCCTGATAAAGGCCATACTATCCCGATGTCGTTTATCCATATTCGCCTGTAGTTTGAATACATACCCGCTAAAAGGCGTTGTAATAGGGTCTATTAAAACTTCTTGTCCATTAGAAAGGTTTGCGAGTCTAGCACTTGGAGGGGGTGCTAGCTCAATAAAAGAATCAAAGAAAGGTTCCACACCAAAGTTGGTCAATGCCGAAGCAAAGAACACGGGAGTGACCTCTCCCTTTAAAAAGGCTTCTTTAGAAAATACATTCCCCGCTAGATCCAGGAGCTCGAGTTCTTGCATAAGAGGACTATATAAAAGACCCATCTTTTCCTTAGCCTCTACACTACCTATAGGCATCCTGGATATATCCGCCCTTTTAGCTCCTACAAAAGAGGTTTTTGAAAAAAACACACACTCTTTTGTTTGTCTATCCACGACCCCTTGAAAAGCCCTTCCCCCGCCTATAGGCCAGTTCATCGCATAAGAGTGGATCTGAAGAACCTCTTCCACTTCATTCATAAGATCTAAAGGTTCTCTTCCTGGCATATCCATTTTATTAATGAAGGTCAAAATAGGGATCTTCCTCAACCTACAAACTTCAAATAGTTTCCTTGTTTGTTTTTCAACCCCTTTAGAGGCATCGATTACCATGATAGCGCAGTCGGCAGCCGTCAAGGTGCGATAGGTGTCTTCAGAAAAGTCTTCATGTCCGGGAGTATCCAAAACGTTAATAACCGTATTTTTATAGGTAAACTGCATCACGGAAGAGGTTATGGAGATCCCTCTTTCTTGTTCCATGGCCATCCAATCCGAGGTTGCCGCCTTGCGTCCCTTACGTCCTTTTACCATCCCCGCCGTTACGATAGCTCCCGAGTAAAGGAGTAGTTTTTCCGTTAGTGTTGTTTTTCCGGCATCGGGATGGCTGATGATGGCAAAGGTTCGTCTTTGTTTTACAGCTTCTTCTAAAGAATTGAGAGGGTCCATAACGTGATCTTTTACCTATTTTAATAATGCAAAAGAATAGCTTACCTAGGAAAAATGTAAAAGAACTAAACCTCTAAAGCTTGTAAAAATGCACAAAAAACTCACCTATAACGCATTACAAGACTAACATCAAAATATTTCCTATTTACCTCAACAATGAATAGCCTGACTACAAAATAAATAGTATAATAAACTTCATAGCGAACAATGGATCATCGGAGTCCCTTATGAGTAGCATAAAACCTGGAAAAACGCCTGAGCCCGAAGAACTTAGCCTAGCAAAACTACATGTCGATGTCGGAGATCTAAACAAAAAAATCCAAAAGTTAATGCTTCATCTTTCCGATTCGAACACGAAAGAGCTGATAGGACACATAACGACCCTTAAAGATATCGCGGGGAAGATTTCGACTTCACTTGGTAACTCAAAGGAAAAGCTCACCCTGCTAAAGACTATAGAAGAAACAGCAGAGCGAGTCCTTCAGCCCGCTGCTCAAGAGGCTAAAAACATTCTTAAGTCTAGCGTTATAGATGCCCAAACAGCCGTTCTTGAATCAATAGTAGAACAGCCTCTAACTCCTTCCACTCTTGACTTTGAACTAGACTCCACCACTTCAAGCACGTATTCCTCCCCCGACAACTTTGGAGAAGACTCCAACTCATCGAATGCATCTTCTTCTCCTGACGGTTTTAGAGTAAAACCGTTCTCCCCTCCTGATGATTCTTCCATAGATCCGAATTTGATTTTTTTAGATGAACCTCCTACAGTAGGATTCCAAACAGAACTTTCTACAGTAAAGATCACAGCAGTAAATTTTGATCGAGATTACAACCGAGACCCAAACTATTGTTTTGAGTGCGAAGTAAATGACAGAACGCTAACTCTTCACGGCGCAGGAGAGAGAATTATTAAAGTTCCAGGAAAGGATGAATGTAAAATACTTATTGCTTCAGGCAGTTTTGGTCGCGTGCTTTTTGGAATAGATCCAGCTACAGGCAAGGAGATTGCCGTTAAAGTAGTTAAAATAGTGGGTAATCAAACTATAGAAGACCTTAAAACCGAAGCTGGGTTTCTTATGAAAATGCATGGAAGCAAATACGTATTAGGCTCCTCGGAAATTGGGTTTCAAGGAAATTACATGTTCGTAGTTATGGATAAAGTAGATGGAGAAAGTTTATCTGATACAATGCGAAACAAAAACCCTCCCTTGAGTGTTAAACAAAAAGCATCCATTTTATTAGACGTAGCAAGAGGACTTAAAGAGCTTCACGATAAAGGGATCATCCACAGAGATTTAAAACGGGAGAACATCCTAATCGACAAGAACACTATTAAAGCTCAAATTATCGATCTCGGGCTTTCCAAAACAATAGAGGAAAAAACTCAAAGAATATCCGGAACACTTCGATATATGTCTCCTGAAGCATCAGCTGGTGAGGTCCAAGGAACCCCGAGTGATATTTACTCTATGGGCCTTTTAATCCGTGAAGTTTGGAGAGGAGAAACACCCGACACTCAAATAGACACATTACTAACGTCTTGTTTGGAAAAAAAACCAGAAGATCGAGCATCTATTGATGATGTAATTACAGGACTTGACGCCCTAACTACGACATTGTAGTATATGTGTAAAAAAAAGGATAAATTATGATAGAACAAAATGTAGCTCGACTAAAACAATACGATCTCAAAGAACTGATGAGTCACTCGACGATAGACGAAGTCAATGGAGAGATTGTTTGTTATGTAAATTTACTGGTGGACAAAAGATCGGGAGAAATTTTAAATCTCTCTTCAGAAATACTATGGGCCGAAAACACGATCAGCACACCAATAGCTATCAAAACCAAAGACTTATCCAATATTGCTACTACCTCTCGCCTAGAGCTAGTCTCTGAAGAAGGAGATCTTTCAAACTCCCTAAGAACAACCATAGAAAAATCTCTCACGGCTTTTAATATGATCCTTTTAGCAAGGAAACCTGAAGTGTAATCTTTATCCTAAAAACGGCACAGTCTTTAAACATAGCTCCACCGTGTCAGCTCTTTT
>JAZKAC010000048.1:11315-14537 GCA_040389325.1 Chlamydiota bacterium | reverse complement strand
GAGGGGAGACTTCAAAGGGGCTGCTGAATGAAACCGATTACTTTGTCGCACCCCACGATCCTACCCAAAAATGTATAAAAAACTTTCAAGAAGAACTATCAAAAGAAATTAACGTTCAAGCATGCGAAACCAGAAAAGCTGCTATTGAGAGCGGTAAAAATCTTTTTAATGGCATTGCTTTGACGGCTACTATAGCTGGATCGATACTTTATTTTTCCAGTAAGAAGGTCTAACACAATAAGCTTGTATCGAGTAAGATTTGAGGCGCATCTCTTACTCGTATGATTTCGTACAAAAAAATATTAATGACTTTAAAAATGGGAGCAGCGCTTATCTCTTATTCTAGGATGAGGTTTTTTTGCTGATAAAAAGATGAAAATAAGAAAGTTTTTTTTAGTTATATTGATTGCTATAGGTTCTTTTTCAATTTTGGGTGCCGTAGAAAGAAATGGTTTTTTGACTCGTGAAGATATAGACCTTTTCTATAAGCAAGGCTATATTGTAAAAAGGCAGTGCTTAAGCCGGGAAGAAATAAGTTTTCTAAATGAAAATGTTACGATGGCTGTTGATCGAGCTTTAAGAGAAATTTGGCACTCTGATAATCAATCTTTTTCGGATCAAGATCAGGTACTTTATAGCGACGGATCTAAAATTGTTTTTAAAAGACCCTCTCAACAATCTATTTCGCTCGCTCGAATCAATGGTGTCACGGGTATGCAACCAGCATTATTAAATGTAGTGCGTTCTCCGAAAATGCTGCACACCTTTTTTGAGTTACTTAATACTTCTGATTTAGAACATTTGATTTCTCAAGTTCATCCTAAAATGCCGGGAGATGGAATTGCATTTCCGAAACATCGAGATATTCAATTTCGAAAGACCTTTGATCCTGATTGGCAAGATGTCTTAGGAAATGGTAGCTACGCCATCTGTATTATCCTGGTTGATGCCATGAGCCAAGAAAATGGTGGCTTGTGGATCGATAGAAACAATTATCCCGAGCCTCAAGAAAAAGAAGAAGATTTAGTTTGGATTGATGCCAAGCCAGGAGATTTTCTTTTTATGCATCCGTATCTTTTTCATGGAAGCGGCCCTAATCTTTCACAAACGGCTAGCAGAAAAACACTGTTAACGGGCTTTGCTGCATTTGGTGCCAATCATAAATCGTATCCAGGAGCTGATGTCAACGTGCACTTGACTTTGATGGAAGACGGAACCATTGTGGCTGAGCCATCTCCTTGGCAAAAAATATCTTCCGCATTGGATGCTAATCATTAAAGAACCGCATTGAATATAATTGTTTTTTGTGATTTAATATACCTTATTTTTAAAAATAGTGATAAAAAAAATGAGAGTAAATAATCTTAACTTTAAGCCTTTTTTAAGGTTATCTTCTAAACATTTTCAGATGGTTGTGTCATCTTGTTTTTTTTCTGGGAAAGGGCCTCCTTCTAAAGGTCATCATATAGATCTTGGGGAAGGGGATTTTTTATCTTGTGAAATTTCGACTCCCGAGAACTTCCAAGCTAATGATCCAACGGTTGTTTTGGTTCATGGGCTTGGAGGATGCCATTCTTCCAGTTATATGATACGAATGTCACGTAAAATCTATTTTAAGGGAAATAAGGTTGTTAGGATTAATCTTAGGGGATGTGGATCAGGCAAGGGACTATCTAAATTACCCTATAATGCAGGAAGTAGCAACGATGTGTTAAAAGTTCTTCAATCCTTAAAACAAGATGCTCCATCTTCTGAGATAACCGTGGTGGGATTTTCTTTAGGAGGGAATATTGCATTAAAGTTAGCAGGTGAGTTAGGGGTAGAAGCTAAAAAGCTCGTAAAAACTTTTATTGCAGTGTGCTCTCCTCTAGACCTTGCTCATACGGTGAGCCAGATCCAAGAAAAACGCAATCGTTTATATCACTATTATTACCTTAAGAAAATTTGCAAACAGGCTAAATCTTGGATCTTTCGAGATATTCGAACTTTGTATGAATTTGACGATCTAGTCACGGCTCCGTTGTGGGGTTATAATGGAGCTGCCGAATACTATAAAAATTGTAGTAGTCTGCAATTTTTGCCAGATATTAGGCAATCCACTCATCTTTTATTGGCAAAAGATGACCCTTTTGTAGACTTGGATAAGTTGCAAGGGGTGTCTTTACCCGATGCGGTTAGCCTTTGGATTACCAAGCAAGGTGGACATATGGGTTTTTTTGGCAAGTCATCTAAAGAACATGGTCCTTATTGGATGGATGAAGTGCTTATAAATTGGATAGGGGGAGATTTCCTGTCAAATTCGGTAGCTGATAATTTATGAAGGATATCATTTATCTATTTGGACCATCTTGCGGCGGAAAATCAAGACTTGGAAAGGCTCTTCAAAATAGATTAGACGGGCAGTGGACATATATTGATAGGGATGACCTGATTGAACAAGGGATCTCTGTAGAGTCGGAAGCCGATATCGTTTTAGAAGAAAAAATCTATTTCATTAAAAATAGAATCATTGTAGACACTCAGATTCCGTGGAGAGAAAAAAAAGAAGGCGAGCTATATTGTTTAGTGTCGGCTCCTTTGGAAATTCTTTTAGAAAGGGATGCAGAGAGAACTATTAAGCTCAACCGATCTGAAGTGTGTGCCTATGACGCTAGAAAATATGTAATTGACACTCACAAAATTTTAGATCAAATGGAAAAATCGAAATTTAATTGCCAGTTTGATTCTTCTCGAAGTTCTATTCAAGAAACGGTAGGTGTTATAAAATCATTAACTCTTACGCAGACTACTTCAAAACCGCAAGACTCTAAGATGGCAGTAGGGTGTCTTGCCTGTTTTGTCGTAATACTGCTGGTGATAATCTTCTGCAGGATAAAAAGGTCCTGCAGGAGAGACTTCCGTTACGACAGATAATCCCTGGTTTTTTAGAAGTGAAATGAGCTCTTCGGCTGTTTTTTTTTGCTCTTCGGTGAGATAAAAAACTGCAGAGCGATATTGCTCTCCGATATCAGGACCTTGTCTCATCTTTTGCGTAGGGTCATGAATTTCAAAAAACAGTTTTGCGAGAGTTCTATAGTCGGTAATCTTCGGATTGAAAACGACTTCTACAGCCTCGGCGTGACCTGTTAGGCCCGTACAAATTTCAGTATATGTCGGATCTGCGAAGTGACCTCCTATGTAGCCAACCTTTGTATATAAAACACCTGGTTCTTTTTTGAGTAG
>JAZKAC010000048.1:0-11305 GCA_040389325.1 Chlamydiota bacterium | reverse complement strand
CTCAACACCCCAAAAGCAGCCTGCTGCAAAAAGAGCTCTTTCGTATCCTTTTTGAGTAAAGGCTGGAGTAAAAGATAAAGAAAGAGAGTTTACGCAGTGTCTCGTGTTTTTCTTAGTAAGTTCCTCTCCTATAAAAACATGACCTAGGTGTGCATGACAATGGTTGCATAAGATTTCCGTGCGATGCTTATCTTTATCGGGAATCTTTTGCACCCGGTTTGAAATTTCTTCATCGAAACTAGGCCAGCCGCATCCTGAAGAAAATTTACTTTTAGAAAGATAAAGAGGCTCATCACACTTTTTGCAGACAAAAACACCGATTCTTGGAAAGTCGTTATATAGGCCGCTATGAGGTCTTTCTGTTTGTTTTCCGATAATGATCCTTTCTTCTTCAGGCGAAAGGAGGTGGTGTCTAATCATGAGTTATTCTTTTAGTTTAGGGGAAAAGTTCTGCTAAAGATTCTCCTACCTGGGTTCTTCTAATAGCGCTACCCAGTAGGGGTGCTACGGAGATGGATCGGATGTTGGAAGGCGCCGTTTCTCTTAAGGGAACGGTGTCTGCTATGACCATTTCTTCTATGGCGGAATTGCCAATTTTTTCTAGGGTGCTATCTGAAAATACGGGGTGTGTAATGATTGCAAAGATCCTATGAGCTCCTTGTTCTTTTAGAAGTTGTGCTACTTTAATTAAAGTATCGGCTTTATCACAGATATCATCTACCAAGATGACATCGGAATCTTTTACATTGCCGACCAAAACCATAGAGGGAGTCATTTCGACCAGGTTATACTGTTTGCTGATTAAGGCCGTATCGGTTGATATCCCATATTTTTCGAGCCCTTCCGCAAATTTTTTAGCTCTCTCCACTCCTTCTATATTTGGAGATATCACGACAATATTGCAAAGGTCTTTTACGGCAAAGTAGGGAACAAATAAAGAGGCGGCATAGAGGTTGTCAACAGGGATATTGCGAAAGAAGCCTTGGATCTGCCCGCATTGCAGATCTAAGGTGGCGACACGGTCTACACCAGCTACTTCTAAAAATAAAGCGATATCTGCAGTGGAGACAGGGGCTCTTTGTGAAATTTTTCGGTCTTGACGAGTGTGTCCATAATAAGGGATGATGGCCGTAATGCTGGCTGCAGAGGCTCGTTTCATCGTCCGAACAAGTAAGTAGAGCTCAAGTAAGCTGTCATTGATGCTTTGTCCCGAGGATGTGTAGCTTGATTGTAGAATGAGTACGTTTTTGCCTCGGATGCTTTCTTCTTTAGGAAAATGAATTTCTCCGTCATTAAATTTTCTTAGGGTAGCCGATCCTAAAGCCGTACCAAGGTAATTGGCAATTTTTTCAGCTAGAGGAAGGTTAGCATTGCCTGAAAATAAAATTGTTTGAGGATCGAATTTATCTTCTTTTAGGGGAGAGTCGAAGCACTCAAAAGAATTTGCCGAACAAAAGTTTGTAAAAAATACTAGACCGATAACTAGAGCTGGGTAGAGCTTATTCATCCTTTTATCAGCGCGGAAACCTTGTCTTTTAGGGCAAGGGAGAAGCGCTGCTCCTCTATTTGAATTTAAAAAATGAGGGCGTTAGCCCTTTGTATTTTTCTTAAAGTTTCTTATAAAAAAATAGTTGTTCGTCTTATTTTTTTTTACACTTTTCTTTATTAAATTAATATATATATTAATTATTGATTTTTTTAGATTAGACGACGTATTCTTATTTTAAAGAATGGATGAATGGGAATTATCAATCAATAAAAAATTCTATTATGAGAGGTGGCGTGTGAGGAAAATGTTTAGTATGATAGGGTTGACGTTTTTTTTATTACATGCATATTCCGAAGAAAAACCTTTTATCGAAAAACAAACGGATGAAATGGATAGCAGGATTGAAGTTTTGGAAGTCCAAAAAAAACAATATCAAAAAAACATTGAAAGGCATTTAAATTTAGCTCATAGATGGCAAAGTAACGAGGATTTATCTTTGGAGTCAAGAAGAGAGTATTCTTTGGCCGAGCATCAAAAGGACAGGCTACATATCTTAGAGAAAAAATTGGAAAAACTAAAAAAAGAAAAAGAGAATCAAGAAAAATAGGAGAGAAAGACTTTGCTGCTTTTTCTTAAGCCAGCTCCGCGAAGGAAAATGGCGCTGATTCGATATTGATGTCTTTCTATGCCGAAGTCACACGGTTCCAAAAGTGTTTTATACTTAACACCCATATAATCGGGCAAATAGCCAACGCCTAGGCCTTCTTCTACAAGACTTGCTACGAGTTCCCAGTTACTGACTTCTAGGATGGTTGTTAATTTTTTGCCATATTTTTTGTAATAAGATTCGCTTAAAAGAGGAGTCTCTTTGTGATGAGATGGGGTCAAAATAAACCCGAGTTTTTTTTGATCGGGGCGTTTAATTTTAGTTGAAGCATAGAGTTGAAAGCTTCCCGAGCGAATCGTTTGTTTTTCAAATTTAGAAAGGTCTTCTTCATAGAATTGACACTGCTCATTTTGACAGATCTCCAGGGGCAGAATGCCAAAGTCTACGGAGCCGTTTTTTACCTGTTCGATAATAACGGGGCTTTCTCCCAGATAGAAATTCACCTTGGCATTAAGGTGCTCTTGTTGAAATCTTTTAATATAAGGGGGGATAACGGCTAGGGCGAAACTATGAGTGCAGGCAAATTCTAATGTTTCTGTAAGAATAGACTGGTCTTGTAAAAGGTTGAGATGAAAGTGTTTGACATGGTCTAAAACTTTTAAAGCCTCTTGAAACGCCATTTCTCCCTGGGGGGTCAGTTGTAATTTATTGGGGTGGTGGATAAGAAGCGAGACATTTAAAGATTTTTCTAGCTTGGAGATTCCTTGGCTGATAGCGGATTGAGTGACAAAATTTGCTTTTGCTGCTGCAGAGAGCCCTCCCAAGCGGATGGAATCGCAAAAATACTTAAGGGCGGTAAGGCTTAAAAGTTCCTGTTTCATATATCATTAGAATATCTTAACCTAAGGTTAAAATCTATTCATTTTTCTAAATCTCCAGTTTGGGTTATCCTTATATTTCCTAAAAAGTTTAAGGAACACTAATGAGCTTTGCTTTACGTTTTTTGAAATCTGCCCCAATTCAGCCTGAATTATCTGATTTAGAGCATGTTAAGGGAAAATATAAACATTGGCGTATCCGTATTCTTTATTCCATGTTTCTTGGGTACGTTTTTTATTACTTTACCCGTAAAAGCTTTGTTTTTGCCATGCCCACCATTATGACGGAGCTTCATTTCGATAAGGGGCAATTAGGTTTAATAGGTACTATCTTTTCTTTAACCTATGGGGTTAGTAAATTTTTTAGTGGGGTTCTTTCGGATCAGGCCAACCCTCGATATTTTATGGCTTTAGGGCTTATTTTAACGGGTATTTTTAATATTTTATTCGGATTTTCCTCATCCTTGTTTTTATTTACCTTGTTTTGGGGGTTAAATGCCTGGTTTCAAGGCTTTGGATGGCCCCCTTGCGTCAAACTGCTCTCTTACTGGTATTCCCATTCGGAGCGGGGCTCTTGGTGGTCTATATGGACGCTTTCTCAAAATGTAGGTAGTGTTCTGGCTGTTGCGATCGTGACGTTTTGTGCGGTGCAATTCGGTTGGCGATGGGCTATGTTTATTCCAGGCGTTTTATCTATTTTGGGTGGTTTATTTTTACTCAACCGATTATCCGATATTCCTCAAACCCTAGGCCTTCCTCCCGTAGAAAAATTTCGTAATGATTATCCCGATGCAAAGAAGACGGAAGAGAATTCAAAACAACTTTCAAGCAGAGAGTTGATTTCTAGTGTTCTACGAAATAAATATATTTGGTTGCTTGGGCTTGCTTATTTTTTTGTCTATTTTATCCGAACGGGAATAGGGGATTGGACGCTGCTTTTTATGATGGAGTCTAAAGGGTATAGTCAAATCGGGGCCGGCAGTATTTCCTCTCTTTTTGATATAGGCGGTTTTTTAGGCGGTTTTTCTGCGGGATGGTTATCTGATCATGCTTTTAAAGCCAAGAGAGGTCCCGTCAACGCTCTATTCGCTCTTTTACTTTTTGTTTCTATCGGGAGCGTTTGGTTTATTCCAGGTGGATACGCTTGGATGGATTCTTGCATGGTTTTTATGATAGGATTTGCAACCTTTGGTCCTCAGATGCTAATTGGCGTTGCCGTTGCAGAATTTGCCAATAAGCAAGCTACGGCAACCGCGACGGGACTTGCCAGCTGGATTGCCTATCTAGGCTCTGCTTTAGCAGGGTATCCTTTAGGAAAAGTATTAGATTATATGAGTTGGGAAGGTTTTTTTATTTGTATGGAAATTTCGGCTTTATGTGCTGTCTTGCTTTTAGTGCCACTTTGGAATGCGACAAAAGAACGTGTATTATCTAAAGCCAAGAAAACCTTAGAGGGGAAAGAGGTGACAACGTGAAGTCAGGTAAGATCTCTTTAGGTAAGCTATGCACTGGAATTTCTATGGTGTTTGGTACTACCGTAGGCGCGGGAATGCTAGGAATTCCTTCTTTGATGGCAGGAGTTAATTTTGGCTCTGCTTTTTATGTGACGGCTCTTGTGTGGGTTTTTATGGCAGCTACCGGTCTTCTATTATTGGAGGTAACGCTTAAGATGCCGTCTGGGGCTAATCTAATTTCTCTATCGGGGCGATTTTTAGGACATAAGGGTAAATGGGTTGCGGGAATCTTATTTTTATTCCTCTATTATTGTCTTTTGGTAGCTTATTTTTCGGGAGGAGCTCCTCTTTTGGGAGAGGTGTTTTCTTTAGGAGGAATCTATCTACAACCTTGGGCTGAAAAGTTGTTATTCATCTCTTTATTTGGGGGGGTCATCTTAGTAGGAGCTCGTTGTATTAGCTTAGTTAATCTCGTGTTAGCCGTTGGAATGTTCATTTCCTATGGGGTCTTAATTACTTTAGGAAGTGCAAACATACGGATGGAGAGTCTTGCTTCTTGGGAGTTTTCTTTTGCGGCAGCAGCTATTCCTATATTATTTAGCGCCTTTGGATTTCATAATATTATTCCTTCTTTAACAAGTTATTTGGATAAAGAAAAAAAGATTTTACGGTTATCGATTTTAGGCGGGACATTTTTAGCTTTTGTTTTTTATCTTGCGTGGCTTGGCTTAGTGCTAGGATCCGTTCCTTCTTCCTCTTTGGAAGAGGCTAGGATGCTAGGTGTTCCCGTTACCTATGCGTTGCAATCTGTGTCGGGAAATTCGTCCTTATACATTTTTGGGCAGGTATTTGCTTTTTTTGCTCTAACGACTTCCTTTCTCGGGGTGAGTTTTTCTTTTGTTGATTTTATTCAAGACGGATTTACAGAAAGTAAGCGGACCGTTAGTCGAGTTGTTTGTTGTCTATGCACCCTAATTCCTCCCTTTATTTGCGTATTGCTGAATCCTTCTCTTTTTGAAAAGGCCTTAGGAGTTGCGGGCGGTTTTGGAGAGTCGATCTTAAACGGGTTATTACCCGTGGCACTTTTTGTAAAAATGAGACAGTCATTGAAAGCGCAAACTTCATATAGTTTGAAAGCGCTTCTGATATTTTTAGTTGTATTTAGTCTTTTTGTAATCGGGGTCGAAGGATACGAGCTGCTTGTGAAGTAGGTTTTAGTTGTTTTGCGCAAGACGGATCGGATAGATCCTCATGCATTCTACGGGATTTTTTCTGTATAAATGTAATAAATTTTCGAAATTATCGAATGCGTCTTTTGACTCAAAAGATAAAGTGGCGTAATTAGGGTCGAATAAATAGAAGTTTTCTTCTTCCGCCTTAATTAAAGCTATTGCGTGACGAACGCCGCTTTCAAGGTCTAATATTACTAAGCAAGCTCCCTGAGAAAGATTAGCTAAAGAGTCTTTTGTGAATTCGTTACTTTCTATATCAATGCTAAGGCCTTCTCCTCGAGTCAATCCGAATCCTTTAGATATCAAATCAAGAGTGTTATCGGACCGATCCGTGTATTTTCTGCTTGATTTCGGAGCATTCCAAGTGGATAAGTCTTTATCCGTAAAGGAGGGAACCGCGAGCTCTTGACAGATCTGAGCCATTTCGGCACGGTCTGAAGCTCCTATGCTAAATCTTCCGGCTATTGATTTAATAACATCTAAAGAAGAAAGATTAGCATGGGTCTCTGTTTTTTCAAGATACAAGGTTAGAAAATCCAAACTCATACCGTAACAGCGTCCTCTAAACATCTCTCTTTGAAGAGAGGGGATAACATCTGTTTTATCAATATATAATTTATCGGTGGATAAATTCATCCATTTGCAAAGTAATTCTTTTCCGTATAGATTTTCTAGATCTTCCATGGAAGCACTTTTAAGAAAACGAGGTAAAGCGTTGAATGAAAAATCAACTATATTGTTTCCAAAAATACTTAGGGTTTTTAACTTAGCTTCAGATTGAGCTCTTTGATAAAAAGCTAAATCCAAATAACGATCTATATCATTTTCCGAAAGATTTTTATCGGTGCAGGTAAGAATTGTTCCGATAGTTGCCAGCTCGGTTTTATAAATATATTCTGCAATGACTCTTAAGTCTTTATGATCCAAGTCCATAAACACAGTCGAAGGGGGATTGTTTTCTAAGAGGATTTGGTCGGATATCAATGAAGTAATAAGATCTTTTCTATCTTGCAGCCTATCATATATTTCTTCAGAAGATGTAGAGCTAAGAATATCTTGAATTATTTCAGAAGAAGGTACCAGATTTCGTGACGGTTGATCTCCAAAGCAGGTAAAAGAAATTGCACAAAATAGTATAATGTATGTTTTATTCATGAGTTTATTATATGATTAATGTGTAAAATGGGTCAATATAAATTGATCGATATAAAATTATTTTACATTTAATTAAATGATCATTCACTCATGAGAGGTTGGTCTTTTTTATTTATATAAAAACGACTTTATGCCATTCTTTTTGGTGTTAGTAATCTCATAAGTAAGAAACGGTAAGGGCATTGTATGCATGCAGAATCAATTGTAGAAAAGCCGAGAGTCAATATTATTTTTACGGGTATGGCTCTTTTTTCGATGTTTTTTGGAGCGGGCAATCTCATTTTCCCTCTTCTTGTCGGACATTCTGCGGGTGGCGGGACCCCGTATGCTCTTTTGGGACTTTCTATCTCGGCCGTTATTTTTCCTTTTTTAGGTCTTATTTCCATGATGCTGAGCTTTGGAGATCTAAGTGTTTTTCTTAAACGAATCGGGAAGTATCCTGCCTTTATTCTGCTTTTCATTCTGCAGATAACTCAGGGACCTCTTGGTTGTATGCCTCGTCTGATCACTCTAATGCATGCAAGCGTTAAGGTCTATTTGCCGAGTTTGTCTCTTTTACTCTTTAGTTTATTGATATCCGGGGTAATCTTTATCCTTACTTTTCGTCCCAATAAAATTGTATCCATTTTAGGAATTGTGCTTACTCCTGTTTTGCTGTTGACTTTAGCGACTCTTGTGTGTGTCGGGATGATCAATGCCCCCGCCTCCTTGCCTTCACTAAAATCGTCTACAGACTGTTTTATGGAAGGGTTTAAAGGGGGATACCAAACAATGGATCTTATTTTGGCTCTTCTTTTTTCTACGGTAATTATCCCTCATCTTTTTCAAGAAGCAAGAGGATTATCCGCTCGGGAGGCTAAGCTGTATGTCAGAAAAAAAATGATTATGGCCAGTATGATTGCTGCAGGACTTCTTATGACTGCTTATATCGGACTATGTTGGATCGCATCTCATTATTATGTATCTGCTGCTCCCGAAGATTTACTTTCTGCGATCTCCTTTAAAATTCTGGGTCCTGCAGGAGGTTTGATCGCGATCATTACCATTTTTTTTGCTTGTCTAACAACGGCTATTTCTATGGCTACGGTCTTTTCTGCCTATGTCAGAAAGGATCTATGTAAAGAGAAGATCTCGGCTAATACCTCTTTGATCATAACTCTTTTGGCAACGGCAGGCGTTGCCTGCCTAGGTTTTGCAGGAATTATGCGCTTACTAAGTCCTATTTTAGAGATTTTATATCCTGGGCTAATTCTTCTTTGTCTTTATAACATTTTTGATAGGTTCTACTTATCGAAAAGAAATGCTTACTAAAAATTAAATTGTTAACGAAAATCTCCTAGGTATACATCACATGACACACTTTCTTCCGCTTATTGAAGATGGAGAGGATAAAACCTTCCCTCTAAAAAATAGAATCAGAAAAAATTATAAACATCTTCGTAAGTGGGCTAAAAAAACGGAAACTAATGCTTTTCGGATCTATGATCGAGACATTAAAGAATATCCTGTTGCGATAGATTTCTATGACGGGCGTTTTTCCGTTCATTATTTTACAAGTTCTCGTGATGAAGAAGAACCTAGGGAAGATCTTTATCATCTAGTGATGGATACTCTTAAATCTCTTTTTAATGCAAAGCCTGAAGATATTTATTGGAGAACCAGGGTTAAACGAGAGGAAAAGGAGCAATATGCTAAAGCGGAAAACTCTCAAGAATTTTTCACGGTACTGGAGTATGGCGTTAAGTTTAAGGTGAATTTAAGAGATTATCTAGACACGGGGCTTTTTCTTGATCATAGAGAGACTCGCAGGCTTGTAGCGGAAGAAAGTAAAGGAAAAAGCCTTTTAAACCTCTTTGCCTATACATGCTCTTTTAGTGTGCAGGCAGCCGTTGCGGGAGCCATTTTCACAAGAAGTGTGGATATGTCAAATACCTACATGGAATGGGGCTATGACAACTTTTTATTAAATGGCCTTTCTTTAGAAAATAACTCTCTTATTCGTGAAGATTGTTTAAAATTTTTAGAAAATGAGCGCCTGTCGAAGAATAGATACGATGTAATCGTCATAGACCCTCCGACGATTTCTCGCTCCAAAAAAATGGATCAATTTTTTGATATTCAAATTGATTATATCTTTCTTCTTTCGGCAGCACTTGATTTGTTAACGGAAACTGGCGTCATTTTTTTCAGCACGAACTCTCGTAAATTCACTTTTGATCTAACGCTGTTTCCGAAGTGTTTTATTATGGATATTTCAAAGAAAACTATTCCTCTAGATTTTCATAGCGCTAAGATCCATCGATGTTGGAAAATTTCTTTTCGTTAAAAAAGATGACTTTTGAAAATTAAATATTTTTGTTGTGTGTGCAGGAAATTCCTAATAAAGTATAATGTCTTCTTGATCACGGAGTTAAAGAGTTTTTTATGAAAATAGCTATTCGTTATATATTGTTTTTGTGCTTGCTTGCTTTTCCTGCAATCGGTATGGGTGATATCAGCGCAGGTGTTGGAAAAATCGATATAACACCTCTTATAGGAACTCCGTCCGCGGGATATACGGATCGTAAAGGGGAAGGAATGAAGGGAACTCATGACCCTCTTCTAGCTATTGCTCTTTTTATCGATAACGGAGAAAAGAAGATAGTTCTTTGTAGCGTAGATCATCTAGGTTTTACCTACGATATGGTAAGTGAAATTACTCGAGAGGTTCATGCTAAGCCAAACCTTGCAGACTGTGAAATATATATTGCCTCATCTCATACGCATTCAGGTGGCGGAGCCTATTTAAATATTCCCGCTTTAGGAGAAAGTCTTGCGGGAACTTATAGCCCAGATATCACGAAATTTTACATAGAAAGAACGGTAGACGCGATTTTTCAAGCCTATCAAAGTAAGATCCCCGCTAAGGTTGGAATAGGTTATGGAAAAGCGGAGAATATAAGCAAATACCGAGGTCTTTGGCCAAAGGACATCACCCCTCTTTCTGATGTTACCGTTATTAAAGTTACTAGCGTAGAAGATGCCCCTCTTGCCGTTTTGTTTAATTACCCAGTTCACCCGACAATACTAAAGAGTGAAAATCGCCTTTTTTCTGCAGACTTTGTAGGTTATTCAAGAGACTATTTACAAGCTTCCCTTAAAGCTCAGCCTATTTATTTTAATGGAGCTCAAGGAGATATACTGCCTATCCTTTCTAATGAGAAGGATCTTTTTGATTCTTGTGATCACCTAGCAAAATCGTTAGCGGAGACCGTACAGACTATCTGGAACAGGGTGAAGGTAGAAGAGTCTTTGCATATTTCTACCCAAAAAGAATCCTATAGCTTCATTCCAAAACCAACACCGTTTGGTCTTGTTTTGCCTGTAGAGGTATATAAGACGGAGATGAATTTAATTGTTTTTAACCAGGTTCATGCTTTTGTAACCATACCAGGAGAGCTAAGCTGCCTTTATGACAAGAAGCTGAAAGAGTTCGGGAAAACGTTAGGTTTTAGTCACGTTTCCATTTTTGGTCTGACAAATGATGCGCACGGTTATATTATCTTACCTGAATCTTGGCAGCATAAGACCATGGAATCGGGCCTTTCCTTTGGAGGAGAAAATTATGGAGATCTAACGGAAGAGCGAGCTGAAAGCCTTCTTAAGGCATACAAGCCCTGAGATGTTTTAGTCCTCCTTCGATGTTTCCCAGCATAGAGATAGCAATCTTTCGTATAGTGTTTTTTCGGGAAGGTTAGGGGTTTCTTCGATAGATGCTTGCTTGTACGTAAATTTTTTAATAAAAAGAATGGGAAAAGCCTCTTTTAAGTCTTTTGAGGTAGGTGTTTCGTTAGGATCAAAAGACATCATTTTCTTGATAAGTTCTTTTTGCCGAGTATTGAATATTTTTAGTGTTTTTTCTAATTTATCATTATCCTTGAGAGAGGAAGGATGACCATCTATGGAAAAAGAATATGGATAGAAAGGCTTTGGTTTTTTTTTGAAATCTGTAAGAGAGAGTCCTTGAGAGAAAGCGTAAGCGATTTGATATATTGTAGATCCCGTTGCAAAAAGATCACAAGATCTAGATAACATTTGAGCTTTTTCTGGATTTTCTGAAGCTGTTAACATGTCTATAAACGAACGGGGGATCATCATAGTGCATGTAGTGTAGTCTGTATTCTGAATCCTATCCAAGACTTTTTCATCAGAAAAATTAAGAGAATCATTCAAATCTATAACCGTAAAAGAATTATTTTTATTTTTGCAGATGTTGTCTGGCTTCATGTCCATATGATAGATACCAGCTTTGTGCAATGCATCTAGTTGGTGAAAAGTATAAGCACAAAAGTCAAGGAGTTCTTCTTTAGAAGAAAATTTGAGTTCGTTACAGTTTTCTAATAAGGCTTCTTCAGTATGAGATAAGTCATTTACTTTATGAATCTTTAAACAGGATCGATAATTGTAGAGATAGAAACTCCTTTGATCTAAAGAATGGATTTTTTTGGGGG
>JAZKAC010000047.1:0-7143 GCA_040389325.1 Chlamydiota bacterium | reverse complement strand
TCTCTTTTTCAAGAGGTCATCTCTAAATCGCATTAAAAGGTGCCGTTTTTAGGATGAAGTAAAAAGCGCCTTAAGTCAGCATTTGCTAACATTTTTAGCGCATACAGATCCTGCAACTTCAGATTATACGGCCAAAGAGCTTAAGTTCTTATTCGATAGCGGAGATGTAGAAAAAGCTGTTGCTTGTTTAAAAATGGTTTTTAGCAAGGTCCCTTACCAACTTCATATAGACCGAGAGCAATTTTATCATGGCCTATTGCAAGTGGCTTGTCATGCCGCAGGGCTTAAAGTGCAGTCGGAATATTCTCTAAGTCATGCTAGAATTGATCTAGTGCTCGATCTTCCAAGCAAACTGTATGTGGTTGAAGTCAAGTTCAACGAATCTGCCGAGGTAGCTCTTGCTCAAATAGAAGAGCGTAAGTATTACGAGCCTTTTCTAAAGTGCGGAAAGCCTATTATTTTACTCGGTCTTTCCTTTAAAAAAGAACCTTGCAGCTTTGAGATCGCTTATGTAAAAAAAGATCTGACCTGAAGATCTTTTTAATAATTATGGTTCCACTTCAAAGAAAACTTCCCTTCTTCTTGATTTTGTGTTTCTGCTTCAAAGAGAAATCCATTTTTTAAATCTACTTCGATCGTGATGTCGCTACTTGTTGCGCTTTGAGAAAGGGAGACCGTGATTCCGTGGGCAATACACCATCCTATTTGCAGCGCGATTTCATCGGAGCCGTCTTTGCCTGAAATATTTAATTTATCAACTCCTATGGTTTTGCGGATGGCTCCGAACACGTCGGGCCCTCCGTTTCCTGAAAGGGACATCACGACTTGAGCTAGTTGTAAAGCTTGCAGAGGAGAAATCTCGGAGATTTCTTTATTAAATAAAATCAAAGATAGAATCGAACTTGTAGGAAGTTGGGGAATCGATTGGAAGGTTAGTCTAGGAGATGTTAACGCCCCTTGTAAATTTGCGATAATGGTTGCGCTAGGAAGTATGAGCTGCCCTGTGATGGCAAGGGAGGATTCTTGTCCTGGCTTGTCTGAAAAAGAAAGATCTCCTTGTAATAAGGTGAAGGTTTTTCCCGAGAAAACAAATTCACCTTTTTTAAGAGCTAAAGAGCCGCTTCCTATTAAATTCGTTGGGGTTCCTCTTAAGGTGACGTCTCCATACCACTCGGAGTTTAGTCCCCGTCCTTTGATAAAAACGGTATTATAGGCTGTTAGATGTAAATCCAGGTTAATGGGGTAGTCTGAGGTTGGGATAATTTCGGATTGTTGTAGATGGATAGGCTTATTGATATGTCTTACGGGAAGTGTCGGGATTTCTTGAGGTAGGCGATCGGAAAGGGTGAAGGTGGCAGCGTTTATCTGGAGATCTCCCGTAGCCTTGCAGCTTTGAGTTGTCCCTTCAACTAAAAGATTTCCTGTTGCTGTCGTCTGAAATAGATCGGATTGAATAAAATAAAAACTGGTTAAATCGGAGTGGATGGTGAAGGGGAACTCTTTTTGTTTATCTAAAAGTAAAGTTCCTGTGGCTTTTAGAGAGCCCCCTTTTTTATCTAAAGCGGAGAAGCTATTTAAATCTAAAGAAGAGCCCGAGGCGCTAAGAGTGGCCTCAATATTTCTTCCTCGAGTTCCGATGAAATAATTTTCATATAACCCGTTTTGTATGTCCATATCCCCGTGCAGGTAGGGGTTTTTCGGGGTTCCCGAAAGGAGGAACCTGGAGGTAAGTAGCCCCGATGTCTTTTGGTTGGGCATCTGTAGAAAGTTAAAAAGAGTGTCTATATTGCCTTGAGAGATCCATTCGCTTGCTATAGGACCCTTCTCGTTAAGAGATAGCCTAAAAGGGGAGTATGAGTAGCTGATAGGTAGTGTGGCAGTCCAATCGAGAAATTGATTTTGTGTAGCGTAAAGGTGAGTATGTATTTGAGCTGTTTTTGGACCGAAATGGATTTGTAAGGAACCTTTAGCTTCCGTGGAAGGAAGGGTGCCTTCTTCTAAGGTAGCTATGAAATATCCTTGCGAGTCTTCTTTACTTCCTAAAAAATCTCCTTCGAAGGAGGCGTAGCCATAAAGGGAAATGTTAGGATAAAAAAGAGTGAATACATCTAAAGGCAGGTGAGAGGCTTTTGTCTTGATTTTCGCAAGGTTTTCTCCTAAAGAGCACTCTGCAAGAAGAGTTCCTCCTCCAATTTCCAAAGAGTAGCCTTCCAAGAAGAAGCGATCTTCTTCTTTCCTTACGGTGAAGGGTTTCATCAGAAAAGATTGATTGAAGATATTTCCTTGGCAAGAATCGGAAGTAATAGCCCAGCAAGAATTTTCGTTTTCCCAAAAACCTGAGGAGGAAAGATGGAACTCCTGCTTCCAATCTCCCATAACCTCTAGAGCGTAACTCTGGTTTTTCATGTCGGAGGGCGTTGAATGGAATTTAAGTTTTGCGATCTGTCCTTTTTTCGTGAGAAGATTTTCACAATCTAAGGAAAAGATTCCTGAAGGCTTAGTGAAAAGGTTTTTTGCTTCTATGTCCAAGAAGCCGCTATTAAGTAAGGAGCTTTGATATCTGACATTTTTAGCGATAAGGTGAGCTATGAGAGATAGATCTTTTTCTTTATAAGAAAAAGAGCAACTGCCTCCGATTTTTCCTTCAAAATCCGAGTGGGGGAATAAGCCACGAAAAGATCTAAGCTCCGGAATTAAAAGGAAAAAAGAACCATCGGAGGAATAACTTTTTAGATCTAAAGACCCCGTCCCCGAGATCTTTGTCTCCTTAGCTTGTAAGGTGATGTCTTGGATCTCGAGCTCGCTACTATTTAAAATGAACTCGGAAGATCCTTCCCAAGGAAGATCAGGGTTTTGTAAGGTGCAAGAAATCGTTCCTGCCCATCCGAGTTCTTGTAAAGTAGACTGTATTTTAAAGTCGGAAGGAGAAAATAGCTCTTTTCCTATTTCTAAAGTAGGAGATGTGATGGAAAGAAGAAAGGCATTATTTTTAAGTCCGACTTTAGCTTCTATTTTACCTGATAAGGGAAAGGGGATGACGGAGGAGAAGTCTTTAAGGTCTTCTAAGCTTATGATAGCAGAGCCGTCTAGAGGTGTTAGGTCTTTAGCAAAAGAGGCTTTGCCAAGTAGGCGAAATCGGTTACTTTCTATAGAGAGGTTTTCACAGCAAGACGAAAGGTCGGACCAAAGAGACACTTCCGTGTCTATGGCCCATTTTCCGCTTAGAAACGGAAGAGAGGGAACGGATAGAGAATCGATCTTGGATTTTGCTGAAAAGCAAAGAGCGGAGTCTCTTGTTTTTTTCTTTATCTCTTGCCAATAGGTCCATTTGCCCCAACATCTAATGGAAGTTTCTAATGAAGTCTCTAGGGGTAGCTGAAAGAAGTTAAAGATGTTTTGGCTGTTTTTAATCTGAAGGTGGACCTTTGCGTTGATGCTTTCTTTTTTTTCAGAAGAAAGCATTTGTATGTGCAAGGTGTTATCTAAAAGAGGTTCTATCAAGATAAGGTCGAATTGAATTTCTTTTAAGTCTTTATGAATTTTTGCCGTTCCGACCATGCTAAGCTCAAGATCTTTTTTTTCTGTAAGATTTTGTAGGATAAGCTTTTTGATCTGAACCGTTTTTGCCGAGATGTAAAAAGGAAGATCGGGTAGATGAACTTCGGAAAAAGGAGTTACGGCATCTTCCAAGGAGTAAAATGAAAAGGTGAGTTCATGTGTGCGTAAAAAACTGATGGATAGTTGGTTTTTAAAAAGGGGGAAAAGAGCAATCCTTATATTGACTTTTCCAAAAATAAGTTCTTTTCCGTCTTTCCAAGAAAGGGTGGCTTTTTCACAAGACCACTTTAAAGGGGCTAGACCCTGTAAGTTATCAATCTTTAAGGTGATGTTATTTTTTTCGGCTTCGGCTACGATTATTGTTGTTAAGTACGTTCGAAACGCTTGAGTTTGCATAAATAAAAATCCGAATAGGATTAGAACGAAAAGAGTGCAAAAAGAAAGAAAACAAAAATGGTAAAAACGGGAAGATTTCTTCATTAAAAACTTTGCCCCACACTGATTAATATTCTAAATTTTTTATCTATGCCCTTTCTAGGGTTTAAAGGGAATCCGATATCCAAGCGGAAAGGACCGATAAAAGAAAAATACCTAACCCCGCATCCGACAGATTTCAGCCATTTGCCTGAAGGGATAAATAATTGATTTTCCGTAACATTACCCATATCGAAGAAGGGGACGACCCCAATTGTTTTTGTCATGCGAAGACGTGTTTCTAGGGTGTAGTATAAAGCGGATCTTCCTCCGATAGGCTTATTGGCTTTATTTAAAGGGCTGACGGAATAATATGCATATCCCCGAAGTTCTTCTTCGGAGCCCCCGAAGAATCTTCTGGGGACGGGGATTTCTTCTTCTCTTCCGCTTAAGATAGTTCCTCCTGAAATCTTTTGCGCTATCGTCAAAATATGATCTCGGTCGACGGGCAGGTAGTGGCAGAAGGAAAGTTTTTGCGTAAGATAAAAACTTCTGTCGGGAGAAAAAGCAAAGGCTGGGATCACTTTATACTCAAAATTTATGCCCTTTGTAGGGTTTAATAGATTGTTAGCTCCGTTAAGTCCAAGGAAAATAGGGACCTCTAAAATCCAGTATTCCCCATTTTGTGCACTTGAGTCGACAAAAAGTCTTTCCCCTTCTAACCCAAAAGACATACGCAGCTTTTTGCTGAACCTTCTTTCCAGTCGATTGGTGACTTGATAGCTTCTTTCCGAATAGGGGAGGATATCTAGGTGGTTCGCTTGTCCTTGCCATACGTAATCTTGATCTACTCGTAGGAAGTTAGGGATAAGATAAGTAGCTACTCCTACATGACTTCTTTTGGTTATATCCCCTTGCAGGCTAAGCCTTCTTCCGAGTCCTTGGATGTTTCTATGTTCCCATCCGAAGGTGAGACCTGGGCCATAATATGTTTGATAGCTGACCCCAGCATAGATGCTTTTATGCTTACTTTCGGTGACATCGATATTCATGGGTAGGGCGTTATCGTCGTTTATGGGCTCTTTATGTGTAATGGAGACGGAGCTAAAAAGTCCCGTGTCGGTTAGGATCTTTTGTGTTTCATCTACTTTGTGTGCAGAGTAGATGTCTTCTGGCTTCCACTCGATTCTTTGTTCGAAAAATAAGGGTTTTACGGTGGAGCTACCCGTGATCGATAGGGGGCCAAAGTGAGAGAGGGGTCCCGAATCGATCTCGATGCGGATGCTTACGGTCTTAGTATCTCCGTCTGCAACAACGGATCTGTTAGCTATCAGAGCAAGAGGGTATCCGCATTGAGATAGCTGCTCTAAAGCTTTCAGCTCTGCATCGATTACTTTAATAGCTTGAATTCTAGAGCCTAATTTAATGCCTAGGTCGGAGGCTTGTAGCTTTTCGCAAGTTAAGCACCGATCTTTTGATCCTTGAAAAAGAGATAGATTAAATGAAGAGATCGTATAAGCGGGGCCTAAAGAAGCCATAACGAATACCATAGCTCCGAAAGATCTTTCTTCTACCCTGATCTGCACGCAAGCTTCATAGTACCCTTGAGAATGTAATATTTTTATTATTTCAGGGATGTCGGATTCTGCTCTATAGCGTAGAGCTTGAATGGAGTCGGGAAGCGTTTTTTGCAAGGTGTTTAGTTGAACGTTAGACTTAATCATTTTGAGCGCGAAGCTATCTTCGATACCGATGTATTCTATCTTATAAGATAGATCGGCAAAACCGTTCATCGAAAGAAGACATCCCAAAAGGAAGAAAAAGCGCTTAGAGTTTATCAACTAAAAAACATCCATTTATTTATTTATCCAAATAGGAGTATGATGGTGTTTTGAAAACTTTGCAAATGATAATACATGTTATATTCAAGACCTCATACGGAAACCATTTTTAAGGAAAGCTCTTTTAGGATTCCTGGGGGCGTAAGTTCTCCCGTTAGAGCCTTTCAAGGACTTAATCTAACCCCTCTTATTGTAGAAAGAGGAGAAGGTGATACGATCGTAGATGTAGATGGGTATAGCTACATCGACTATTGCATGAGCTGGGGCTCTTTAGCTTTAGGTCATGTGCATCCATCCGTTAAGATGGCTGTACAAAGGCAGCTGGAGAAAGGCTCTTCTTTCGGTATTACGACTGCATTGGAAAGTCAAATGGCCTCGGAAATAACCTCTTGTATGCCTTCTTTAGAAAAGATCCGTTTTGTCTCCTCAGGAACGGAGGCTACGATGTCGGCTCTTCGTCTAGCTAGAGGGTATACAAAAAGATCTTACTTTATTAAATTTATCGGTAACTATCATGGTCACGCAGACCCCTTCCTTGTGAAAGCGGGATCAGGCGTCAGTTTTTTGCCTGAATCTTCTTCTTTAGGAGTCCCTGAAGAGACGATTAGGTATACGATTTCTTTGCCCTATAATGATGCGGAAGCGGTAAAAAAGGCTTTTTCTACTTATAAAGATATTGCCGCAGTCATCGTGGAGCCCATCGCAGCTAATATGGGTGTTGTCCCAGGGACTAAAGAGTTTTTAGACACTTTAAGATCCGAGACGACAAAGGCGGGAGCCCTTTTAATTTTTGATGAGGTGATCACGGGGTTTCGTGTGGAGCTTAACGGAGCTCAAGGCTATTACGGCATAGAGCCCGATCTTACATGTCTAGGTAAGATCATAGGCGGAGGGTTGCCTCTTGCTGCCTTTGGAGGGAAAAGAGAAATTATGGACCTATTATCTCCTCTAGGCGGTGTATATCAAGCAGGAACCCTTTCAGGTAATCCACTAGCTCTAGCAGCTGGGTTAGCAACGATAAAACAGCTAAAGGTTCCCCTTTTTTATGAGACCCTGGAGAGTAAAGCTAAAGCTCTTTTAGATCCTCTTCTTGAATTGATAAATACACGGAAGAGTAATGTCTGTATTCATCGGGTAGGTTCTTTTTTTACTGTTTTTTTCGGAGTGAAGCAAGTCTCTTGTCAAGAAGATCTTAAGGGATTGGATCCTTTTCTTTTTAAACAGTTCTATCACTACCTTTTTGAAAGGGGAATCTACTTTTCTCCCGCGCAGCAAGAAGCCTGTTTCATCTCTTTTTCTCATAGCGAAGAGTCACTACAAAGAACTCTCA
>JAZKAC010000046.1:0-20924 GCA_040389325.1 Chlamydiota bacterium | reverse complement strand
GAAGTAGAAAATCTTCGAGCTTCTTGTAAAAGGTTTTCCATCGAACACCTTATCGAAGGGATTCCCGATCGGGGGGATTGGGTAAAAAACTGCGCTTACAAAGCACATTTTTTAAAGCAAAAAATGGAGGAGCTTCAAAGGCCTTTATTATGGGTTGATGCCGATGCCGTGTTTTTACGTCCCATTTCTTTTGAGGAATTTATGTTTTCCCCAATAGCCATTTGTCAACAGATTGGGGTGGAAGATCCCTCGTTTGCTGTGCATGCAGGAACTATTTATATAAATTCTTCTAAAGAAGGTATCGAGGCTTTGAATCTTTGGTGTTATTACTGTGAAGAAGTGATAAAAAAATCTAATCGCATTCCTTCTTTTCTGGATCAAGTCGGTCTGTTTCTTCTTCTAAAAAATAATCCATCTTATGTTGCTTCAATTCCTGGATGTTATTGGAAAGTATTTGATAGAGATAAAGATGGTATTGCGCCAAATGAAGTCGTGATAGAACAAAGGCAGGCTTCAAGAAGATTTGATACAGAGGGCAAAGTGCCTGTTTTAATTACAACAAAAGTGCCTTTATAACCAAATTTCGAATTGTCCTAAATCAACGATTCCGTCACAATTGCTTCGGCTCTTTCAAGCCCGAAGTGCACCACTCGAAGAATTAAAAATATAAAAAAAATCTAGTAGTTTTTCAAAAATTATAACACATTCTAGTGTTGCCTTATATCTCTGTTTTTGGATTCTTCTAAGATTCTATCTCGGCAGCTGTGCTCGTTTTTTGTCCAATCCCTGGGCTTCGCTCACAGGGGCGCCTAAAGATAGTCTTTCAAAAGCCTCTTAAGGCGTTTCAAAAAAAGGGATTTTCCTGGGCCTATTATTGAGTAATGTTTCCACTCTTTCAACATCCTCATTGGAGATTTCGTCGAATCTTTTTTCTTTAGGAAAATATTGCCTGACAAGACCATTCTTTGCTAATCTGCTCATGACCTGAAAATTCTTTTCCGTTATCAGATGTTAAGGTAAATACAAACATTGAAATAGATTTTAATCTCTTCGTGATTGCCCCTCCTACACCTTCTGATGATTTTTTGAGAATCTTCACTAATTTTGTGTAAGCCACTCATTGTGGGCACAGCTCCCTCTCTCTGAGTACTCATTCCAAAAAGCTGTTCATTAATATCGAGGAATAATTCGTTGGGATCGGGGTTAGGAACATTCATTCTTCCCCACTTAATCCATTAAATAGATCACTTTTTGGATATAGCATGCCGAGCATGCTGTCAAAGGAGCGATTTTCGAGCATGAGCACAACAATGTGTTTAATGTCTTCTAGCATAAAAACTACCTACCTACTAGGGGTCAAATACTAAAGAAAAATATATTTTTTAATAGAATTTTTATTAAAAAATAAGTTTAAGGAAGATTTGATTGCTATTATGTTCATTCTATTTTAAACTATACGGATAGTTTTAATATGAGGGTTAGTGTGGAAATATTAGAAAAAGAGTCAGCTCTAGGTTTGTTTAATGAACATGTGCAGTCTTGTAATTTAAACAGACTTAAGATGGTCCAGTCGGATTTAAAAAATTGTTCCGTGGAAATTCTTTCAAAAGACAACCTTAGAATTCATGCAAAAATTACTTACGGTACATATTTTTCTTACTTAGTAGTGCTAGAGCAAACAGGAAACGTGCTTTCTCCTAGCTGTACTTGTTCTAGTTACAGATGGCAAGAGTGCCATCATTCCACTATTTTGGCTCTATATGTTTTAAGAAACCCCACCATATTAAAAGATTTTTATATAACTTCGATTTCGAGGGAAGAAGATAACTGGCTTAAAACCCTTGAGGAAGAACCCTTAGCTTCTTCCGTAAAAAATAGTGATGCATTTTTAGCCTATATTCTTATTCCTAATCAAGAAATGCCGCCTGCGGTTGCCTTAGAATTTTCTTCTTTAAAACAAAAGAAAAATAAAGAATTTAAAGCAGGTCTTACAAAGACCTATGCGATAGGTCAACTATATGATTGGCCGGACTCTATAAAGAAAAGTTTGTCAAGTGAAGACTGGGAAGTTTTACAGGTAGTGTTGCAAAGTAAGTTAAGGGCGGGAGAGCCGTCTTTTTTGATAAAAAAACTTATAAAAACGGGTAGATGCTTTTTCAAAGCCGTCGAGTCAACAGCTCTTGTTTGGGGAGAAGAAAGACAAGCTTCTTTTGAGTGGAATTATGATGGACAGGGTAAGCAAACGATTCGCTTTACGTTAGAGCCTGGGGTTGATTGTTTTTTCTTTAATACGGAAGTGGTCTATATAGATAGTACAAAAAAAACCTGTGGACTTCTCAAGCTCCCGATCTCTTCATCTGGAGCTAAAAAGCTTTTAGCAGGTCCTCCCATTCAAACACGCAAGTCTCCGTTAATTCGAGAAAAATTAGCCAGCATTTTAAAAGCTGTCCCCGTTAAAGAAAAGCCTTTTATTGTTTTGTCTAAAATAGACCCCGTTCCGCATTTATCCTTGGATGTGAAAGAGGATGGTTATGACAATGTTATAGAAGGGAGACTTTCTTTCCTTTATAAGGACGCCAAGGTGTCATATGGAAGAGAAATGGGTTCTGCTACCGTTGTAACAACGACGGACGCAGTATATCAAGTAGAGCGAGATTTAGCGAAAGAGGGTAAGGCTAGAGCGTTATTAGAAGAGTATGGGTTTGAGCTAGCGCATTACAATTCTAGCGTCTTTAATTTCTATGAAGATGGGCATCTTAATGGAATTACTGCGGACTTACTTCAAGGATTTGTAAATCCTAGAAAATTGGATGGATGGAAGTTTTCTTTTTCGAATGCATTTACTTTTCAAAATATACATGAAGTAGATGAATGGTATGCAGACACTCTTGAGTCGGGAGAAGATTGGTTTGATTTGGAACTTGGGTCCATTATAGATGGAAAAAGAGTAAATTTGATTCCTTCCTTACGAGAAATCTTAAGAATACTTTCTCAAAAGAATATTATTTTAGAAAATCTTTCAGAAGAAGAGCTTCAGCAAAAGGTGATTGTTTCTGTAAGTAAAACAGATGCTATCTTAATTCCTTTAAGTCGTCTAAAGACAATCTTTGGGGCGTTTTTTGGTCTTTTAGAAGGAAATGAAGGTGAAGATAAGTTAAAACTTTCTAAGTGGGATGCTCCCGTTCTTGGAGAGTTACAAGAAGGGATGGGAGAGAAGTTAGCTTGGCAGGCTCCTAAGCAGTATGAGCAGCTTAAAGAGATACTAAGACGCACAAAAAAAATAGAATTGGTGTCTCCTCCTAAAGGATTGCAGTGTGAGCTTAGATCTTATCAATTGGAAGGTGTCAGCTGGTTACAGTTTTTACGAGCCTCTAACCTTGCAGGTATTTTAGCAGATGATATGGGGCTTGGAAAAACGATTCAAACGCTAGCTCACATTCTTATAGAAAAAGAAAGCGGTCGTATGGATAAGCCCGCTCTTGTGATAGCTCCTACAACCTTGATGGGAAATTGGCTTAAAGAAGCTGCACGATTTGCTCCCGAATTAAAGGTGCTCATTTTACAAGGGGATGAAAGGAAAAAACATTTCGATACCATCTATCAAAATGATCTTGTTTTGACAACCTACCCTCTTCTAGCAAGAGATCAGGATGTATTATTAAAGCATGAATTTCATTTACTTATTTTAGATGAAGCGCAAAATATCAAAAATGCAAAAACGCAAGCACATCATACTATTCGAAAAATTCAAGCTAAACATAAGTTGTGTTTAACGGGGACCCCCATAGAGAATCACTTAGGAGAGCTTTGGTCTTTTTTCCATCTTCTGCTTCCTGGATTTTTAGGAGATGAAAAACAATTCCAGCGAGTATTTCGAAAGCCTATAGAAAAAGAGGGGTCATTAGAAAGAAAGAAGATTCTACAAAAACGAATCCATCCTTTTATGTTACGACGCACTAAAGGTGAGGTTGCATTGGATCTCCCTCCTAAAACGGAGATAATAACCCCCTTAGATCTTTCTGAAAAACAAAAAGATTTGTATGAAGCTGTTCGTTTAACTATGATGAAAAAAGTGTTATCCGAAGTAGAGAGTAAAGGTCTTGCTCGTAGTCAAATCATCGTGCTGGCTGCTTTACTCAATCTTCGACAAATTTGTTGTGATCCTAGACTACTAAAGAACACAACTGTGGAGCTGACAATGCAAGACTCTGCAAAGCTTGCCTATCTTATGGAGTTCATCCCTCAGTTATTACAAGAAAAACGACAGATTTTACTTTTTTCACAGTTTACAAGCATGCTTGCTTTAATTGAAGAAGAGTTGAAGGCTCTTTCTATTCCCTACGCGATGATTACAGGGGATACGAAAGATCGGATTACTCCCGTTGAAGAATTTCAAGCAGGAACAAAATCTTTGATGTTAATTAGCTTAAAAGCGGGGGGCACTGGATTAAACCTCACGGCTGCCGATACGGTCATCCATTATGATCCTTGGTGGAATCCTGCTGTAGAAAACCAAGCTACGGACCGAGCTCATCGAATTGGTCAGACAAAACCTGTTTTTGTGTATAAGTTTGTTGCCACAGGTTCTATTGAAGAGAAGATTTTAAGTTTACAAGGTCGTAAAAAAGAGATGGCTGAAGGCTTGTTTGATTCTTCTAATACGAAGCCACTTGAGATGAATCTAGAAGATCTACACTCTCTTTTTGCGCCATTAGAAGTTTAGAGAAATAGAGCCCCCTTTTAAGAGGGCTCATTATAAATAAATGGAGGCAGTGTGGATGAAATATTTATGATAGCCAAGGTTAAAGCTAAGCCTGGGCTGGAGCTTGCTATGGAAAGCGAATTGGCCGCTTTAGTTCAAGCCACGCACTTTGAAGAAGGTTGTTTGCTGTACGCATTGTATCGCGATTTAAACGATCTTTCCAGGTTTGTAATCATTGAGCGATTTTCATCTAAAAATGCTTTAGATGCTCACTACGCATCAAATCATTTTTCAAATCATTTTTCTATGATTTCTCCTATGCTAGAGAAAGACCCCGAGATTATTCAACTCTCTTCTTTGGGAGCAGGTGAAAAGGGAAAGTTATTCTGATTGCAAAGAAAGTAAGCCCTGTAAAGAATTGAAAAAATTACAGGGCTTTTCTGTCTCTGCGTAAGGTGACTTAGAAAGCAAATCCAACTTTTGCCGTAAGACCCTGTAGGGTTAAATTACCCGTATTGTTCACAGTTCCATTCGGCATGTTGTTGTTGTAATTTAACCAGATCTGTTCTTCCCATCCAGCTTTTGCATAAAGTTGATAAGTTTCATTATAAAACCACGTCATGTACGTTAATCCTAAGCCCATTTCAATTACGGGTAGGATGGTTTGTGTTTTTACATTGCTATGACGATCCGTTTGAATACCATCATCGTAAAACTCGGAGTTGCAATGGTTATGCAGACTGCTCCAAAGAGCTGTTACGGAAATGTCTCCATAAAAACCAAAAGTGCGAGAAAGATGCCAGACGGTATTTACCCCAGCTCTAGCTCCTATTCCAGATAAAGTCTGCGATAGAAACGCTTTTACAAATCCCATTAAACCTTCTTGGTTTTGAATGAGATCTGTTTTTTCTAACATCCTTGCTGCTTTCATTCCAAAATGAGGTCTAAGAGTGAGTCTCTTGCTGATGAAAAAGTTTCTTCCGAGCTCTGCATCCAAGATATTAAACTGCTCTTTTCTAGAACTTTTAACATCGGCTAAAATCATAGAACTCAAAATACCTGATGAAGTGTTAGTATGAACAAAAGAGGAATAGCTAACTTCATCTTTGGATTTATGAGAACTTGAAGACCAAGGGTCTTTAAACCAGGTGTATCCGATATAAGTGTCCCATCCATCAAAGTCTAGATCCAACCCTAGTCCTACTTTAAAGCCTGGTTTAAAATGAGCGGAAGGAGATTTTACATGGGAATCGATTTCGGCGTAATTCATTCCGGATATCTGAGCTTTCCACCAAGTGAAATCTGCATCCAGGATAAGGCCTAAGCCGTTTTGCACTTTAGGTGCAACGGTTGGTGTGATAACGCCTTTAGGTTGCGTTGTTACAGCGGACATGGGTGGTGGTGTAGGTGCTTCGGCAGCGTTCAAAAAGGAAAGGCTTGCACAGCTTAAGAAAGCGTGTAAAACTATTTTGTGTTTCATAAAATGCTCATAGGTTTGTAACTAAAAATAGTGGCATCCTAAGCTACAGTGCATTTTGCATGCAAGAAAAAAAGTGCGGCCAAGATGACTCGAACATCCACCAAGTTGCCCTGACTAGAACCTGAATCTAGCGCGTCTACCAATTCCGCCATGGCCGCAAAATTTGCATTAAATGTACTAGTTTTACTTCTTTAAATCTATTCTTTTTTTGTGAAGAGATTGTTTGTTTGACCAGGTAGTAAAAAGACAAACTTTTTCAAATCCTAGTCTCTTGTATAGATTAAGCCCATCGGGGGACGCCTGGAGGACAGCCTGAAGATAGCCTCTTTTTTTGGATTCGATAAGCGCATGATGAAATAAAGCAGAACCGTAGCCGAGATTTCTTTTTAGAGGATTTGTCGCAATATCGTAGATGCCAGCCACATCTTTTAGAAATAGACAAGAAGTTGCTACAGGCTTTTCTTTTTCATACCCGACGAAAAGGATCATATCTCTTCTTTTATCGGGGGATAGGTGTGCCATTTTTTGGTAGAACACTTTCACTTGGTCGTCCACGGGATCGAAAACAGAAGATAGGACATCTGAAAAATCAATAAAATCAGACAAAGTTTCGCATGTGCGAATCGTTAAAATGGTAATAGGTTTGAAATCAGGGATGTGAGCTAGATCGCAGCTCATCCCAAGGGAGACTTCATCTTGGGTAAATCCCGTTCGTTCTAAGGAGGTATTAGTTAGGATGGAGCTAGAGGTAGGACCAATCCGCCAAGATATGGGCTGGTTATTTTTTTCGTAATAAGTAAAGACTGCTTTAGCAAGTTTTTCGGTAATATTGCCTCCAAAGACCGTATTAAAGGTGTCAGAGGAGAGTTTCGAGTCTACTAAAGAAGCCTGTTCTAAGGTTTCCACATGCATAGAAGAGATGTTTTTTGCTATATATTTTAATTTTTCTCTCAGATTGTTTTCGATGTCGATGATGGTCATAGATATAGATATCCATTTTTAATTTTCAATTTACGGATTATCTTAAAACTTTAAGGAAATAAGATGCATGCAAAATTCAAGTCTAGAAAAAAAAATCTTTCTGTAATACAATATATCCGTTATATCATTTATCGGAGGACTAACCATGGCTCAAGAAAATATTAAGAAGTTGACGCAAGAAAATTTTGATGCAGAAATTGCATCTGGAGTAACACTAGTTGATTTTTATGCAGACTGGTGTGGGCCATGCCGTATGTTGGCGCCCGTATTGGATGAAGTAGCTCGAGAAGTACAGGGAAAAGCTTCTATTGCTAAGTTAGACATAGATCTAGCTCAAAAAGTAACGGGAGATCTACAGATTACTTCCGTTCCTACTTTAATCCTTTTTAAAGATGGAAAAGAGTGCAAGAGAATCATAGGGCTTCGTGATGCGGACTTTATTAAGGATTTTGTAATTTCTGCTTGTTAAGCGATTTAGAAGAGTAAAAGTCCGTTTAACTAAACGGACTTAACTTACTGAATCCATCCAAAATGTCGCAGTACAGACCACCTGGGTGGTGGAATTACTACGATTTCCGTTTTTTCTAAGATCCAAAGATTGTATTGCTTATCCGTGTATCCTTGTATTTTCTTCAACTGTAACCACTGATTAAGATAGTTGAGAAGTTGCGGATTATTAGGGGCGATTGCGTATGCCAAACTATCTCGTCCAATAGAGGGAGAGGGGAAGACGATTTTAAATTGGTGATGTCGAAGAGCCCATGCAATGGCTTCATTTTCCGTCCAAAAAAGAGCGTCAGCTGGTGGTGGATTGGTTGTAAACTGATCTGGGTTATCTAGGGTAATAATAGGGTGATTAAAAAATAAAGATCTAGCTTGATTTTCATAAGAAGTTCCTTTCAAGACGGCAATAGATAAATGAGGACGATTTTTAATGGAGTCTAAGGAAGAGAATTTTTTCTTATTAGGGTTTGTTGTAATGAATACAAACTCAGGCTCAAGATAAGATTCCGTAAAAGAAAGATCTTTTAGGCGTTGCGCATTAATAGAAAGAGCTGACAGTGCTATGTCGTATACTCCTTCTGCTAGCTCGGCAACCACATTCTCATATTTCATCGGGATGAAAGCAAGAGAACATCCTAAGTCGTGGGCAAGTTCATAGGCAAATGCAATATTATATCCCACAAGTTGATGTTCTATGTTGTAAAAAGAGAAGGGGGCGACATCTGCCGAGTATCCTAGCTTTAAAATTTTTGTTCGAAGAATTCTTTGAAATACATTTTCTTCTGTAGAGGCGGAGTTTTTTAAGGGAGGGGATTTATAGGTTACGACAGGGGTTTTAGATGAAATACTGAGTTCGAATATACTTGTTTTTTCGTTTTTAATTTCAGGAAGTGGGTTGAATGCTTTGATGACTGCAAATAAAGCGAAAATAGGGACAAATGTAATAATTGCTTTTTTTATAATCTTAGAGAAGCTGAACTTAATAAGTTTTCTGCTGGCTAGGATGATTAAAAGGGACACGGTAGTGATTTGCATGGCAGAGGCCATAGCTTGAAATCCAGAGGTAAAAGGGAGGGTTGTAAGGAAAAGAGATAGCGCGTCTTGAGGCAACCCTAAAGAGTCGAGAAGAAAAGTTAAATTGTTGATCCAAGATCCCATCCCGATAGAACCGACTCCTGTTAAAAGAGTGGTTAAAAAGAGCTCTACTTGACTTGGGAGATTTAAAGAAATTTGATAAAATAAAGAGATAAACAAAATAAAAAGGGTAATAAAAAGAGATCCCATAGGAAGGTTGAAGGCAACGGATACGGTTCCTTGGATCTGGTTTTGTGCCTTTTCATCAAAAGGATCGATGCTAAGAGTTTCTTTTTTCAGCAGCTCAACAATATAGGGGAGACAAACAATAACTACATTTGTTGTGTAAGCGATGAGGAGAATGGGGGAGAGTTGCTTTAGCCAGCGTGAGGATGGTATATGAGTTAGCATACTCGTAATTTTAGGAAAAATCCAAAAAATTACAATCGACAGGCAGAGGATATATAAAATTAAATAGCTGCTTACCTGTCTAATGGTAGCAAACTGAATGGTTCCCGTTTTATTGGCAATAATAATAAATGTGCCTATCGGGGTGATTCTGGCAATCCATCCTGTAATTCGAGTAAGAACTTCTACAAGGTTTTGACAGCCTTGCATAATTGTTTGTTTCTCTTTCAAATACATAAGAGCTATGCCGATGAGAAGAGAGAAGATTACAACAGATGGGATGATGTTATTGGCAAGATCATAAAATACATTTTCGGGAATCAAAAGTTCGGAGAAATTGATAGGAGGGGAATTGCCCGTTATATATCCCGTCAGTTGAGTGACTTTCGGTTTTGGGAAAATAAGATAGGTGGCGTAGACCATCATGATATTGATCATCCAAGCAAGCCCGACAAACAAGACCCCTTTTTTCAGAGTCATTTTGGCTTGAGATACGCTTAACTGGCCAACCCCATGAATGATCGCTACCATTAGATAAGGAATCGCAGTGATTTTCAAAATCATGATATAGGCTTGCGCGTAAGGGGTGAAGCCCGAACACAGATCTCCAAAAAATAATCCACACATAAGACCTAGCAGAGTAGCTATAGCCATTTGTAGTGCTAATGATGTTTTAAGTATTCTCATTTTTTTGGCCCTGAAATCCTTGCTGTCTCCAAGCTTCGTATAATACTATGGAAACAGTATTGGCTAAATTCAAGCAACGAGAATCGTTCATCATAGGCAAAGTAATGAATAATTCTGGCCATTTTTCTAAAAATATGGAAGGAAGACCCGCTGTTTCCGATCCGAAGATGAGAAGATCGTTTGGGGTATAAGCAACTTCCGTATAAGATTTTTTGGCGTGACTTGAAAGGAAATAGAAGGGGGTTTGGATATGAGATAAGTATTCGAGTAGATTGTCGATTACCTCTACGGAAACTCCATCCCAGTAGTCTAATCCAGCTCTTTTTAAAGCCCGATCCGTTATAGAAAACCCGAGGGGCTTTACAAGAGTAAGGTCACTTCCCGTGACCTTACATGTACGAACGATGTTGCCTGTATTCTGTGGAATTTGAGGTTCGTAAAGAATGACTTTCATTAAAAATATTATCTAAGTTGTTCTAATGATTCAGGCATGGCAACTTCTGAAGAAGTAGTTACGGGAGCAGACGGAAGATCTTCAGGAGATATAGGAGCTTGCGCCTTTATTACTTCTATTTCAAATGTCAAAAGAGAATTAGGAGGTAAGGATCCTGTTGTGCCATAAGCGAGATCTGGATGAATGTAGATAGTCCTCTTTTCTCCTTCTTGCATTCCTATAATACCGTTTTTTAGACCTGAAATCATCTCTTCTAAAGAGATAAGTTCATCTTCGGAAGAAGACCCGAAAACGGAACCGTCTAAAAATTTCCCTGTATAGCGAATAAGTGGAGAGCTATTTTCTTGTAGTTTATCTCCAAGCCCTTCTTTTTCTATTTTGTATTGGATCTTTCCTTCTTCAAGAGAGACAACACCTTCGGTTTTTACGTTTTTTTTCAAAAATTCTTCTGCTAGAAGAAGGTTTGTAGAAGATTGTTCTTTAAAGGAGCTTTCTTGAGCCGAAGTTAGGGCTTGAATGCACTCCGTTTCTGTCATAGGAGATGTTTTGCCTATAGCAGCATCTTGTAATCCTTTGATAACGTATAACATATCAAATTTTAGTCCCATGGAAGTAATGTTTTTCCCGATTAAGTGACCAAAAGCTTCTGAAAGTTTAGCGACATCTTTGTTGTTATTTTGGCAGGGTTCTATAGTTTCTTCAGTAAAAGCGGAGGTGAAGAAAAATATTCCTAATAGGCAAGTAACTAAATGTCTCATAAGTTTATCTCATCCTTAGCGATAAAACCTCGAAGTTTGTAACTTTCGAGGGGGGTCGCTTTCTTAAATTGTTAAAATTGCCGCGGTATGACTACAAAAAAACACTTCCCCGAGGCGTAAGTAGTGTGTGAGGTTTGTAAAAACAATATTCAAAAACAGTAGTCCCTTAGAAGTGTAACAATGTTGTTGTTTATATCCAAGGGGAAGTTTGCGCTTGGCAGAGGACTTGGTAGTGAAATATTTAGAATAGTTGCACTAAACGATGAAATAGGTAACACTTAGAATTGCTGAAAATAAAGACTTTGCTTGGAGTTGATCCGTGAACATTTTACAGTATCTTAAGCCCCCCGTCCATCGTCAGGAAATAGAAGATCCAAAAGAAGTACAGAAGCAGTATAAGTACTGGCGATTTAGAATTTTTTATAGCATTTACATCGGCTATATCTTCTATTATTTTACGAGAAGAAGTTTTGCCTCTGCTATGCCATTTTTAATAGAAGATCTTGGCTTTGAAAAAATACAGTTAGGCTTTTTGGGTAGCGTATTTTCCATTAGCTATGGATTAAGTAAGTTTTTGAGTGGGGGGATAGCCGATCGAGCGAACCCTAGATACTTTATGGCTTTTGGCCTTATGTTGACAGGTGTGTCAAATATTTTATTCGGCCTTTCTTCGGGGCTTACATTATTTGCCCTTTTTTGGGGATTAAATGGCTGGTTCCAAGGGTGGGGAGCCCCCCCTTGTGCTCGTCTTTTAACTTATTGGTATTCGCATAAAGAAAGAGGGTCTTGGTGGGGAGTTTGGAATACGTCTCATAGTTTAGGGGGTTTTTTGATTCCCTTTATCGTGATAGGTTGCGCCCTTTGTTGGGATTGGCGGTGGGCTCTTTTTATTCCAGGTATTCTTTGTGTTCTTGCAGGCTTTTTTTTAATGAATCGATTAAGAGATACGCCGCAATCTCTAGGGCTGCCCCCGATAGAAAACTTTAAAAATGACTTTTCGGTTCCTTCTAAAAAGGATGAAAAACCACTTTCTTTAAAAGAACTTCTTTTTACATACGTGTTATCTAACAAGCTTATTTGGCTTTTAGGTATCGCTTACTTTTTTATCTATATTATAAGGATGGCTATTAGTGATTGGGGCGTCTTGTTCCTTATAGAGGCTAAAGGGTATTCGGTGCTAGCTTCCAGTGCAGCCGTTGCCTGTTTGGAGGCAGGAGGAGTTGTTGGTAGTTTAGCTGCAGGATGGGCTTCAGATAAGATTTTCTTGGGGAAAAGAGCGCCTGTCAGCGTTCTTTTTTCTTTAGGTGTAGTGATGGCTATTGTAGCTTTATGGGTAGTTCCAGGTGGGTTAATTGTTCTGCATTCTGCTTTATTTTTCCTTGCAGGCTTTTTAATTTTTGGACCTCAAATGCTGATAGGCATAGCTGCCGTAGAATTTTCTGATAAGAAGGCCGCAGGAACTGCAACGGGCTTTGTAGGGTGGATTGCTTATCTAGGTGCTGCCGTGGCAGGATATCCTTTAGGGTGGCTAGCTCAGACATCAGGATGGCAAGGATTTATTATAGCCATTGCCGTTTGCGGGTGCATCGCAGCAGTACTACTACTGCCCCTTTGGAGGGTCAAATCCAATCCTCAGCTGGATTCTTTAGGGCCTCAAGCCCCCGATGAAAAGAGTATGGAGCCAACTCTGTAGTTTCCAGACTCTGGACAAAATTGATTTAAATAAAAGATTGTGTGTTGTGAGAGATATTGGGCTCATAAAAGTGGAAGACGGACTCTATTTTGGCCGAATCGCGAGTAAATTACCCTTATGTGGCCAATAATGTCTTGTGTTTTCTGGCCACATAGCTTATAATTAAGTCTCATATGGCCATAAGGAGAGGTGGATAAAAATATGAGATTTATCGGGAGAAAAGAGGAGTTGAAGTATATTGAAGGTGCTCTTCGGACAAAAGAAGCTAATATACTCATTGTCTATGGTCGAAGAAGGATTGGGAAAACAGAGCTAATAGAGCATGCTTTGGGAGAAAGAAATCTTCTTAAATTGGAAGGTGTGGAAGATGGAAACACTAAGGCTCAAATGTATCGAGTGCTCTATCAGCTTTCAAAAGCCTTAAACGACCCATATATTACGCATATGCAATTTAATACGTGGCTGGAGCTGTTTGACTTTATTTCTAGTAAGGTTTCAAGTGGAGTGTGGACTTTATACCTCGAAGAAGTTCAGTGGTTGGCAGAATACAAAAATGAATTGATTCCCGATTTAAAATATGTGTGGGATAATAAGCTGCGGCATAATCCTGATTTATTACTTGTCTTGTGTGGATCATCTCCTTCCTTTATGCAAAACCAAGTAGTCCATTCAAAAGCGTTATATAACCGCTCTATGTACGAAATAAATCTAAGAGAGTTTTCTCTTAAAGAGACGGCAGACTTATTAGGAAGTCGATCTAATAGGGAAATTATGGATGCTTATTTAACTGTTGGAGGCATACCAGAATATTTAAAACGTATAAAAAAACACTCTTCTATTCAAATCGGTATTTGTGAAGAAAGTTTTAAAAAAGATGGCTATTTTAGTAATGAAAAAAAACGAATTTTCATTAGCAGCTTTGCATCTAGTGCTCATTATCAAGAAATTATCGATTATCTAAGTCAGGTTAAGTTTGCAGAAAAAAAAGATATTGAAAAATATCTTCAAAAAAAAGGAGGGGGAACTCTTACAGCAGTTCTTAAGGACCTCGAAATGTGTGGATTTATTGAAAGATATCAGCCTTATCAAACAGAAGACAGTAGTAATTTGGTACGTTACTCAATTGCCGATAGTTATTTGCGATTTTATTTTAAATTCATAGCTCCCTTATCTAGTAGCATCCAACAAGGAGACTATAGTACTAATCCTCTGCACGCCCTTAATAAAGAGTCTTATCAAAAATGGTTAGGGTTTTCTTTCGAACGATTTTGTCGCAAAGAAAATAAAATGATTGCGGGTATTATTGGATTTTCTGCCGTTCGTTACAAAAGTGGTGTGTTTTTCAATCGTAAGACCGCAGCAGAAGACCCAGGATATCAGATCGATCTTATATTTGATCGTGCAGATCATGTCTTAACTATTTGTGAAATCAAGTACACCTGGAGTAAAACTGGCACGGAAGTGGTTGATGAGTTTGAAAAAAAAATTCATTGGATTTCCGATTTACAAGGTAAGACTATTGAAAAAGTGTTAATTAGCGCAAGCGGTGCAACAGATGCATTAATTAACCTTTCGTATTTTGATAGGATTATTACTTTGGAAGATATGTTTTCTAAATAAACGGGCTAGTTATAAATAGCAGCTTGTTGGAGACCTTTCTGCGCTAGAGTGTTTACTTTGTTAGATAGATTATAAAACCCGAATCCTGGGCTCTTCCCTGAAGATCTGTTATCTGGATTTGTGATTTTTTGTAATTCCTGTAGTGTCAATATTAGGTCGGCAGGACCATCACCGTGGATAAGAGCTTCCTTTACAATCTTTGTTTGATTGTGAATGTTATGATAGGAAGAAGGGGTCGAGTTTTTTTGGAAGCTTTTCACTGAGGCATTGAAAAGTTCAGTAGCTCTATTTATCAGATTTTTATCACAGGAGAGCTCTTGTTTTTTTTCTTTCTTATTATGTGGTATGTAAATGTTTGCTTGGTTGGAATTTGTTTTGCGTAGACCAGATGGCATTGTTCAATCCTTTTTTAATACGGGGTAAAGAGTGCGAAATTCTAAACTAATTGGAGAAAAAACTCCATTTTTTATTCACAAAGAAGTTTTCCGAAGTCGATTATTTTTATGAAATAATCATTCTGTTGAATCGACTCACTCACCCCATTTACATGGATCAACACGGGACGACAGGACATGTGTTTTTTTCTTTTTAATCTTTTAATCTTTTCTTTTACTTCAGATACTACACCACTATCTACTTCATCTTTTTTGAACTTTATTTCACAAATATAGAGATTCCCTTCTTTAGTCTGGATGAGAAAATCAATTTGACATTTTTGTCTTGTAACTGTTTGAGTCTGCAAGAAGGGATTAGCACGAACAATGCTTTCCAAGGGAATTCCTAAAAGTTCATATATCTTTAGACGATTGTTTTTACTTAAGATGAGATTTTCGAACTGTAATCCCATAATAGAATCCCATCCTTTAGGCAAAGAACGCATGGTATTTCCAAGGATCTTTTCCTTGTTGGGCTCTATAAATTTCAGATAGAATCGGATGTAATTGTCGCTCAATCTGAATAAGCTAATGATAGAATCATTCCCGCTTTCAAGATTCCAAGTGTAGTCTCGCGTAACAAAACCGACGCTGCAAAGATCTTCTAAAAACTCGCTAACATCACCATCTGGACGGTTCCTTCCGATAGCTTTAGCAACTTCTCCAAGACTAGATCTTCCCTCGGCTAAAAGTTTTAAGATAACTCTATAGGAGCCGCTTTTCTTGGATAGCGCATCCGAAAAAGTGTCTTCAAATTCATGAAATAGCAATCCTTCCTTTCTAAAGCATAATCTTTGAATGTTTTCTTCTGCGGATTCTTGAGGGAGAATCTCTTCTAGGTATCTAGGAACTCCTCCTGTGATGGATAGGATTTTAAATTTTTCAAAGGAAGAAATATTCGCTGTATTTTTACCCCAAAATTTATTGCTTTCAAATAGAGAAAGCTCTTCCAAGGTAAGCCTATAGGATATTCTGCCTACAAAACCCGTATCCGTTAATATGTTTTTTTCAATCCAAGTTGCATTGGATCCTGAAAGGATTAATATGAGATTCGGATTTTTTTTAAACTCAAGATCCCAGGAATTTTTTAATTTTGCCAAGAAAGTATCATCATTATGTCCCATCCATGAGATCTCATCTAAAAGAACGAGAATTTTTCCTTTTTGACAAGCAGTGGCAACATCGTCAAATAAGCTTCCCCAGTCGCTGTCTCCCAAACTGCGAATGCCCTGTCTTTTCATCTGACGTAAAAATTCGGTTTTTTGATCTTGACTCGTTGTGACTTCGCTGGGCGCCAAGCCTGCAAATGTGTAATGAGTATCAAAGTTTCCAGCAAACTCTTCTGCAAGCCGCGTTTTTCCTATTCTTCGTCGGCCTTTAATGACGACTAGGCTAGCGCTTTTTTTTCGGATTAAATTTTTTAATCCGTCGATTTCTTCTTTTCTTCCAATAAACCTAGTCGTCATATATATATCTTTGATTTATATGTTTTCATACTCCTCAGCATATCAGAAAAGCACGCAAAATCAACATTTTTCTTATTTTGAGGGGAATTTTACGAGCCGAAAATCACACGCAAAATCAACATTTTCTCGATTTTGAGGGGAATTTTACGCGCCAGCATTTACTTGAAAACTGTCAATAGCGGGAGCTTGGTTGGGTACTCCCGTTAGACGAATTTTTACTCTGCGTTTAAATTCGAATTACTGGTATAAATAAGGGGTCTTTATTTTGTGAGGCAAAGTTTATGTCTTGGGTGCCGCTGCATGTCCATTCTCAGTATTCCGTTTTACGTTCAATGGCCTCTATCGATAATTTGGTAGCAAAAGCTGTAGAGCACGGATGTTCTTCCCTAGCTTTGACGGATCAGGGAAATATGTTTGGAGCGGTCGACTTTTACAAGGCATGCCAATATCGAAAGATCCGACCTATTCTAGGTTGTGAATTAGCTGTAGCTCCAGTTTCTAGACTGGACAAAAAAAAAGTATATGGATTTTCTGCCGGGTATCCAATTGTTTTTTTAGTGAAAAATCAAACAGGATATCAAAATCTTTGTAAATTAAGTTCTCTTGCTCATCTAGAAGGATTTTACTATACACCTCGCATTGACAGAGAACTTATCAAGAAATATTCCGAGGGATTGATTTGTTTGTCGGGGGCTATTAGTAGCAAAGTCGCTTCGTGGATTTTACAAGATAAAGAAGAAGATCTATTAGAAGAAGTGTCTTGGTTACAAGAGCTTTTTCAAGAAGATTTTTATTTTGAGGTACAAAGGCAGTCGATGACATCGGATCTTTTAACGGAAGATCAGATGAATCAAGAGCCCTGGCTTTATCAGAAGCATGAAGAGCTAGTTCAAAATCAAGAAAAAGTGATAGCCCGTTTAAAGAGTCTTTCACAAGAAAAAGGAATTTCTTGTGTTGCTACAAACACAATACACTACATAGATCGAAAAGATTGGAAGGCCCACGAAGTCTTGATGAATATCCAGTCGGGAGAACCCTGTGAAATTTGGGAGAAAGACTCGGCTGGTAATTTAAAATCAAAGACTTTAAATCCGAAGCGAGAAGTGTTGCATTCTCATGAGTTTTATTTCAAATCTCCTCGGCAAATGGCAGAGCTTTTTGTAGATATGCCAGAGGCTGTAGACCGGTCGGAAGAAATCGCTTGTAAGTGTAATTTTGATTTTGACTTCAAAGCAAAGTATTATCCTGTTTTTGTTCCTCCTTATTTAGAGGGGACTTCTTATACGGTAGAAGAAAGAGAGAAAGAGGCAGAGAAGTTCTTACGACAACTTTGTGATGAGGGTATTTCCAAGAGGTATAATGCGGATCGTTTAAATAGCGTACAGCTTCGATATCCAGATAAAGATCCTATGGAAATAGTTCGCTCCCGGTTGGACTATGAACTGGAGATTATTACATCTAAAGGGATGGGAGACTATCTGCTCATTGTATACGATTTTATCAATTGGGCAAAAAAGCAAGGCATCCCCATGGGACCGGGAAGAGGATCGGGAGCGGGCTCCATCATTTTATATTTAATTGAGATCACGGACATTGAGCCTTTACGCTTTTCTTTGTTTTTTGAAAGATTTATCAACCCTGAAAGGATTTCATATCCCGATATTGACGTTGACATCTGTATGGAGCGTAGACAGGAAGTCATTGATTACACCGTGCGTAAATATGGAAAAGATCGAGTAGCTCAGATCATTACTTTTGGAACGATGAAAGCAAAGATGGCTTTAAAAGATGTCGGAAGAATGCTTAGCATTCCTTTGGCAAAGGTTAATGCCTTAGCCAAGTTGGTTCCTGAAGATCCCACCATGACTTTAGATAAAGCTTTAGAGATAGATCCCGATTTAAGATCACAATATGAGTCTGATCCAGAAGTTCATGAGCTTATTACGCTCGCCCTTCGTTTAGAAGGATCTATTCGTAATACGGGGATACATGCTGCAGGTTTAATTATCGGAGCTAATCCTTTAATGGAAAACATTCCTTTATGTTCTCCTAAAGATTCTGAAATGGCCGTCACGCAATTTTCGATGAAACCCGTAGAATCGGTTGGGCTTTTAAAAATAGACTTTTTAGGATTAAAAACGTTGACATCCATTCAAAAGGCTGTGGATGCTGTAGAGATCAGTAGAGGAGTGAGACTATCTTGGATAGATCTTCCTTTAGATGACAAAGCGACTTTTGATCTTTTAAATCAGGGTAAGACACAAGGAATTTTCCAGTTGGAATCTGGCGGTATGCAAGAATTAGCTCGACAACTCCACGTAGATAAGTTCGAAGAGATTATTGCCGTGGGAGCTCTTTATCGACCAGGACCCATGGAGATGATACCTTCTTTTATTCAAAGAAAGCACGGGACGGAAGCTATCGAGATAGATCATCCTTTTATGGGTGATATCTTAGCAGAGACCTATGGTATCATGGTGTATCAAGAACAGGTTATGCAAATAGCAAGTAAGCTAGCTAACTACTCTCTTGGAGAAGGGGATGTGTTAAGACGAGCGATGGGGAAAAAAGATAGAGAGGAGATGGCTCGGCAAAGAGAGAAATTTCAAGGAGGGGCCTTACTGAATCAAATCAACGAAGAAACTTCCATGAAGGTCTTTGATAAGATTGAAAAGTTTGCCTCTTACGGTTTTAATAAGTCCCACGCTGCAGCTTATGGATACTTGACCTATGTAACAGCCTATCTAAAAGCAAATTACCCTATGGAGTGGATAGCAGCCTTAATGACATCGGATAAAGATGATGTCACGAAGGTAGCTAAAATGATTCGAGAAAGTCAAAGTAACGGCATACCCGTCTTACCTCCTGGGATTAATGAATCGAATAAAGCGTTTGTTGCAACATCGGAAGGAATCCGTTTTGCCATGTCGGGCATTAAAGGAGTCGGGGAAGGTGTTGTAGATGCTATCTTACTAGAAAGGAAGGAGAAGGGTCTTTTTACTTCTTTATATAATTTCATTCGAAGAATGGACATAAAGAAAGTAGGGAAAAAATCGATAGAGAACTTGATAGAAGCCGGTTGTTTTGATTTCACTACGTGGTCTAGACCTGCTTTACTAGAGACTGTAGATCCTATATTTTCTTCTGTAGCTAGAGAGCAAAAAGATGCATCATTAGGTTTTTTAGATTTCTTTTCTTTGATTGAAGATGATAGAGAGAAGATGTTTGAAACGCCTCCTGCAAGTCATAAAACATTTACAAAACAGCAAATGTTAAAAAGAGAGTATGAGTTATTAGGTTTTTACCTAAGAGAGCATCCTTTAGATGAGTTTAAAGATCGTTTTGCCGAATACTCTTGTTGTCCCGTAAGTGACTTTTCAAAGTTAGATAAAACGGCAGTATGCAGGACAGCTTTTATTATAGAGACCGTAGCCGTTAAGATCTCTAATAAGACGCAGAAGAAGTTTGCTATTTTAACTATTAGCGATGGGATAGAACATTATGAGTTGCCTATATGGTCAGAGCTCTATGAACAAAACCACGCGCTTTTAGTAGAGACAAAACTTATATATGCTGTCTTGCAAGTAGAAAGGAATCAAGAAGAAGTTAAATTGCACTGCAGATGGCTTGCGGATCTAACCACGGTTGATGAAAAAGTGCTTAAGACCTGTGATGAAATGTATGAAAAGGGGAGGGCTATGATGCAGATCGCGGAGCTAAAGGAAAGACGGATGAATAATGCGATGGCAATGGCTAAAGCTACTACTTCTCAAGAGGGTAAAAAACCAGAAACCGTAGAAGTAAAAGTCCCCACTATAAAAATTTGCCTTGATGTGCATAAGGCAAAGCTTTCTCATATCTTAGACATAAAAAAAGTATTTAGAGAAAATGCGGGAGATAGTCCCATATCTATTGAATTCATGACGGAAAATCGGAAAGTCGGATCCTTACGCATTGCCAAAGAGTGGGGGGTAAAGTGGGATCCTAAAATAGAGACTTTGTTGCGACCGATAGAGTCTATCTCAATAATCCGAGCAGAGCGTTAACCTACCCCTTCGAAAAAAAACATTTAGTGCTTGAGGTGTTTTTGAGCGGGGTGGGTATCCAAGATTCGGATATGTACCTTCCATCTGGTCCATATCGAATTATTTTTATGACAAAAGGCGGTTTTGATTTGATTGTCTTAGGATTTTCTCTTTTTTCTGGATCTTCAGAAACCTGTGAATGTCCAAATATTTTCTTGTATGCTTTTGAGCATGTTTGAAGATTCGATTGGTCTTGCTCCTTAGTTTTGGTCGAAGGCGATTCCGTGGAGCTGCTGCTCGGGTCCGTGAAAACAAGAAGTTCTCTTTTTTCACTTGTAATTTCTGGACAATTAGCTAAGGTATCTTCTGCTACTTTTTTTACAATATTTTGACTTAAGGCTTCGGAATTCGAAGATCTCCGTTCCAGGTCTCTTGATGACGATCTTAAAGCGAAAGTAGACCAACGATCAATCATGAAAAATCCTAAAAAATATAGAGTAATGAAGAATGATAACAATAAGCGCTACTATTAATCAACAACCCTAAAAGCATAAAATAATTATTATTTTTCTTGTTCTTGAAGTTTGTCTCCAATCCTTCCAGTGAACTCAGATAGTCAAAATCCTACACCAAATCGC
>JAZKAC010000045.1:0-1904 GCA_040389325.1 Chlamydiota bacterium | reverse complement strand
AATCTCTTATTTTAGGAGAAGCTCAACTTATAGGAACCTACAGTCGTAATTAGCAGAGACCTACTCTTTCATACATCACAAAGATAATTAACACTTTTCAATCATTAAACTAAAAAAAAATACACATTATTCGATTTACTTCTATTTTATTTAGTTTTACATTAAAATAAAAATAGGAAAGTTATGCAACCTTTAAACATTCACGACAACCTTTTAAAAATAAAAAAAAACTATTCTAAAATTATAAAATACCCAGAAAAGGCCTCTAGCTTACTTACAAATCTCTTCCAAGAACTGCTTTATAACCCTGTTCTTAGGTCGGAGGAACAATCCCTTGTCCAGCATCTTTTCGAAGACCTCTGCAGCCTCCCTGTCCGGGAGCATCTGGAGCTGGCATTAGCCGTTCAAAACTACCAACAACAGGCGATATCAACCCATCTACAGGTAATCCCCCTGCTAACAAGAACTTATACTCCCTCTTCAAAACCCACTCCCGACTTCTCTAATATGACAAACAAAGAGATCTTAGAGTATTTTAAGATGGACGGACTTATTAAAGAAAATGAGGCTCGTCAAACTCTTTGCACCTATATCAAAGATTTACAAGACCCTAATCTTTCATCCTTGCCTTTGGACTTCTCTGAACTAAGAATTAACGAAGTCCCTAAAGGCTTTTTAACTGACCCTTTTTTTACTGCTATGGAAATCAATTTATCTGAGAATGTTTCTCTTCCTGCTGATATTAAAATCTCAGAAATACGCAATTTAAACGTCTATAAACAAATAAATTCGGATAAAAAAAATCATTCAAAAACTTATAATCAATTACTACCACTCTCTCATGAAAAATTTCTTAAGGAAGTTTTTATAATGAAAGACATCTCAATACTGATATTTGACTATCTCATTTTAAAAGATTTGTTAAAGGTTCAGCGTACAAATAACTCTATAAAAGAGTTCAATAGCGATTATACTCGTTTTAGAGAAAGCTCTCAGATATTAGAGGATCAAAAACAAAGGCATCTCTTACCAGAAGATCTTAAAATCTTCGCCCTTTCTCGGAAAGAATGCAATAAAATGGCCACTCAAATTCACAATGAAAATCTATCTTTTTTAATAAACCTTCAAGAAGCTGGACTTATAGAGGATAAAAGTGCATCTGATCTAGACTATCAAATAATGGCTCAAGCATTTCATGATGAAAGCCTCATCAAGATTTTCCCCAGACTTTGTAGAGCATTGCCTAAAGACATACAGCTCTTATGGAAAGGAGATTTAGGAAATGCTTCGGAAATTCGAAACTTCCTCCATATCAACAAAAAAGAGCTGGCAACCATAAGATCCTTTATTTTTAATAAGCGTGAACTAAAAAGCATTCCTCCAGAAATTATTTTTTTAACTAATCTGACGAGCCTTACCCTCGAGAATAATGAAATCTCCGACGTCAGTCTTTTAGCAAAGCTGCATGGTCTACGTACTCTCGAGCTCAGAGGTAATCGAATCTCCGACATCAGCCCTTTGGCAGAGCTACCCAATCTAAGCGATCTTGACCTCTCCTATAATCGAATCTCCGATATCAGTCCTTTAGCAGAGCTACCCGATCTACGTGTTCTTAACCTCTCCTATAATCGAATCTCCGACATCAATCCTTTAGAAGAGCTGCAAAACCTAGAAGGACTCCACCTCGACCTCAATTACATCTCCAATCTCGATTCTCTTCAAAATCAGGATTCCAGTGTATTAGATACACTTTTTATTCTTAAACAAAAAAACGGGCATTTAGATGCATTTTTGTCAAAAATTAAAGAAAAATTTCCCAAAACTTGGATTGAGTGAATAAATTCGAACAAAAAAAAATCCTCTAGAACTATTCGTCCTAGAGGATTGGATAAAAAAAACCTTGG
>JAZKAC010000044.1:0-3806 GCA_040389325.1 Chlamydiota bacterium | reverse complement strand
AAAGAGCTGACACGGTGGAGCTATGTTTAAAGACTGTGCCGTTTTTAGGTTAATGAGCTCGGATATATCCACAAAAAATAATAGCTCTTGTTTTTCTTCCGTTTTTAGTTGTTGCTTTCCTCAACCCAAGCAAGAACCCCTCTCTCAAGAAGATATGAAAAGCTCATTAATTGCTAGGTCAGCAATAGACGATATGACAGAAAATCCTTTGAGGGGAAATCGTTTGGATAATAACACCTCGTTCAAAAACAATGAGCTTGATAGAAGGGAAAAATGAAGTTAATAGTTTTAAGTGTTGGATTGCTCGCTCTTGCGGGATGTGCGGGATCAGGTGGCGGTGATGGGCCTTATGTGGAGTACGGAGGGCCTTATTACTACGGAAACGGGTATTATGAAGATAACTATTATTATCATAATAACCACTATCATGATGGCTGGAATCACGATGGAGATGACAGGCATGGTCATGAAGGACACGAAGATCACGGTGATCATGATCATCATGAGGAGCATGGCGGTCATGGAGGCGGTGGACACGGACATTGATTTTTTAGAAAAATAGGGACCCTAAGGTCCCTATCGGAAGATAGAAAACCTACTCTATGAAGATCTTCTTTTCTACATGGTTAAAAGATCCTGGGATAGGGACGTTTTGTGGGCTAAAAAGTTCTAATCGGATGGTGTGAGATCCTTTTGGAAGCCCATAAATATAATAAGGAGTCCAATCGTAGAGGAATCTTTGGTTTAGCCCGTCAATGGTTACTCGTACTTTATACCCGTCTTTAGAAAGAGCGCAGTTATTGATATAAAAGTCTAATAAGATAGGTTTACTAGCATCTTTATAAGTTCCTTGAGGTTCATTATAGGTTAAAAAAGGTTTTTTTAGATCCATTGCAATGGGACCTTTTTTTTGTATATAAAAAACGCTTGAGATGAAATTTTTGGCGCTTTTTAAGCTCTCTCCAAAAGATCTGCAAGGAAAAGCTCGAATGATGTGAGCTCCTGGCTCTAAAGTGAAGGGGACATCCATCTCTGCAATTTGATCAAAAAACTCATCGTGATCATCCACGGCATCAAAGAGCGCTTCATTAAGTTCAAAATAATCATGATCATCAATGAATACGTGAATACTTTGGCCCATATCGTCATCATAAATTTCATTTTTTCTGGGAAGATCGGTCTGTATTCCTAGGGGAAACCAGTCTACTCGTACTTCCACGTGAACAGGTTGTTTTTTTTCTATGCTTCCCTTTTTAGGGTATTGGATTCGTAAGGCAATGTCATTTGCCGACGGTGATGGGGGTACTGGGACGATTTGTATACTATTAGGGTTGGCGACTCCCTCATTTAATTCTACGGCAGCCTGTAAAGATGCAGCAAAAAATAATGTGCTCAGAAATAAGGAATATACGTTTTTATTTAAGCTAATAGACATTATAGCCTCCTATTTGATTGTTTATCTGAGAGATAAAATATTTGATGTTTAAAGTCTATTGTTTTTGTAAATAAAATTTTAATCAGTGTTCTATTCTCATGAATTTCAGTTATTTATAGATAGAATTACTAATTCTTATATTATTTGTGTTTTAATGTAAATTAATTTATTACATAATTAAGTTAAATGTACTAATTAAAGGTGTTTGTATGAAAAGGATTAAAACTAAAGATAGAATTTCTATCATTGAAGCTATTGATATTTTATCAAGTCTTTCGGAAGTCGATAGTAGGATTTCCTTTTTACCTGAAATGGAAGAAGACAAAGATAGCCTGCACCCTACAAGATGGCTTAATGAAGATCGGATTCAGGAAAATGAAGAGCTCGTAAAAGAAGCCTTTGAAGCTGTACGCTATTATTTTGAGCAGATATATGCAAAACATCAGGGACATTTTGAAGATCATCAAGTGCAAAAGGGGATTGAGGCCGTTGTCTTTATTTTGCAAGAGGCAAAAGAAAAGCTAATACAATTTACTGGACTATTTAAACGGGGTTTTTCCGTAAAAGACCTGTTTGAGCTAAAAGAGTATCGAGAGATGATGGAACACTTAGAAAGACAGATCATCCCTAACCTTCCCAGTATAGAGAAGAAAATGAAAGAAAGGCAAAAAGAAGAGTTTTTCCAAGAAGGTTTAGAAGATCAAGTAGACTCCTTTGAAGATCTGGAGGAGATCAAAAGCGATCTTCGCTATGAGCTTTTCTATCTGAAAAAAGAAAATGGTAAGCCTTTTTATGATCAAGAGTGTATGAGAAGATTACAGCTTCTTTATGATTTTGAGAAGGGAGAAGAGTCTAATAACCCAATGCTAGCTAATCTAAGATTGCTCGAAGCAAAAGACTTCCAAAAAAGGGCTATTGCTATTTTAGTCGGGACGGATTCTTTAGTCAGAGACTTTTATAAGTTAGCTTTTAAAGAGAAAAATAACGCGTGGGCTTCTTCTCTTAGCAAGGCTTTAATGTCTTTAATGTTAGCTGCGACCCCACAAACCCTTGCCGCCCAAGATGTATCCCCTAAAACGGCTTCCTTTTATTTTTCTGATTTTAGAGGATATTTACGAGATGCGATCAACTCGATAGAATATAAAAAATTTATCTCGAAAGAACATCCTACTCCTGCAGAAAAAAGGTTTTCTTTATTAACACATAAATTATGTTCTTCTTATTTTCTATCCATTAGCGTGCAAAAAGAAGTCACTGCCTTTTTAAAAGATCTTGCAGGTCTACAAAAAAAACACAATCTAACAAGTGATGTCATACACCTAGAAGATGAAGCCTTAAGAGAGATCTTACATAAAAGTCCTAACGGGCCTATTAAGAAAATTATATCCGCTTTTCTTAAAGGGGAGTTTGAAGACGGGTGGGATCCTTTAGCTCAAAATAACGCTCTTGCTAAGCTCTTTCATTTTACGTTGCAAGGTAAAGAAGTTGGCGTGATCAATATGCCAGCGCCTTTAAGACAACGCTCTCTTGAATCGGCAAAAGTTGTTGAAGAGTTTTATGTCTTTTTAGAAAGATGTCTTCTTAAGGAAGAAAAAAAGATACTTTTCATAGATCTTCAAGACGGAACCTCCTTTGAAGAGCATTCAAGAGTTGTAGCCTTACAAGGACTTTTAGAAAGTAAAGAGCATAATTTAGGTATTTTACGCCTAGCTAAACATACAGATTTTTACTTCCAAAAAAATGAGTATCAAAATGAAGAGCAAGCTGCCGTATTTATGCATCATTTAGAAGAGCAGATACTGACGGGAGGGGCTTGTGGTTATGCCTATCCCAAACATTTTGATAGAGGTTCTTTAAAAGAATTTATTCAAAAGTCTTCCCTATTTATACATGAAGTGTTTTTCTCTAAGAGAAAAACACTTAACTGCAGAGAAAGGCAAGACTTCATCGAGATTTTCTACTCCTTCTTCATTTTAAAAACGGCAGAGATAGAAAAGCCTGACTACATTATCTTCACCTCTAAGGATGGATTAGATACCACCGTTAGCTCAGGTGCCGAGCTCTTTTTTTCCGTAAAGAGTTTGTTTTCCGATCATGTTCTTAAGCAAAAAGATCAAGACTTCCTTCTTTGGCTTCTTTACGCTCCCGTTTTGATGTTAAGAGAAAGAGCTATCCATAAGGTAGATGCGGAGAGGGTCATGCATTTTATGGAGACCTTAGAAGCTGGGATCGCCAAAAACGGCACCCTGTTAGAAAAGTATTTAAAAAGCTTATATCCTAAAAATTTAATTAAAGATGTGGATATTTGTTAAGGGTGTTTTTTTATGGTTCCGATATTTGATCCTTCTAATGAGAGCGTGTTGAATGCCTT
>JAZKAC010000043.1:0-3077 GCA_040389325.1 Chlamydiota bacterium | reverse complement strand
AAAATCGATAGGACGACTCCGTGCTGTATCTAATACTTAGCCTATTGCTCATCTTCCCCCTAATAGCTAACAATACGAATCAAATAAATCCCGAAGAACTTCATATAGACGACCTTGGAGAAGATATATTATTTGTGGGGTTAGGTTCTTATTGCGAAGCTGCAGATATTTTAAAAAGTTGCGGAGTTAGAAAAGCCGCTTTCCCATTTGATTGGATTTTATCCACGGACTCTAAAAAGCTCATTAAAATATTAGAAAATGATTTTTCACACTTTTTGGAAGAAAAATATCTAGTCCCCGCTAAAAGCAGTAATATGATCCTTCTTCAAACTTATTATAATATGGAATTTCACCATGAAGGAGAATGGAGGGGCGACTCCTATTACCTTGAGCGTACCATGGGAAAATTGGTAGAAAAATATAAAAAAAGAATAGAAAGATTTAGACAACTCAAGAGCTATAAAGGAAAAGTATTTTTCATCAGATTTGCAAATAAATATTCATTGGAACCCAACATTTATTACCAAAACAAAGAAAATATTGAAATTACAGACGAGAGCTCCTTAGAACTTCATAAAGCTTTGGAAGAATATTTCCCCGAACTGAATTTTCATCTAATTATCGTAAACGTGCATAAACACGAGGGAATCGAAGAAGAAAAACAGTTATTGGATAACTTGCTCTTGATAAGGACAAACCCCGTACAGTCCTTACCCGTAAAAACAGCTGCATACAGAAGCCTGTTTAGCAAACTACTTTCTTACTAGCGCTTCCACAAACAGCCTAAATCCTAAAAAATCTTTTTCCAAGACTGCATAGCAATCTTTGAGCTTATCTTGAATTTCTTCTAATTCTTTTTCCTTCAACTCGCAGTCGTAAGCATGACGAATAAAATGACGAAATGCTCTAATTTTATCTAGAAAAAGGAAACTCTCCTCAGAAAGAAGACTCGGTCTTATCGAAGGGATGGCAGTATGTAATCGCACAAGTAATTCCTTGTGAAACATCGAAAGATCTTGAATATGATTTTCAAAACTCTTGGCTGTTTGCTTTAAAAGGTCTTCGATTGCCGTATAAAATTGCTGAACCTTTAAAGCAAATACATATCTTGACTCATAAGAAGAGAGATCAAGCTCAACAAGTTGTCTTCGGATTTTTTGCACAAACAACCACTGCTTATCATAATACCCAAGCAAAATCGCATATTTTTCCATCTACAATACCTTGTACCCGTCTTTAATCACATATTCTTGAAAGTGACAGTTTTCAAAAATGATCACCTCTACATTTTTTTTAATTGCCGTTTCAAGTCGAGTCCAAAGATCGAATCTATCTCCTTTGAAATTCTTAAGCACAACATCCACATCCGAGTAAGGATGAAACATGTAAGGCTTTGCAATAGATCCTACTAGATAAACTTCAACTCCAGTATCAAGAAAAATACTTTTTAAACTATCAATCACAATCGTTAAAGTAGCTTTCCTGTCCGCTTCTCTTTTTTCTTTTTCTTCCGACTCTCGGTTTTCCAGGAATTTCTTCGCTTCTTCTATATTAAAATTCTTATCCATAAAACTTAATCTATCAAATACTACAATTCCCCTCGAGAAAAAAAATCAATAATACAAAACCCTTTTGCAAAAGGCTCATATTTTTTAAATAAAAAAAATGATTTAAAAAATGATTTATAATTGCAATAATTTAAACTTTTACGTATATTATTTCTTAACAAATTAACAAAACTTTAATCCAGAGAATTATTTATGAAAATTACATTAGATTGCTTTTCAAATAACACTGTTAATGTAAATTCATCACAAAATTACATCTCTTTCGATAGTATCACAAATCGATGTAAGTCGGTAGCCTTTAGAGCCGCCTCTTACCTGACGGATCCTATCTGCAAAAGCAGAGAATGTTATAAGATGGAGGTCGTCATAGATGAGCTCTATCCTGTTAAAAACGGTGATACAATCGGGAAAATCCAAAACTTGATAAGAAAATGGAGTCTTCTTGTAGGATATGGACTTTATACCGCTTTGGCCACATTTACAACGCTTCCTGGCGTAGCTTTACGCTCTTTAGCCGCCAACTTATCCACAGAACCTTTTCTTTATGTTGCAGGAACGGCAAAAGAAAAAAGCCTCCCTCCAGATAACTCTTTTTCTCTACTATCTTGGAACGTATGCTTTGTCCCTGGGGGATACTCCATTACGGATGGAGGGGTTCTTTCTTATTTTTATAGAGCAGAAAAAATCTCCGAGGAAATTTTAAGACAAGATGCCGATGTCGTTTGTCTATACGAAACATTCGATACGGGAAGCGCTATGGACTTAGGCGAATCTTTAAAAAATAGCTACTCTCATATATATTTTAATATTGCCCCAAGATCTATCGGTACTTCTTCAGGTATCTTTATTGCGAGTAAATTCCCCATAAAAGAACTTGATGTCGAGCTTTTTCCCGAAGACACCTTGATCGGCACAACAAAGTACAGCGCAAAAGCAGTCGTTGGTTTCACCTTAGAAACTGAAGGGAAGAATATAGCAAGGATCTTTACAACTCATGCACAACATGGGGAAGAGCCAGAGTTTCCGACAAACGATGAAGTTCTAGCAAACCGAAGACAGATGCAAATCATCTTAGAAAAAGTAAAACTTTTTGCGGATAAAAACTTAGCTACGATTGTCTGCGGCGATCTTAACGTATGCAGAGAGAATCTTGAAGCAGTGCCAGGCCTTAGTTTAGTAACCTCTCCCCCCATGAGTACCGATCTCTCAACACTTACTTTTTTAGACGGAAATAAAGAAAATAAGACCCCAACTTGGGATGGAGATGACTCCTGTGCACCTCGTTTCTACGGAAAAAAGGTCTCTAAAGCGTTAGAGCTCGATTACACATTAGCCTTGGTAGACCGCGTTAAAAGCATTAATACGACTGTTGGAGAAACATACTATGACCCGAAAAAAATCACCTCAACCGCACTCTCCGACCATAGACCTTTAACTTCCATCATCACTTTAAAATAGGAAAGAACTTATGACCCCTTTAAATGTATCAAAACCCTTTCTCCCCCTCAC
>JAZKAC010000042.1:43924-55239 GCA_040389325.1 Chlamydiota bacterium | reverse complement strand
GTAAAGGAAGCAGAGAGTCTTTCCTTGGCAGCAGAAGATGCTCTTAAACAAATCAGGCAAGAAAAGTATACAAGCGAGCTTTTATCAAGAGGTGTTAAAAGCATCTTAGCGTTGGGACTTGCCTTTCAAGGTAAACGTGTGTGTGTTAAAGAGTTTAGAATAGCTTGAGTTGCCTCAAGCTATCTTTTAAAGAAGCTTTTTGTTTAAAAGCTCGTTAACGAGGCTAGGAGAAGCTTTGCCTTGGCAAAGCTTCATCACCTGTCCAACTAGAAATCCGTAGGCTCTGCCTTTTCCTGCTTTATAATCCAAGATGGATTGAGCATTTTCAGCTAAGACTTGATCTACAAGAGCTTCTATGGAAGCCGTGTCGGAGATGGGTTGATAGTCTGGGTTATTTTGCACTATGATCTTAGGGGAGGTACTTGGGGTTGCTACCATATCATCGGCAACGCTTTTAGCAATTTTTCCTGTGATGACATTCTCTTCAATCATATTGACAAGCTCGGTGATGTGGTGACTTGGGATGCCACTTGACTCTAAGCTAATGCCCGATTCTTTAAGCCTTCCTGTAAATTCGACGACAAGCCAGTTGCTTAAGGCCTTCGGGTTCTTACAAGAGATTAAACACTTTTCAAAATAGTCGCAAAGGGGCTTATCTTGAATTAAGGTATAGGCCGTGCTTTTAGAAAGAGAAAGATCCGATACGTAGCGCTTAAATCTTTGTAAAGGAAGCTCGGGTAGGGAAGCTCTGACTTCTTCGATATAAGATTTTGACAAAATAATAGGAAGAAGGTCAGGTTCGGGGAAGTAGCGATAGTCTTCTGCATTTTCTTTAGTCCTCATCAAGACCAGTTCTTTGCTTTCTGGATCAAAACGATAGGTGCCTGGGAAGATGACATCGCTTGAGTCTTTACCTGCATGAGCAGTGTAAAGCTTGATCTGACGTTTAATCTCGGCATCGATGGCAAGTTCCATGTTATGAAAAGAGTTCATGTTCTTGATTTCGATCTTATTACGAAGCGTTGTTTCTCCCATGGGTCTAACGGAGATGTTGGCATCTATACGTAAAGAGCCCTCTTCCATGTTACAATCTGAGGCATCCAGATAAGTCATGATAGATCGGATGGCGATGGCATAGGCGGCAGCTTCTTTAGCCGAATGCATACATGGTTCGGATACAACCTCGATAAGGGGAACACCTGCTCTATTGTAGTCAACGCCTGCAAAAGTGCTAAAGTGCTTAAGCATGCCGGCGTCATCTTCGATATGAGCTCTATTGATGGCAAAATGTTTAAGTTCTCCTTCTACCTCAGCCTCTATATGACCTCCTAGAACGATTGGTTGATCAAACTGGGTGATCTGATAGTTCCTGGGGCTATCTGGATAAAAATAAGATTTGCGATCAAACTTGCTGAAAGGAGCTACAAGAGCGTTGATGGCGCAACCGAATTGTACGGCTTTTCTGACGGCTTCTTTATTAAGAACGGGTAAGGTTCCGGGTTGTCCTGTGCAAACATCTGTAATATTTGTATTGGGCTCATCTCCGAATCGATTGGGAGCGCGACTAAATAGTTTAGTTTTTGTGTTTAATTGCACGTGGATTTCAAGTCCAATCACGGGTTGCCAAAGGCTTTGCTCTTTTTCTGTTGTCATAGGATTAACCCTTATCAAATAAAGAAGGAATTTGTTTATGAAAGGACGTGGCTGTTTCAAATTGATGAGCCATCTGCAATACGGTATGATCTTGAAGCTGAGGTCCAAGTAGTTGTAACCCGAAAGGCTTGCGATCTTCGCTAAAGCCCGAGGGGATGCTAATTGCGGGAAGTCCTGCCAAGTTAGCTGCAATCGTATAGATGTCTTGAAGATACATTTGCAGAGGATCTTGGATAGAGCCTAAAGTGAAAGCGGGAAAAGGGGAGCTTGGCATAGCGATAAGATCGCAAAGAGCAAATGCCTTTTGAAGCTGATCGATAATTAAAGTTCTTACCTGTTGGGCTTTCTTATAAAAAGCATCTTTATAACCCGAGGATAGGACATAAGTTCCAAGTAAAATTCTATTTTTCACTTCGGGACCAAATCCCTCTTGTTTAGATAGCTCATACACTTCATCTAAAGTAGTTGCTTTAGATGATCTTAGTCCATATCGAATCCCGTCGTAGCGAGCTAGGTTGGTGGAAGCCTCGGCTGTTGCCAAGATGTAATAAACGGCAATGGAATATTTGAGTAAGGTGAGATCGACTTGCACAATGGTATGGCCGAGGTTTTTCAAGACCTCTATGGAGTTTTCAAAGTTTTTTCTAGATTCCTTATCCAGTTGCTCTAAAAAATTCCAAGGCACTCCGATTTTAGCTTGAGTAAGAGGTTTTTTAAGCGCATCTAAAAAGGAAGCGGGAGCTATTTGAAGGTTTGTCGAATCTTTTTTGCAGGGCTGTCCGATGATATCCATGATATAAGCCGTATCGGTCACATTCGTAGCTAGGGGCCCTATCTGATCTAAAGAAGAGGCAAAGGCGACAAGTCCGTAACGAGAGACCCGTCCATAGGTCGGTTTAAAGCCGACGATCCCCGTAAGTGCAGCAGGTTGTCTTATAGATCCTCCCGTGTCGCTTCCGAGGGCTAAAGGACAGAGTCTTGCCGATACGGCAGCTGCCGAACCTCCTGAAGATCCTCCCGGAGTACAAGATAGATCCCAAGGGTTCTTAGACTTTTTAAAAGCGGAGTTTTCCGTAGAAGAGCCCATCGCAAACTCATCAAGATTGGTCTTTCCTATTAAAAAGGCATCTTCTTGCTCTAGTCTGTCGATAACGGTGGCATTAAAAACTGCTTTATAGTTTGCAAGGAAGTGAGAGCCACAGGTTGTGATTTTCCCGTGCATATGCAGGTTGTCTTTGATGGCAACGGGGACAGCTGCCATCTTCCCTAAGGGCTTGCCTTCCACTTTTTTTTTGTCTAGAAGATCTGCTTGTTGCTGAATATCTTCTGAGAAGACGGTTAAAAAAGCTTCCGTTTTTTGATCTTCTTTTGCGATTCTATTTAAGAAGTAGTCGGCAATCGATCTAGCCGAGGCTTGTCCTGTCATAAATTGTTCGTGAATTTCACGGGCGGATAGACGATACATGGTAGATCTCTTAAGTTGAAGTTTTCATAACGGCGGGAACTTTAATCATGCCCCCGATGTGGGAGGGCGCATTGGAAAGAAATTCTTCTCTTGAAAGAAGAGGTCCTTCTTCATCTTCGCGCATGACTTCCAATAGGGCGGGAGTAACTTGATAACAAGGGATGACATCTTTTGTGTCAAGTTCGCTAAGTAGTTCTATATAAGAGACAACTCTTTGAATTTTATTAAAAAGCACGTCTTTCTCATCGGATGAACAGTTAATTCGACAGAGTTTTGTGAGTTTGGTAAATTCTTTTTCATCAAAAAGTGACATGAAAAGCCCCTTGCGTTACATCTTGTTTCCTAGAGGAATATATGGTAATCGTTTTGACTGGAAATAGTCAAAAGAAAAAGTACATGACAAAACAAAGGAAATCTTTTATAGTGAGGTTAGGTTTAGAGTTTTAACTAATTTATTTCATGATAAGGAGAATTTTATGATGTGCAGATGCGTTGGATGGATAGCTTTGCTTTTGACGGTAATCGGAGCTTTAAACTGGGGGCTTTGGGGTTTTTTCCAATTCGATCTAGTAGCCATGCTTTTTAAAGGAAATACAACTATGGCAGCTAGAGCGGTTTATGCCATTATCGGTGTAGCTGGTCTTTATAGCTTGAAAAAGCTTTGCTGCTGCAGCAAAAAAAAATGTCCTTGTGATACTTCTTGCTGCTGTAAGAAAGGGTGTTCTTGTGATTGTGCTTGTTGCAAAGATAAAAATGCTTCAAGTAGCTGCAAAGACAAGAATTCTTCAGGCTGCTGTAAATAGTTTTTTTTCTAAGAGCGCAGGTGTCTTAACTTGCGCTCTTCTTTAGCCTAATCAAGAAGCTTATCTTGTATGTTGACAACCTTGCCTTGAAAAGCCATTCCTAAAGCCAAGATTTTTTGAATACCTCGACTTTTTAATTCCGTTACATAATGTAATGTTTGAATTTGTTTTATGGCTGAAGAGGCGAGTTTTTTTAGGTCTTTTTCTTTTTCCTTAGCTTTTTTAAATTCTAAAATGATACCAAGGCCTTTAGGATCTTTAGGAAATAAGCATACATCGTATCTTCCAAGACCACTTTCTCTATTGGATTTAATTTCATAATCTTTTTGCAAGGAGGCTAGAAGACCCAATACGAAGGCGTGATAGACACGTTCTGGCTCATCGTTTGGAATATCATGAGCGCTAAATATATCAAGGATTAGTAATTCGAATTTTTTTGAGAATGCCTTAACATTGCCAGAGGTCAGATCTTTTAAAAGATCCGTCCAAGAAGTAGGATATGCTTCGGTTAAATACTCTCGTATCATAGTTTGAAACAGCATTAAAATTTCTTGATTGGGGATTTTAAGTTCGCAAGAATATAGTATGCCGTCAAGGATGGGGGGAGCTGCAAATGTCAAATACCCAGTAAAAATCAGAAGTCCCCAAACCGATTCTTTAGAGTTTTTTAAACTAGCAAAAACAAGGCCTTCGTCAACGGACTTGGTAATTGTTTTTCCTAAAAGAAGAGTTTCAAAGTCTTCTTTGAAAAAAACTCCCTTTTGAATGAGCTGCTCTTTGATCAACTCATTCCCGCTGGTGTTAACCCAATAGGGCTTTAATATTTTGTGTTGTATGTAATTTAAAATAGACCAAGGGTTATAAACGGAATGAGATCCTATACGGTATCCATTATACCATTTTTGAGCCTCCTCTAGTCTATCACTCATGTCATACTCTGTAAGTAATGCAAGAACCTCTTCTTCCGACAATCCGAATTTGTCGCTAAAGTCTTCACTGAATATAGTGAAATTAGTGGAGTGATTTAGATCGGAAAAAATATTTTCTTTAGCTATACGTAAAATACCTGTTATAACGCCTCTTTCTAAACTTGTATTACTCTTAAGGCCTTCTCCTAGCCAATTGCGCATAAAATTGACGATTTGGGGATAATACCCATAAAAGTAAGCCATGTGAATGGGGGCGTCATACTCGTCAATTAAAACAACAACGCGACTGTCATGGTGGCGATGTAACCACGTTGCAAGCAGATTCAAGCTTAGCTCGGTGTTGGATTGATTAGCTTGCTGTCTTAAAACAGTGTAAAAAATTTCTTTTTCTTCCTCCGATAACTTTGGGCTGTCCAGTAAATATCTGTGCCGTTCAAATTCTTTTGCAATAAGTGTTTTTAGTTTTTCATAGGCTATTTCCCAGGTTTCTTGTTTTACTCCTTTTAAAGAAAAAAAGATTACAGGATGCTTGCCCTGTAGTTCTTTGTAGTTCGTTTGCCATATTTTGTAGGGAGAAAAGAGGTGAGAATTGTTTTGTTCCGTTTTTTCAAAAAAATACTTCAGCATGGACATGTTAAGAGTTTTGCCAAAGCGTCTAGGTCTAGGAATGAGAGCGAGCTTTGTTCCACGCTCTATAATTTCTTGAATGAAAAGGGTCTTGTCGACGTAAACACATCCCTCTTCAATTAATTCCTTATAGTCATCAATTCCTATAGATGTTTTTTTCATTTCCCCTCCACTTTCATCAAATCATAGAGGAAATAGAGTTAAATTTATAGGGGAATTTTTATGAGTTAGAGGGCCAAAATGTAGGTTTTGAGAAGGTTTCTCGAGTGACTTCCTCTAGAAGGCTACTAGTCAATTTTTGAATGGGTTTTCCTGAGATTACATGAGAACCGCTTTCATCAAAAAAAGAATCGGAATAGTATCGATTCTCAATGGAAAATCCTCTGGACTCAATAGTTTTTATAAGACCTGGATAGCCTTCTCTCGCTTTTGTGAAAAGCTTAATGCCAATGTGTTCTGCTTCTAGTAAGGACATTTCCAAGATAGCTTTTCTAGCTTCTTCAGGGTCGATTTTTAGAGAACTGTAAACTGGTTCCAATAATAAAAAAGGTTGCGAGGTTTCATCAAAGAGAATGCGAAGAACGCTTCTTGCTAAAAAATTTTTCGAATCGTCTTGTACGGCGACCATTTGTATACTTCCTTCTATGGCATAGGAAATAAGACATTGGTTGAGAGATGCAGATGCCGTGATATTTTGACAAGAATAACAAACAAGAGTAGGTAGCTCGAATAAAGTCAAAGGGTAGTTAACAACTCCTGAGGTGTATTTTTGTTTTGAGGAGACAGAATTTATAGAGAAACCAGCTTTTTCAATAACTTTTAAAGCATCTGCTGGGATGAGATCTAGGAGCAAGAGGTCTTTTTCGATAAGGTTTAAAAGATTTAACTGCTCCTGAGGCTTTGAGGAAGTTTTTGATAAAGTTGAAAGATTAGCCCTGATTTTTTCTACTAGAGTCTTTTGATTTTCTTCTTTGTATTCATGAAGTTCTTCTTCTATTGACGAGATAAAGCTTAAGTCTTTTATAGCAACGGGTTCACGAGAAGTTTTTGAGGATTCTAATATGATAGGGGGCAAAGGTTCTTGCCATCTTTTAAACACTTCGGGAAATCTCTCGGCAAGCTCAAGTAAGTTGGGGTTGATGTCCGTGCGGTAGCGTTCCGTTTTATACGTGCCGGCAAGCGTCATCAGCACAAAACGGGTCAGATCGTGTATGAATTCTTTAGAGGGGGGAAGAGATCGAATGTTTGCTTCATAGCTTGCCAATCCTCCAGGTATTAGAGCATTCTCAATAAAAAGATCCGTGTATTTTTTTTCTATATCCTCTATTTTTCCAAGTTCTGGAACAAGGGAGTTGTCTATCGCAACCCGTTTAAAAACCGTAGAAAGCTCCTTAAAAGCGCTTTGAGTGAATTCATAGTCAAGAGTATAGGTTAAGCGTAAAGAAGCGAAGAAATTAAGGATTCTTAGAGAGTCCGAGAGTTCTTTTATCGAAGGGGTTGGGAATTTTTGATCTTTTTGTAAGTTGCAGACCTTAGCGAAAAGGTTTAGTTTGTCGCTATTATTGGAAGAATAGTCCTTATCCAAGTTTGATGCGGCTAATAAGAGGTTTTGTAAAAGGGATTTTCCGACGGAGTTTCTAAGAGCTATTCTGATATCGGAGTTTTCTAAAAATTCCGATAGGAGTCCTCTTGAGAGTACGTTTTCCTTATTAGAATCCCACTTAGCAAAGAAGATGGCAGGGAGAATCTTATGAATGGAGATGATGTTCTCTTTTGTTTTTCCCGTTAAAGTGTAATGGCCTAATGCGGTTTGATATGGGATGGAAGGAAGATTATTTAAGAGGGTTTGTAGGTAAGCCTTTGATAAGGCTTCATTTTGATATTTGACAACTTGAGAAAAGATCTCGGTTAACGCTTTAAGAGGAAGGATACATTTTTTTTCTTTATGAAGCTCAACTCCGTAAGCTGTCAAAATAGATAGCAGGGACTTTTGAGATGGCTTCATATAATCTTGATATTCAAAAAATGACCGGGTGTCTTTAGCGAGTAAGATTGCTCCGACTTCTTCCAAGATTTTTACGTTGGATATGTTGAGTTTTTTAATAGTGGATATGAGGAATTGGGGATATGTTTTTGCTATAGATAAAGCTGTTTTTTCGAAGAAATTTGGATTTTCAATATTAAGATTCGATAACTCGTTTAAGCGATTTTCGTAAGAGTAATAATCATAACGGGATGAGGTAATATCAAGCAGAATGAAGTTTCCCGTAATTTCTGCAAGAGAGGGAGAGGGTATTGTATTTATTAGCCCAAAAAGTTCCGTAAGGGCATCTGAAGGGGTGGATAAAGTGCGATCTAACTTGAAAAGAGTGGAAAGTAGACAAGTTTTAAAGACGCTTTCAGGCTTTTGATTTAAAGAGTTTTGGATTTCTGGTTTTTGCAGAAATTGTAAGAATAGCTCTTTGGACTTTTCCCATTTTTCGGATGCTGAGGCAGATTCTGATGAAGATGGAGTTAAAGCAATGAGTCTTTTTGCTTCAAAATCCCATCTATCTATAAAAAAAGAAGGGTCATCTATAAAGTCGGTAAATTGAGCTAAATTAGTTAGTAGATTGGGGGAAGTTCTCTCTTTCGTTATTAGCTCCGTTAATATTTCTTTGAAAATTCTGGGCTTTTTCATTCCAAGCCAATTTAAATGGCTGTAAGTTCGGAGCGAGGAGTCTCTTAACGAATTTTTAGCAATGCTTTTACGTAGAGTTAGATCTTCGATTCCAAGTTTTTGCATAAAAGGTGAGATCCCTGTCGCGCTATCCGATCTTATTAATTCTATTACTTTAGGATGGCCTAGATTTAATAATAACGTAATCTCAAGTATCGGGATGATAAACTCCTCTTTTGAAGCATTAAGACCAGATAGATCGTCTATGAGTAGAAAAAAATCATTAGCAGTACAACCTTGAATAGCCCGCGATATGGTGTTGTTAAATCGCGAGTTATTTTGAATATTTAAATTTTTTAAATTCCCTATACGGGAAGTCGGACACTTTTCGGAGATAGCTAAAAGAGTCTCGTCGATGAAATTTTGATCTTGAATACCTAGAGTGAATAATTCTTGTACAAGGTTGCGATAGGTGTCTTTTTGCGTGGATACTGAGAATGTTTCATTGAATTGTGATAGGTATTTGGAATCCTCGGTTATTATAGAGGTAATAATGGTTTTTAGTGTTTCTTCTTTAAGATGTAAAGATTTTAAGTGACCTACAAGTAAATACGGGTATTCTCTTAGGCCTTTCTTTAGCATCGATAAGGTGATATCTTCTATAAACTCCATATCGTTGGCAACGGAAAGCTTAGGTAGCTCTCCTACAAGTTTCTTAACACTAAATTGGGTTAGTAGTTTGTCGATCAATTCGGAGAGAATGGGTTTTAAGACATCGCTTGACAGATTTAACGGTGCAAGGTTTCCAGGTAAACTACTAGGGTTTGTTTTTAATATGGATAAAGTGGTCTTTAAAATAAAAGTCGGTTCAATGCCAAGAGAGGATACTTCTTCTGCAAAGTTTTTTAGATCGACTCCAGATTTTATCTCGGATGCTATTTTCGGGATAATTTTAAGTAAAATTTCTTCGGATATATTTAAGAATTTTAAGTAAGAGATAAGAGAGGATGGGCTACTATCGGAGATGCGTAGGACGCTTGCTGCAATAAGATGTAAATGTTTTTCGTTGAGATTGGGTAACCATCTTATTATGTTAGTTAATCTATTGCCTGTGTTTGCGTAGGGGATCATTTTAGAGAGGATCCTTTCTAAAGCATCTTCCGGAAGATTTAAGGGTATTAGAAGTTTCGGATCTAAATATTCGGGAAATCTTTCAGCGATGATCAAGGCTGCCGCTTCACGACATTGAAGACTGTCCGTTAGAATGGGTAGCTGTTCTGTCAACAGGAATAGTCCATCGTAATTGTCGTAGGGTATGTTTTTTGCCAGGTTTAATATAATTTTTTCTTTAAAATCCGTATTTTCGATTCCTAGTTTTTTTAAAGAGACAGCTATATTACGACCCTCGTAGAATGCTAACTTGTATGGTTTTTTTTCCGACATACTTAAAAAGACAGCTTCTTTAATTTCGGGATCGGTAATGTTTAGGCTGTAGAAAATCCCAGGAAGATCGGTTAGATACTGTGAGAAGATTACGGCCATTTTTATTTTGAAGTCTTTGTCTTGGATTTTAAAATGCTTAAAGCCATCTTTAAAGTAGCAGTACCATATAGCAGGATCGCTGCCTGGGGGATAGTTTTTCCTTACAGAGTTAAAAAGCTCAATACGGGTCTTTTCATCTTCAATTTCAAAAAGTTGGATATTCTTAACGACCTCGACGGGATTTTTTTCAGCTAGGGCAAGAGCTAGCTCCTTTCTCGCCCCTAGAGATAAGCTTCGGATAATGTCGGGAGCCGCTCCTGGGTTTTTCTCTATTTTGCTCATGGATTCTTCTATCAAATTTGGAGAAGTTTTTTGACCTAAGGTTGAAAGTGCCCTTCTAGTTATCGGCAAGGTGTTTTTGTTGATAAAATTGGGTGATATCGGATATGTAGAGAAACTGGCTCCGAGAGCTACTGTAGGAGAGTACAACATTTTAGGAACCTGTCCGATGAAGCTTTTTGAGGCGGGAGGAGGATGCCGAAATATGTTTTTAGCAAAGAAAGATGTCTGTCTTGATATCATTTTAATACTCCCTATAACATTATTCTATTATTTTATTTGGTTTAGATCAAGTAATTAGCGTGAAGTGTAATTATATGCAAATAAGAGGGTGATATGAAGATTTTGATAACGGGAGCCTCGGGGTTAGTCGGCAGTGCTTTAAGCTTGTTTTTAGAAGAGATGGGCCACCTTGTAGGAAAAGTTGTGAGGGAGAAAAAAGGAGAGGGCAACCAAATTCTTTGGAATCCTATGACGGGAGAGGGAGAAGTTGATCTTTTTGAAGGGTGGGATGTGGTGGTCCATCTAGCGGGAGAGAGTTTATCTAAAGGACTTTGGACAAAAAATAAGAAAAAGAGAATTTTAGATAGTCGCGTAGTAGGGACAAGAAATTTAGTAAAGATTTTAGATTCTTGTAAAAGTCCTCCTAAAGTATTTATCTCGGCTTCGGCTATAGGGTTCTATGGAAGTCAAGAAGGGAGGATTACGGAGGAGACTTCTTCAGGGGAGGGATTTCTTTCAAAGGTGTGTGTGGAATGGGAAAGGGCTGCCGAGGGATGGAAAAATCAAAAGACTCGAAAGGTTGTAGCCAGGTTCGGATTTATCCTCTCTTCTAAAGGGGGCTTTTTTAAAGTGATGAAGTCTTTATTTTCGTGGGGTTTAGGAGGAAAGATGGGGACGGGGCAGCAGTTTATCTCTTGGATCACCGTAGATGACTTAGTGAAGGCTCTTTATCATATCGTAGAAAAAGAAGATCTAGAAGGGGCCGTTAATATGGTTTCTCCTAAGCCTGTAACGCAGGGGGTCTTTGCTTTAACTTTAGCTAAGGTGCTTCATAGACCTTGTTTTTTTTCTATTCCGAAGTGTTTTTTATTAGGAGAGAAAGCAAAAGAACTGATCTTGCCTTCTTTGAAGGTATATCCCGTAAAGCTTCAAAAGAGCGGATTTATTTTTCAACACCAAGATCTTATGCAGGCATTACGATATTTAGATCGGATCGACTCTTAAATAGCCAAGACTTTGAAGAAGATACCTACATCCTTCGCGAGTTAAAGATATTGAATAATCTTCATCATCAATATGCCAATAAGAGTTTTCGGGAATAAGAGGGGTTAGCTTGCTGTATAGAGTCGCTTTAG
>JAZKAC010000042.1:1000-43914 GCA_040389325.1 Chlamydiota bacterium | reverse complement strand
CGACGGTTATTTTATCGAAAAGAAGTTCAATGAGTTTTTTTGGAGTCGGGAATTTGCTATAAAACTCTTGTAAGAGTGTTATTTTATTTTTAACGATAAGACTTCTTTCTATGCATACGGGGTATTCATCAAAGGTCAGATGATATTCAAGTCCAATGCAATCAAAAAGTCTATTTTTAAGGTAAAGAGTTTGATGAACAACTTGAGGAATGTGCATTTCATCTTCAAGGGGTATGACAGGAACCATAGCCGTAATGCCTGTTTTTAGGGTGTCTTGTATGAATTTTCTAATGTAATTTCTGCCCTTAGCTTCATTGGGAAGAAGAAGATTTTCTTCCGTAATAAAGGAGTGCATGGTAGCTATGCCTTCTAATTGTGCCGAGCTGCAATTTTGTAGGTGGGCTAAGGCTAATAAAAGATAGTCATCTTGCGTAGTAAAACCCGTCTCGGGGGAAGGGTTGTTACTTCGTTGATTATTAATGAAATAAAAAATATCAAATAGCAGTACAGTTTCTGGAGAGACTTCATCTTTCTTCGAATAATTTGCATACATCAGGTTGTAAGTATAGGTTCCCTCGTTAAAGGGGGATCGGAGCTGCTTCAGGTTTATATTTATCTGATCCTCCTTGGTGTTAAGAAGATCTTTTAATGCTTTTTGTATGAATTGTTTTTGCTCGTGGGTAGTGGAAAGGATTTTATTTTCGAGTGCAGTAATGAGATCAAGAGGTTTTTTATCTAATAGGGGAAGATCTTTGAAGAGGGTAACGTGTTTTTGAGCTAGGGTTCTATTAATTTGAAATCCTTGAATATTTAAAGAGAGTTTCGTGTTGCCTTCTACTTCCGAAGTTGTAATTAAATTGTAGTCAACCAGTTCTTTTTTTTCATTTTTAATAACCGCATAAAAATTGTATGGGTTGTAAGCACTTCTAAGACTATTTGGGTCTAGCTGAGAATAGATGGTTTCGATTGTTTTTGATAGAGGGAGGATGTTAAAAAAATCATTATCTTTAAAATGCAGTAGAGTTGACATACTAAAGGCCTCTTGAAGGTCTTTCGGTAAATTATAGTTAATTACATCTTCTAAAGTTAATTGGTCAAGAGGTTTTGATCCTTGAGATAATTTTAATAACTTCGTATTTAGATAGCTATGAATAGAAGTTTTTTCCAAGTCTATTTTGTTTTGTAGCATCTCATTAAGGGTATCGATGAGTAGCTTTCCAGTATCTTTATTTTTAGGTAAGAATCCAAACTGTGACCATAAAACGGAGACTTGCTTACAAATGTTAATTTGGCAAGAAGGATCTTCTAAAGATAAAATAGAAGAAAATAGATGGGAAGGTAAAAAATGAAACGGGACTAGATCTTTAATTTGATTGTCTATTACGGTTTTTTCGGAAAGAGGGATTTTGGATGAAATATTTTTTATAGTAGAAGGATGTTCTGTTTCAAGAATAGCTTTTACAGTGAGCGTTGAGAGGGTTTTTATAGCCTTGGTGTCATCTAAGTCGTGAGCTAGCTCCCAAGCTAAAGAATAAAGAGGAGACGTAGGAGGAAAGTTAGAAAGGATTGTTGCAATAACCTTTTCTTTCGACTCTTTAGGAAGTTTTGTTAAAATTGGAATGAGCTTTTCCTTAGCAAGTCCTAACTGGTTCATGCTATTTTCCATTAAAATGAAGGTTCTTTTTTCTCCGCTAACATCTTGAGAAAAGTTTAGACGATTTTCGGTTAGACGGGTTACTAAAGTGCCTAGTGACTCTAAAATAGAATGGTTAGTGATTTTTGAGATAAGATTCCACGCTAAGGAATCTAGTAAAGGAAAAGAAGGATCGCTTGTTAAGAACATGGTTATTAAGGATTCTTTCCCTGCTTCTGGTAAGAGGTTAATGGTTTTTAGGATTTGATGCTCGGGGATGAACTCCGACAGCTCAAGAAAATCTGGCAGGGCATTTTCTTGAGATAGACACTGTAAAAGTGCATAATCAAATAGGGAATAGTTTTTGGCTCGCGGTATTTGATGTAAAAAAGGTGAAAGACTCGGTTCTTTTAGTGAAAGATAGATCGTATAAGGATTGTTTTTTTTCTCGAAATTTGCGGGATCCAGTGTGAATAAAATACGGCTAGCCGTAGCAAGTATCTCGGGAGAAGCTAAGGAAGAGAAAAAGATGTCCGAGGAAGATTCTTCAATAAAAAGCTTGGAAATATCGTGGGCCTCCAAGAGATTGTCGGCTCTATCATCTTTGCGGCTTAATTCTTTCAAGAGCTCAGAGCCCGTAGAAAGCTCTATAAGCTTTGCATTGATATGATCTTGAATGGCAAGTTTTGTGATGGGAATGTCTTTATTTGGTAACATTTCATCGATTGTTTTGATTAAAAAATCTCTACCCACTTTCGTTTTAGGTAGAGGGAAGCTTGGCGACTCTAAGAGAAGGATTTTTTCAAATATAGTCAATTGCTTAGGAAGGTCTTTTTCTTTTAGACTAGAGAGAATTTCCGAAAATTCAGGAGATTCTAAAAGAGCCTTAAGAGTTCCCTCCTTAATAAAAGGATAAAAGACCGATTGCAACAGATTTTGTGCTAAAGCGTAGAAAGGGGTATTTCCCCTATAATTTAGTAATATTTTTTTCGCTAAAGAGCTCTTGTCTAAGTCGGGCAGCGGGCTAAGCGCTTTTAACATTTGAGGACTTGGGATGAAATCTAACATATTTGCTAAATCAGACACTTCATATTCTGGTGATACACACTTTAATATAACGCAGTCAAACAAGGAGAGGTCTGGATTTTCTACTGGTTGTAGCTGAGGATCCATATAAATTCTGTAGGGATTAAAGGGCGAGTTTAGAAGAAATTCAGGATGTAGGGCCCATGAGAGCTTCATTGAAATTTCTTTTAAAATAGGGGTTTGAATAGATTGGTAAAACGGGTCGTTTGAGCTAGCAAGAAAGGAAGAAATTCTGAAGGCTTCTATAAGATTGTCAGGTAAGTAAGTCATCCAATCTGGGTTGTTTTGAAGCTTTATTAATTCTTCTTTTGTTTTAGATCCTTCTGCCGACTCTATAAGTTTTCCAGTTAGGTGATCTCCGATCATTTTTTTTGTAATAAGAATGGAAGGCTGTAGGTGAATTATCTCACTTAAAGTATTTATAAGAAGATCGCTTCCTTCCTGGGTGTTGGGTAAGGAAAGTTGTGTGAGTTGTAGTTTTGAAATTTGAAAGAAAAGATTTTTTTGTAGTTCTAGGTCTTTTACTTTTAAAAGAGATAAAGAGATTTCTTTAGGCAAGAAGAATCTATCTATTTTATTTAAGTAGTCTTCTAACTTATTTTTTACAGTTTGATTATCTATAGTATTGAATAAATATTTTTTTAAGTGTCTATTTAATATGATAAACTTTGTTGTGTAGTTGATGAGTAATTCCTCGATAGCTGGAGATTCTAAGTCTGGTAGGATTGTTGCACCTGTGAGAATCCAAGGAAGAGACCAAAAGTACTCTAAAGGATCTTCCGAAAAGATTTCTTGAAAGAGCGGTATTCGATCCTCAAGAGGTAGCTGGATTAGGCTTGTGCGGATTTGATCAAAGGTATTGTAGGGAATCGCATTTTTCACGAAAGCAACTTTATCCTGGAGGTCTTTTCTACTTTCTAGTCCTTTTACTAGAATAAAATTAGATAAAGAGAAATTTGGGTCTTTTAAAAGATCAAAGTCGATGTCGTCATTTTCTTTAAGGGTAGCATACATGTTATAAGGGTTGTTAGGGTCTGTGAGATATAGTAGAGAGTTTGAAAGCTTTTGAGCTATATCTAAGATTGTCGGATTCTTAATTTCATTTAAGAAGCCGTCGGTTTCTGGGCTGAGAAGACTGGTTACCAAGGAATTAACCTTATGAAGGTCTTGTGGGAGAATTCCTTTCCAGATTCCTTCTAAGGTTAATTCTTGTAATACTTGGGGACTCATGGATAGATGAGTTAAATATGAGGCTAAATGCTTTTGAAAAATTTCTTTCGTAATGGCGATGTCTTCTGGAATTTCTTTAGAAAGCAGCATGTTATCAAGGGTATTTACGAGTACAAGACATCCAGCTGCCGTAGTTGGTAAAGGGATTTGCATAGCAAGTAGAAGAGAGATCTTTTCACAAAGAATACGATGGTGTGAGAGATTTCCTGTAGATAGGATATAACTCAAAAGAAGAGATGGAAAGTCTTTAAAAGGGCTAAGTTCTTTTACTTTTTCTTCCACATTAAAGCGTTCGGCATCGGGAATTTGCTTTATAATGCTTTCTGTCTTCAAGGGATTTTGTTCTTTCAAAAGCATATGTACTGTGTAGGTGAAGATCCAGAGGTAGGCTCCCTTCTGAAAAGGAGTATTTTTTAAAGAATCCATTAAATCCCAGGCTAGGGCAATGATTGGATTTGATAAGGAGAAGTTTTTTACGATATCTTCAACCACCGAGCTTTTAAAAGAATCTTGTAGTGTATTGAGAAATTTTATTATAGGTTCTTTTTTTGATGTAGAGTGCGCTAAGAGCTCCAATAAGGTGTAAGCTCGGTTTTTTAAGTTCGGGTCGTTTCGGTTTTTTTCGAAAGAGGAAAAAGCTTCTGCCGTATTAGAGATTAAGTTGTTATAAAGAACTTCCAGTTGATCAATATCCGTGATGGTTTCTTTTAGGTCTTGGGCCAGTTTATAAAAAGGATCTGTTGAATCGGAAGTGAGGAAGAGTTCCGTAATAAGTTCTCCTTTTAAGGAGTCGGGTAAGAAGGTAAGAGGGTATCGCATATTTGCGGGAAGCAAGTAATGCTGCAGCTTTTTTAAATTAAGAGCCCTAGTTTTGACGGAGAGGTTTTCGGATGAGAGCTCCAACACGACATAATCAAATAAAGAAAATGATAAATTTGCAGGTGTTTCTTCTGGAATGGGAGTATAATTCGGATTTTTTTTTTGCATTTCTTTGATATTAGCATAAACCCTTAGAGGGTTAACAGGATCCCAAATCTCATCGGGGGTTAGTAGTCTGTAAATATTCCCTAGAACGGGCGTTTGCATACATTGGCAAAAGGGGTCTTCCGAGTTGTAAAGAAGATGGGTGGTGTCATCAACTTTTACAAGGCATTCAGGTATGTGATTGGCATCTAAAATATCTAAGGTGAGCTCTTCCAAAGTTTTAGGATTTATGACGAGTTCTATAAGCGTATTTTCCAATTGCATTTGAAGCATTTTTCTCGTAACGAAGACATTTTCAGGGTCTTCATTACTAAATAGTATTTGTTCAAGAAGCTTTAAGAATAACTCGCATTCTTTAGGCCGAGTTGGTAAGGGGATCTCATCTATGCCCAAACGATGGGCTTTTTCGCAAAGAATACGATGATGTGCTTGATTGCTCATTAAGATGACATTCATAAGATTAAAGGGAATATCTTTAAAAGGAGTGAGTTCTTCTATTTTTTCTTGTATTTTAGAGCGTTCCGTATCGGGGATCTGGTTTAAAATAGCTTCTTTTTCTAGAGGGTTTGCCTCGTGTAGAAGAGAGTTTGTGGTGAGAGTGAACAAATGCTCGTAGGCAGGTTTGTGAAAAGGAGTATTTTCTAAGGAAGCCGTTAAATCCCAGGCTAGGCTGATCGTTAGAGTCGATAGGGAAAAGTCTGATGAAATACCTTTAACTATCAGCTCTTTAAGAGGCTCTTGCAAAAGATTAAGAAATTTTTCCGTGAATTCTTCTTTTGTTATATAGGTCATCACCCGTTCTAGCAAGGTGTAAGCATGTCGTTTTAAGGTAAAGTCATAGGGGGTTGTTTGGTAATAAGAAAAAAGTCTTATCGTACCGGAGATCAAATCGTTATGAAGAACTTCCAGCTGATCCTTATCTTTGATGCAGGCTTCTAGATCTGGAATCAGCTTATAAAAAGGATCCGTTACAGTAAAATCGGAGAGTAGTTCTTTAATAAGTTCTCCTTTTTGAGTATCTGGCAAGAGAGAAAGGGAAGGTAACATACCTTTGGGAGATAGGTAAGTTTGCAATCTTTTTAAGTTAGATATTCTTGTTTGGATAGGAAGGTCTTTAGATACGAGTTCCAATACCGTATAATCAAATAAAGAAAGTGGCGTATCCTTGGGTGTGTAGTTCGGGAAAACTTTTTGTTCTTTTTTTAACTTACTATAAACGACTAAAGGATTAAAAGGGTCTGCAAGGCCTATTGTGCTTAATAAAGCGCAAATTTTTCTAGAGTCGGGAGTTAAGATGACTTGGCAGAAGGAGGTTTCTGAATGTCTAAGAAGCCGGGTGATTTTTTCAAGTTTTCCGAAGTCTTTCGCATTTTGATCAAGGTCTAAAACCTCAGGAAAGGATAAGATGTCGGAACTTAAATCTTCCATAATTTGAGGGCTTGTAGCGAGTGTGAAAAGTTTGTCTTGTAGGTAGTCTTGAACCGTCTTTTTCGTAATGGGAATATTGAAGGAATCTTCTTTGCTAAATAGCATTTCGTCAAGGAGCTCTATGAATAATTTGCACTCATCGGCTAGAGTCGGTAAAGGGATCTCCGAGGAATCTAAGAGAGAAATTTTTTCTAGGAGGATGTGTTGGTGTAGATCTTCCGTAGTTAAGATGGAGTTTATAAGATGAGGGGGAAGATCTTTAAAACAAGAGAGTTCTTCTGCTCTTTCAAGGAATTTAGAGCGTTTCCTGTAGGGGATTTGATTTAAGATCTCTTCTTTTAACGAGGTTTCAAGCTCTTTTGATAAAGAGAGTATCGTAGTGTTGGAAATTGATTTACTTAACTTTTCTTGAATGGATAGGTCTTTTAGCTCGAGGGTCAAATCCCAAGCTAGACCAAATATAGGATCGGATGGGAAGCAATATAATACTATGCCAGAAACTATATCAACGGCAATCGGGCCTAATGATTTAATGAGTTTTTCTTTTTGACCGCAGTTTATGATGGTTCTTAATGAGACTAAGGCATGTTCTATTTTTTTTAATTCGACATCTTTCAATATTTCAGTAATCTTAGAATCGTATTTTTTACTTTCAGTATATTCTTTGCTTATGCTTTTTGATAATTCGAGAGCTACACCATAGAGAGAATTTGTAGGGCGACATTTTTTTAGTAACTCTTTTGATAATTCATCTTTTAGAGAGTCGGGTAGCAGCTTAAGGGATGTTAGCATGACAGCATCAGGTATATAGGGCTGTAATCTACTTAGGTTGTGGTATCTTTCTTGAACGGAATACTTTTCTGATGTGCGGGTTAATATGACATGATCAAATAACGAAAGCGTTTTATCGGCATCTGGTGTGTTTTTATCTTCAGCATAAAGTATGTATGGATTATCGGGATCTTTTAGAGATTGAGCATCTAATAAATTGTATGCAACTAAAGAAATTTCATTGAGAGAGGATGAAGTAGACTCTAGGAGAGATTGGCAAAAAGGATCATCCGGGTCTTTAAGAAAAAGAGAAAGGTCATAAGCTTTTTGTAGATCTTCTGGCAATTTTCCTTGATTAAAGGTTTCTGGGTTAAGTTCCTGTAATGCCTTTGGCCCCATAGTCAGTTGTATTAAGGTGCTATTTAGGTGGTCTTGAATAGCTTCTTTTGTGAAGGGGGGCTTTGTGTCGTTTTCTCGTAGGTCGTTTGATATTTTTAAAAGTAACTCTGTCCCATTTTGCGTAGTGGGCAGTGGTACTCCCTCTGATTGTAATGAGACAATCATGAGTCTAAGATTTCTTTGGTGACTGGGATCTTTAATTTCTAGAAGAGAAGAAAGTAGTATTGGAGTTAAGCTCTGTAAAAATCGCAATTCGGATATTACCTCTAAAAGATCACGCGTTTCGGTGTTTCTTTCAAGATCTTCAAGTCTGGTATCGAAGTCGTAGGAAGAAAATAAGGCTTTTTGTATGAAAGAGTTGTAGAAAGATTTTTTTGTATCTTTGTCGGTGATTGTGCTTGCTAATTTTAATCCCAAAGACGGCATGGGGCTAGGTAGCTTAAAGAGCAGAGGGATGAGCCTTTCTTTTTGACTTTCGGGTAGGTCAAGAAAAAAAGGGCTTAAGATATTTACGGAAGGAAAAGGGGGGTGATTGTGTAAGAGATCTAATGTCTGCCTATCGAACCTCGCTGTCTTTATTTGTGCAAGTAGTAGACAGATGGCCACGACGTTATGAGAAGAGTTATTTTTGAAAGGGGAATCTAGAAGAGCGCTTAAGAGTTTTTCTTTATCTAGTGTAAGAGGAGGGTTTTTTAAAAAAGCCGTTATTTTACTGAAGTCCCCTGTAGCCTTAAGGATGGTTTGAAAGATGGCGTTAAACTCTTTTTCAGGGTTAAGGCATACACTATATTCATTAGCCAAAATATGGACTTGATTGAGATCTTCTATAGAAGATACTAGGTTAGAAGAGGATAAGAGTTTGTCTAAAACCCATGTTAAATGAGGCTCTAACTCTTTTTTTTCTAACAAGCCGTTTAATGAAGAAATGAGCATGGATATGTTTTCAAGAAGTTCTTTTTGGTTAAAGGTGTGAACCGTAGACCCATCATATCGATGCACGCAAGTTTTTAAGTAGCTTAAGAAAATGTCCGTTAAAGCCGTTTTGTCCATAGGTAGCTTTACATCTACTTGAGGATTTTCAATTAAAAGATGGAATGCCTTGCAAAGAAGCATGGGATCGGCAGGCTTAAAAAAAAAGGCTTCACGGATGGCATTTTTTAAAGATTCGGAATCCGAAGATTCTTCTTTAAGTAGTTCATCAAGAATAAGGTGGATGTTATTTTGAGAGTAGATAACATCATGAACATTTTTTGTAAGAGGGATGCCCGATAAACTGGTAAAGTTAATCGTAGGCTCCGTAATCATGTGTTTGGCTTTTTGATAAAGATTGTGAAGGGCTAGGATCTTATTCGCGTCAAAAGCTCCTCTATCTTGGGCGCTCTCAAGGCATGTTTTAGCTATTTGTGTGATGGTTTGATTAATGGCAAGATTCTGAGAGGACAGTATAGGTTCCGCTGTTTCCATCTGCTGTCTTAGCAGGTTCATGCCATCTTGTAATCTTTTACTGAAATCAGCTGACATGTTTTGTTTGCTCTTTTGTTTAACCCTATTATGTTTAATTTATATTTATGTGTTTATAATGTCAATTAATAGGTGATGCGCAATGTGGTTATATTATTTAGATTCGCCGATTCCGCTAAAAAGAGCGTAGCCAGCGGCAAATATTTTGTCGGCCTTTATTTTTAAGTTGCAAGACTAAGAGATTTGCTTTTTCATCTTAGTCTGTGTGAAAATTATGTGTTTTATTTTAGCAAGGCTTGTTCAAGGCTATGTGTTGCCTTATAACAAGACTGAAGTTTAGCGTCATCGACCCAAAAATGGATGTTTGATGACGAATCTTCTTTTTGAGAGCGTAGTACCGTGTCAATGGTTGCTAAAAAAACGGATACTTTCTTAGGGAAAGCCCCGCCTATTTCATCTGCGATTTTTTGCATATCGGGACCGAATTTCAATAAATCCGTTTTAGTTTTTTGAGAAATAGCTCGTATGTTGGGAGAGGTCCCTTCTTTAATGAGGGTTAAAAGTTCTTTTACATCGGACTGGATCGTATTTTCCAAGTCGGAAAGTCTTTGTTTATTTAATTTCATTAGTTTAGAACTTCTTCTTGGATTATATTTTTTTGTTCTTCTTAAGTTTAAAGTCATAATTCCTCTAGTTTATTTAGTTTTAATTTCATTATATATTAATTGTAATAAATAATTTCAATTAAAATGCGCTGGAGAAAAAAAAACTCTTATGTAATGCTGGAAAAAAATCCACAATATCGAGGGGGATACATGAAGCTAGGTATAATCATTGGACTCTATGTCTTTCAGGTAGCACTATTTTCATCAGAGGTAAATAAAGCTCCCGAATCTTCAGCGGGAGCGCAATTTTCTCAAGATGCTCCTGAAGAAGAGGAAGAGTTGATTGTATTTGAAGAAGGTGATTTTAATGATGATGAATTTTTGTAATAATTTAATTTACATAGATGTTTTTAATTAAAAAATTTACGTTTTTAGTTAATAATTAAAATTATTTATTGCAACAATTAACAACTCTTTATATTATAAGGCTATGAGGTCGTAAGTAAGGAGTTGATTATGTCCCCGTTGCAAATAAAGCCTTGGCTATCTATGTGGACTCATCCACGGAAGACAGTGCAGTCTATTGTTTTATTTAAGCCAAGCTATCGCTTTATTTTTTTATCGGCGATTGTTGGCTGGCCTCCTGCTATTCAGGTGGCGCAACTTTATGCATTATCAGAATCACTTTCACTTCCCATTATTTTATTAATAACGATTGCAGCAGCACCCATACTTGGGGCTATAGGAATCGTTATTTTTAGCGGAGTTGCTTATTTTATAGGCAAATGGATGGGAGGGGCTGCTTCTTTTGCAGAAACAAAATGTGCTGTTGCCTGGTCCAATATTACTGGGATAGCTTCTGTTATTAGCTATGCTATCTTGATAGCCTATTTCAAGGGAGGGTGGTTTACGCCGACTTGGGTCAACATACCTGTTGATCGCCCTATGGCTTATCTTTTGTTTTGTCTGTTCCTTGTACAGATCGTATCGATCGGCTGGACAATTTATCTATTGGTTCAGTCCGTATCGCAAGTGCAAAAGTTTCCCGTTTGGAAGTCGGTTATCACTCTTGCTTTGACTAGTTTGGTTTTGTGGGGAGTTATTCAGTTATTAGGTTAATTTATTTATAAAAATATCCGTTTTATGGGGGTTGTTTATGAGACAGTTAAATGGTTTTATTAAGAAAGCAAATTGGGCTCTTTTTGGAGTCGGATTATCTATGGCAACCCCTTTCGGTTTTGCCTCGGAAGCTACGTCTATTAAAGAAGTGGCTGTAGAAAGAAATTGGCAAGAGGTGAGTCATACTCCTGGGAAATGCTCGATGAAATTTCCTGCGGCCCCCGAGCATGTTTCTGAAATCGTTCAAATGGATGGAGTTGAATTTAACTTACAGTATGATGCATTCATTGCTTCTTCCGACACGAAAGCAATTTTCATGTTGCTAGTTGCTCAGTATCCAGAATTTGTAGATGAACAATTTGCTCATGCAAGTCTAGAGGCTTTTTTAAATGGTATTTTGACGCATAACCCTAATAATCAACTGCTTTTTGCAGATTTAGTTTTAGTGGAAGGCAACGAAGCTTTAGATTTCTTCATTAGATCGGGAGGAGTTTATTTTAAAGGTCGAGCTTTAATGATTAAAAATCAGCTTTATCTAATGGCCATGGAATGTGAAGTGCAAAATTATGATGAAGGACATTATAATATGTTTGTGAATTCATTTTTATTGATGATTTTCTTTAAGTAAGGTATTAATTTGTTCTATATTGTTTTTTAACAAAAAGGGCTTTTAAAGCCTTTTTTGTTAAAATGTTAAAGTTGCAAAGATCCTTCCGTAAGGTGCGCCATTGAAGTTGTAGTATTTTTTGTGGTGGTTATGAGAATCCGAAATTTGTATCCATCCTCCAAAATCCCATCCGCCGCCCGCTCCTAAAGAAAAAAAGTCTTTTTCTGCGAATTTAAGATTCCACTCTACCGTTGTGGAGTAGATCTTAAAGATCCCGTTATCAAAAGAATCGATTCCATCATGAGCTCTTCTTGGAAATCGATAAGGTCCTCCCATAGAAGTTGTTAAGATAGAGGTGGTAAAGTGTTTTGTAAAATGATAATTAAGGGATGCGTCGACAGGGAATATAGCTTTAAGTTCCCACTTGGAAGACATCCACCAATCTATCCCTAGGATGGGAAGAACATAGCCGTTTAAAGCTCCATAGTAAGCAAAAAATCCCATATGTAGCCCAAGATTGCTGCTAGCTTGGTATCTACCCCAAAGTGTTGTGAAGTAGACGGCCGACTTTCCAAAATTCCATGTATTCGTATCAACGGATAGGCCTCCGTTGATAACCCATCTCCACTTGTCGATAGAATTAGAAATCCAGTTAAGAGAGGTAATTCCATAGAGGTAGTTATTGCCCGTGAACCTAGGATTTTGATCCCAGTCTATATCTACGTAGTTTGCGCCAACTTGCCAGGCTAAAGCATTTTCATTATTTAAGAAGTGACTAAAGTACATGGAGGCATTGCCTTCCGAATAATGTAATTTCGATCCGAATTCATCCGAGGTGGTTACTTTGGCAGCACCTACTAGGCTATAGTCGGATTCGAAATGCCAAAGAGACTTTTGGGTTACAAAAGCCTCTTCATTTAAAAAGGCGTAATCGGTACCCCATAGAAGAGAAACGGAAGAAAATAGACTTATAGCCGAGATATAGCGTTTCACAGAAGGTCTCCTTACATAAAAATGTCATCATAAGGTGATGGGTAAGTAATGTCAATAGGTTATGAATTTTTTTATAAAAAAAAGAAGAAAATTAAATCGAACGATTTTTCGGTAGTTTTATGAGTGCTGGAGGATTGAGAGCTAAGTTTAACGAGTTTTTTCGTATGAATAATGAACTGCTTGCCGTAAAAAAACGAAGCTTTTTTAAGACGTTCTTAGCTCTTTTCCACCAAGCATTCGTAAGAGCTCTATTTGTCTTGTTGCAGGATCTAAAGATTCAACGGTTGAAAAGGTTCTATTATCCGAGCCCGCTTTCCTTACAAGGAGATGGTGAGAGGCTAGACTTGCTACTTGGGGGAAGTGGGTGATGCAGATCACTTGGTGATGAGAAGAGAGGGTTAAGAGCTTTTCTCCGATCATTTTAGCTGTTTTACCCCCTACGTTAGCATCGATTTCATCAAAAATAAGAGTTGGGGTGTTATTTTTTTCTGCAAGAGAGAGCTTAAGGGCTAATAAAAGACGAGAGAGTTCTCCTCCCGAGGAGTGTTCTTTTATACTGACGGGAGCTTCTCCCGTATTAGCTTCTAACCAAAAAGAGATGGCATCTTTTCCCGTTTGGGACCTATTTTGAGGGGCTATACGAATATCGACTTTAGTGCCGATCATATTAAGGGAGTTAAGCTCCTTTTGTAAGGAAGAGCTTAATTTTTTTGCTGTTTGAATTCGTTTTTGAGTAAGCTCTTTTTCTAATAAAGAAAGTTGCTCTTCGCCAAGATCAATAGCTAGCTTTAACATTTTCTTATTTTCATCCAGAGCGTCAAAGTCAGCTATTTTTTCTTCCAGCTCTTTTTTGTAAAGTTCCCAATCGGCAGGAGTGGTTCCGTACTTTTTTTTCATCCGATGGATTAAGCCGAGTTTCTCTTCCACTTTAGCAAGGTGCTTAGGATTCACTTCAAAAGTGGAGGAGGCTTGCCTTAAAAGGTGTAGAGCTTCATCTAAAGAAAGGAGAGATTGTTTTAAAAGTTCTGCGGGCTCCAAGAATGTTTCGTGGTAAGAAGCTAGACTGTCTAAGAGAGTCTTCGATCTATTAGCCGTTGCTAGGGTGCTATGAGATCCTTCGCTTAAGAGATTGCACAGTTGATCCGTCTTTTCTAAAATCTCTTGAGATTTAGAAAAGAGGGTATATTCTTGAAAAAGAAGATCTTCTTCTCCTTCTTTAAGCTGTAGGCTGCTTAGCTCTTTTTGTTGTTCTAGACAAAAGGTGAGCTCTCTTTCTTTTTTTTGCTCTTTTTCTTCCAGTTTTTTTTCTTCCAGCCTTCTTTGTTTGTTTTCTTCAAAAAGGCTTCCGAATAAGGCCACCTCTTTTTCTAAAGAGCCGAATAGATCTAAAAGCTCCCGTTGTCTGTCTTGGGCTCTAAGCTCGTGGTGAGAGGTTTGATCTACAATCTGTACGAGGTGAGAGCCTACCTTTTGGAGTAAAGATAAGGAGACCATCTTGTCGTTAATGAAGTTTTTGCTTTTGCCTTCTGTAGAGATTTCTCGATATAAGATAAGGGTGGAGTCTTCCGTTTCGACATTGATTTCTTTGAGAAGGTCTAGTAAGGCTGTTGAATTTACCTCAAATCTTGCCTGGATAGATCCTTTTTTTTCTCCCCAACGGATCAAGGAGGTATCTAGTTTTTGTCCGAGTAAAAGTTTAAGACCGTGTAAGATTGCGGATTTTCCAGAACCGGTTTCTCCCGTTAAAATGGTAAGCCCTTCTTTAAACTCAATGCAACAAGATTGCATGAGAACAAGATTTTTAATGTGAAGATCCTTCAGCATCACATAAGTCCTTTAACGTTTTAAAATGTTTTTTGGCGATTTTATCGAAGATAGGCATGCCGTGGCTTTCTAAAGCTTTTTTAGCTGCCTTAACAACAGGCGCAGAAGCTCCTTTTGGGAGGAGGAAACCTACTTCATCTCCAAGCTCCTGAATTCCTTCTACGAAGGCAGCTCTTGCCAAGATGGAAGCTGCCGCAACAACTGGGTCTTCTTCCCCGCGTACTCTTTGCGTGAGATCTACATCCATATTCTTTCTTTTTAAAATGGAATTCATAAGGTCTGGTAGAGCAAATTGATCTAAAATAGCTTTTTTGCATCCCGTATTTTGAGAGAGCTCTTCCAAGACCGTTGCATGAGCCCATCCGAGCATTCTGTTAAGATTATTAAACTTGGGGTAAAGGCGATTATAAGTTTCAGGAAATAGGCGAAGGACCTTATGAGGAAATGTTCTTTTAAGAGATCTGCTGATCTCTATAATGGCATCATCCTTTAAAAGCTTACTATCTTTTACGCCGAGCTTGATGAGCTCTTCGATATTTCCTTCCGGGATAAAGATGCCCGCTACGCAAAGGGGCCCGAAGAAATCTCCTTTGCCTGCCTCATCTAAACCGATCCTTGCAGAAGAATCGTGTAAGGACGCTGGGTGAGTATAAGAGAGGTTTTGTAAGATTTCGGGTTCTAGGTAAAAGGAGATAAATTCATCCTTGCCTTTTCCCTGAACCGTTAACTTGCCCGAGAGGTATAGATTACAAGAAAGACCCGATTTTTTAGCAGAAAAAAAAGCATAAGGAGCAGGGGAAAGGATGAAGCCTTGATCTTTCAAATCGGAGGTGAGCTTATCTTTTAAGGAGAGGTCAATTTGTGTAACAAAGCAGGAGGGGGAGGGGTTTTTTGTCATAAAAATCACAAGTTATTCAAAAGGCTTATTTTGGCAGGAGTCTTAAAAAAATGGAATGTAAAAAGACCTTTTCTCATCTTATTTTTCTAAAAATTATCACGACAGCTTAAAAACAAACAAAGAAGGATTGCTATTTTTGTTTAGCAATCCTTCTTTGATACTTCTACTTTGAGTATTCGTTAAAAAGGTTTTTTATCTATGTTTTTTAGGATCGTCCTGGATGCAACAACAAACACATGCAACGAGGCCACATATCAGACCTACTGAGTTGGCTAGCTCACCATTTTTTTCCATTCCTTTGGCAAGGTCCTCACGATCTTGTAGTTTTAGGCGGGCAAGTTTTTCAACAGCAGAGTCGTTGTGGGATGTCTTTGCGTGTAGTGTGCTCGAGTTACAATCGAAATTAAAAATATTTATTGTATTGCTCGAATTAGATGCTTGGTTTTTTAGGATTTTGTCTACTATTTCGTTTAAATCGGTGGCATTTGCCGAGAAGCAATGGGGCGAATTTGGCAAATTTGGAAAAAAGCAAATCGAGCTTGTGAGTTTTGATGATATATCATTCATATTTAATCCTTTTGTTAAATATTTATTATTTTTTAATCAACTTTAATATTATATTTTGTTGCTATTCTATAATTATATGATAATTTGTGTTTTTTTTCAAGGTATAAACATTAAATTTGTAAATGTCGAATAGAAGTAGGGAGAGGAGAAAGCTTACTTCGATTGGATGGGGTAAAGTGGAAAATAGTCAACAGAAGTTGTAGTATGCTAATTATAAGCGTGTTGAGGTTGTTGGTTTTTGGCTAACTTTCGTGCGGGGGGAAGAAGGAAACTCGTTTTTTTGTAGTCACAAAAAAAAATGCTGTGAGCAGTGTTGATTTGGCAGTTTCGTTGATCCATTCGGTCAAGCTTCCGTTATTTTTTATACAATGTATGGAAATGATACGATGAACTTGACGTGGATAGGATGTTTAACACATAAAGCAGTTGCTTATATTGATGTCGTGCCAGTTTCTTGGAAGTGTGACAAGTAAGGAAATATTCGAAACGAAACGATCATAAGTTTAAAAAAACGTCTAATTATCAGCTAAATAAGTCGAGCGTCTTTTTGAAAAAGTTGGAGATTTTCTTGTCTTAGATGTGTTTATTACGCGTTTGGAAAAAAACAAGATAGATTCTTTTCCCTTTTTTGCTATATTACAATATTAGAACGAAAAATAGAGCACTCTTCGAGTCAATATGACAAAACAGAGGCAACTGTGCCCTTGCGGGTTGACATTCGGGAAAGACCGGTAATTTTAACACAACAAGAGGAGCAGCGCTTCCTCCCCGCCGTAAAAGGCGAGGTTTCCGCGCTGATAAGAGGATGAATGAAGATTCAAAGAGGGTAGGTCATCTCTTTAGGACAAAAAGGAAGGATCTCAATATAACCTTAAAAGAAGTGGAGAATACGACATCTATTCGAGTAGGGTATCTTGAGGCTATTGAAGAGGGGTCTATTCACCAGTTTATTTCCGGTGTTTATGCAATCGGTTTTATGAAACAGTATGCTAGCTTCTTGGGAATAGATTTCGACTCTATGGTAAGAGAAACCCCTCATGCGTTTAAAGTTACGCAAGAAAAGCATGAGTTTGATTATGGGATCGGGACTTTAGAGGTAAGGGGAACTTTAGGTGGCGGAGTGAAGTGGCTTCCAAGCTTTTTGTGGGCTCTTGTATCTGCTGCAATTTTAGGAATAGCTTGGTATCTTGCAAAATATCTAGGTGTGTTGTAGAAGACTAAATCTTAACGAAAAGGGATAAAATGCATCAAATCGGAGAATATCTTTTACTCAAAGAAAAAGAAGAGAGTCCTTTGGGCACGCTATTTTTAGCAGAGCACCGGATCTTGAAGAGAAGGGCTGCTCTGAAAAAATTAGGGTTGTCTTTAGATCCTGCCTCCAAAGAGGTGCTGCAAAAAAAGATCCCTTCTTTGGCAAGTTTAGAACATCCTAACGTAGCTAGATTGCAAAATGTGAATTTTTCTGAAAACGATTGTTACTTCGCCTACGATTGGGTTAATTCGGGAGAAGAGCCTTGTCTTAACTTAACGGAATATGCAAGTCAAAAAGAGCTTTCCGAAGAGCAATTATTACAGATAGCTCTTCAAGTGGCCTCTGCTTTAGATAAGATTCACAGTTTGAATATGTATCATCTAAGTGTAAAAGCTTCGAACGTGTTGGTGAGTCCTTCTGAAGTAGGCCTCACGGCGTATTTAACGGATACGGGACTTGCTCACCTTTTTCCGCCTGGTGTTTTCTTATTATCTTTACTTGAAGGCTGCATTAAAAAAATGGGACCGAATGCTAACTTGTCATCTTTCTGGGAGAGCTTCTACGCTCTTTCTCCCGAGCATAAGATAGGTAAGTCCTGCGCTGCTTCCGATGTCTATTCTTTTGGGGTGATGCTTTATAATCAATTGATGGGTGAGTATCCTCAAGGATGTTTTCCGCTTCCCTCAAAAACGGGTAGAGACTTTAAGTATAAATGGGATGAATTTTTTACTTCTTGTTTGCATCCTGACCCTTCTTGCCGGCCTAAATTATTGGTTGCCGAAATAGAGAAGATTTTATCTAACTCATCTATACCTTCTCCCGTTCTTGTTAAAGATCTCGTGCTTAAGTTACAACTTAACCCAGGAGAAATTCATCGCCCGCAGTTTGATGCGGACCCAGGAGCAATCTTTCAAACGGAGCAAGCCGTTGTTCGCTATCAACCTCAGTTACAAGAGTTGATAGAGATCGAGTCCGTTCCCATGAAGATGACGATTATTCAAGGGGGGGCTTTCCTTAGGGGAAGCAACCGCGGCGCTCGAGACGAATCGCCTCGTAATACTATAGAGCTCTCTCCTTTTGCGATAGATGTGCATCCCGTAACAAACGAGCAGTTTTCTAGGTTTTTAGAGGCGTTGGGAGCTGAAAAAGACGGTAATAATAACGATGTGATCAGATTAAGAGAATCTCGTATTAAGAAAAACGGAGGAAGGCTTCACGTGGAGTCAGGCTATGGAAAACATCCTGTAGTCGGGGTGACTTGGTATGGAGCCACGGCGTATGCCAGATGGGTTGGGAAAAGACTTCCGACGGAGGCTGAGTGGGAGATTGCGGCTTACGGCGGAGTTGAAGACTCCATGTATCCGACAGGAGCTGATATAGAAAGATCTCAAGCAAACTTTTTTAGCTCCGACACCACGGCCGTTATGAGCTATCCTCCTAATGGATATGGATTATATGATGTGGCAGGAAACGTTTATGAGTGGTGTAGTGACTGGTATGATTATAATTACTATGTAGCATCCATTCAAGAGCCTAACAACCCTAAGGGGCCAGCTCAAGGCGTATATAGAGTTCTTCGTGGCGGCTGTTGGAAGAGTTTAAAAGATGATATGCGTTGCTCTTATAGACATCGTAATAACCCAGGAACTATGAATGGTACGTATGGATTTCGTTGCGTAGCCGATGTGACTTCTTCTTAAAATAACATAAGGCCCTCTTAAATAAGAGGGCCTTATAAATTTCATGCCTTTTGCCAATAAGCCAACCCGACATCAACGGATAGGCGTACTACCGTTATACTGGCTGCAACCCCAAGACTTCCTACTGCCGTAAGGAAAGTATTCTTGCTCCCTTGCCAGGATTGTTTTACCGAGATTGCTTTTTCTAAGGTTTTTACAGCCTCTTCTAATTTACCGAAGTTTGCTTTAACATCTTCTGGTAACAGCTTGTCGGTATTGATCATGTCTTTTAAGGCTTTAATAAATCCGAGTCGATCTTCCGAGAGTTTAGTGTTTCTAGAAAAGTTTAAAAAGCTGTTCAATTCTCTTGTCGTAGTGTTAGTTGATTGTGTGAGGTAGTCAATTGCTACTTTTGTATACCCTTCAGTCACCTTTTGCAACCAAGGTAGAGGGATAAGAGAATTATCCTGCGTTGCAATTCCTTGCATGTCTTTATCGATTTTTTCTAAGATTAGAACGGTAGCTTTTAAATTGTCACATGTTGGAGTTTGGTTTAGTTTGTCCATAGCATCTTTAAGAGCGCATAAGTTTTGTAGACTATCTAAAGCTGTCTTATAGGTCTCTTTTAATTTTGTTAGGTTATTTATAGCATCTACTCTATTGCCTAAAGAATCGTTTACAATTATCCTTTTTGTCGTAGGTAGGTTCAAAGCGTCGAAGTGGAGGGCGGGTGTAATCATCTGAGAGTCTCCTGCTAGAGATGTAAGGCTGTTTTGTAAATAGTCTATATTTCTATTTACCTCAGTCTCTAAATACGTCATATTTGCTTTATTAATGATGATATTTTCTATGTTTTGTACTATTGTTCCTATTTCAGCTTTTAACTTGTCGGTTGTTTTTGTGAGTTTTATTTTCCCTTCCAGTATAGGTTTCATGTTTGTAATGTAAGTTGATATTTCGTTTAAAGTGGTGTAAATGGTCGTAAGTGCCAATTTTTTTGTATCGGCAGAAGAACCCGGTGCGTTTGGAGTTGTGCGTTCAGGATCGCCTGTTAAGGGATTTTCCGTAAGGTTTTTAAAAAGAAGCGTACTGCTTATAGCTCCTCTTGTATTTAAGATCTCTTCTTCTGCTTCATCTATTTCAGCCAATGCATTGAAAGAAGTGTCGGAAGAAATAGTTTGAGGAGCATTTGAGCGTGTAATCGTTGCAGGTACCCCATCTTTTATGGGGAAGAGTGGAATAGAGACATTTGGAATTTGAGCTTGAATAGGTGCAGGATTTTCTACGGGAGTGGTTTCTTTAAAAGATGTGAAGGTCTTATACAAGTTATGAATTTTTGGTTGTGCAGCAATAAAAACGCCGGCTAGAGCTCCAGCGGGTACGGCCCAGCTAGGTAGCTTTTTAGTGACGTGTTCGGGTAGGTAAAGCGCTCCGCAAATTATGGCAGTCCCCATTGTCGCAGCAGCTTGTGATTCAGCATCGTTAGTTGTAATACCCGATTGATGTAAAGCAGTTGATACCAGGCCCTCAACTAATGGATCAGTTCTTTTACCGGATCTAATAGTGTTCATATAATATCCTTTTTATTATCTGTAAGTATAAATTTTAATTTATTACTATTAAATAGTCAATTAATAATTTCGGTTATTTGCCGGATTCTTTTTTAAGTCGTTCTTTCTCAATTTCCAGTTCGTGCGCTATCCTAGCCTCTCCAACTTTAAGGAATTTAGAAAAAGTGCCGAAAATACTTTTTTTCGAGTTATCGATTTCGGTAGGGGGTGAAGTAGTCTCCTTTTGAGGAAGTGCGATCTCTTCTTGTTTTTTTTCAATCCAGTCAATGATGTGGGGTGTCGTCAACTTTTGTAAGTCATTCATTGCGGGAAGAAGAGTGGTAAAAGGGTCTGCATCATCAATAGGGTCGGCTGCAAGGATAGAGCGAAAAGCCTTTATAACTTTTTCTTCCGGGCCTTCTTCTTTTTTTTGAGGGTTTTTTACTCCCATCCATTCAAGAGCCTTAGAAAGGGGTTCGAGCTTATCCGTTACTTCTTTTTTCAATCCTTGGTATTTGCTGTAGCCAAAACCTAATCCACCTAGGGTAAGTAAGGTGAGAGGGGCTTTTCTAGCTAATAATAGGGTTTTTAGCCCAACCGTTACTATAGGGCTTCCCGAGAAAGATCGAAAAAGAGATAACCCTGATCTTATCAGGGGGGATACTCTAGAAAGATTCATAATAGGCCCTCATAAACCTTGGTTGGTGTTTATTTTTTTATTTCCGGTTCTTTGCCGGGCTTCGTTATAGGTAATCCTAACTTTGCGAATATATAATCCCGGAAATGGCCATAGATCCCCGATCTATCGGATAATTTAACTACTATACACCCTAAAGGTAAGGCAGCTAGTGAGCTTCCTGAAAAAAGTAAAGCTATACCTACGGTTCCACAAGCTAGAGTCTGGGCTGCCTGTGAATTATATAATTTTGTTATTAAAGAAGAGGTAGGAGTTTGCGAAGTCGGATCTGGTTGCTTTAAGGGGGAAGCAGGTGGTGGTTCCTTGGCAGGAGGCTCGGGAGTCTTAGTTTCCAGTTCGTTTTTTAGCCATGATTTGGCTGTAAGCTCAGCAATTTCCATTAAATTACCAGGGATGCTTGTTTTTGAAGAGAAGTGGCCGATGCCAAGGCAAGTTACGGCGGTAACGGCTAATTTTGCTTTTGAAGACAGTTGTTCTAATTGTTCGAGTACAAGGTTTTTTGCTTTTGTGCAATAGGGTTTTGTAGCATTATTTATAACCCCTAATCCTGGTTTAGACAGTCTTTGTATTATCATGGCGCTAACCTCGTATTATAGTATTAATATTTTTTTAATTAACTAATATCAATATTATACCAATTAATTTACTTAATGTAATTAATATTTAACACTTCCTGTAGTTTTTTGTATTTTATTTTGTTGTAAGTTGCTCTTGTTTAGATAAATAGGTTTTATATTCTTTTTTTGGCATTTGCAATTATTTTTTTAATATCGAGTTGTTGTTTTTAATTGTATTTTTCGCTTAAACTGGACCAGTTTTAATTTTTTATTTAGGAGCTTTTGTGAATTCTGAGAAATGTGCAAAGGTGTGGTGTATGCGTCTGCCTGGGGGACAGGTGTGGGAGATGCCTCTATCGAAGAATTGGGAATTTAATGAAAAAGATCTTGAAGTGCAAAAGGTTGCTAATCGGAGCTTAAATGCCTCAAGAGGATCTAATAGGGCGTCCTTACATGATTTAGCGGTGTCGGAGTATGAGTCAGCGGTGTCGGAGGTACGGGTTTCGCCAGAAGATGTTGCCCCCGTGGTCGCTCGGTTCCTTGAAAGACGCTTTGCAGAGAAGCTCTCGGCAACTAAATCTCAGGAAAATCAAAAAAATTACAAATACAAGACGAGGGCGCACTTTTAATTTTCCCTGGTAGGGAAATGCCCCCCTTCTTATACTGGTTTTTTTATTTAGGAGAAAGATGTGAAACTGTTACTTTCTAAGCCAAGAGGTTTTTGTGCGGGAGTGGAAAGAGCTATTGAGACCGTAGAAAAAGCTCTGGAGCGCTTTGGCGCTCCTATCTATGTTAAGCATGAAATTGTACATAATCGACATGTAGTGGAAGACCTGAAGAGAAAAGGGGCTGTCTTTATAGAGGATCTGGAAGAAGTGCCTTCGGGGTCTAGAATTATCTATTCGGCTCATGGCGTTTCTCCTGCCGTAAGAGAGCAGGCAAAACAACTCGGCTTAATAGAAATCGATGCCACCTGCGGGCTTGTCACGAAAGTGCACTCCGCTGTTAAAAGATATGCGGCAAAGGGATATAAAGTCATTTTAATCGGTCATAAAAATCATGTGGAAGTTGTTGGGACGGCAGGGGAAGCTCCTGATGTAACAACGATTGTAGAGGATGTGAAGGATGTAGAAAAACTGCATTTTTCCTCTTCGGAAAAACTTTTTTATACAACGCAGACAACTCTTAGTTTACATGATGTAAAAGCTGTCACGGAAGCTTTGATCAAAAAGTTTCCTCAAATAGAGACTTTGCCAAGCTCTTCTATATGTTATGCTACGACAAATAGACAGATAGCCCTAAGTCAAATCACCGATAAGACTCAGCTTATTCTTGTTATAGGAGATCCCAGCAGCTCTAACTCGAATCGTTTAAGGGAGCTTGCTGCCTTACAGAATGTTCGATCCTACTTGATTAATGATGAAAAAGAGATAGAAGCTAGCTGGCTTGAGGGTGTGCAGGTCATAGGGTTGACGGCAGGAGCTTCTACACCCGAATATGTTGTGCAAGGATGCATTAGCAAGTTGCAAGAGCTTGGAGTGACGCAAGTGGAAGATGTAGTTTTTGTAGAAGAAAATGTGGTATTTCAACTTCCTAAGCAGGTGCTATAGTAAGTGGGTAGCATAGGACAAGACGGCAGAGTGACAGGAGTGTATTTGATAGATAGCTGGCTGAGAGACACTCGGCTATCTATCACGGGTTATGACTTTGTCTGTGGTTCAGAAGATAATGCAAAATTTGTTTTAGGACTTAGGATCACATCCGTTGCGTTACGTCTTTTAGGTGTTGTTTTAGGAAAGTATTTCATGACTTCTATTTTGAGTGGACGTCTGCTTGTTTCGATACCTTTATTTATCTTATCTCATGATTGCCTTGTAGTGGGTAATAATCTTAGCGACGAGATTAAGAACTCGATAGATTCTTTAACGAGTAAAGATTCAACGATTGCGAATGTAGTTTTCAAGGTAGGCGAATTCCTTGGAGTGCTTTCTGAAAAAGATGAATTTTTACAGGTGGTAAAAAAAACGCTCTACGTTGCTTGGAAAAATCTTAATAATCTCGAAGGAGCGTGGGAAGACCCTGAAGGTGCTTTTCAAGCAATTAAAAAAGATTTAGGCGGGATCGGATTAGATATCGCGATGCGAAAGCTTGAACCTGGGACAATCACGGGAGGGGGGCTAAGAACATACTTTTTGATTGCAAACGGTACAAAACCAAGCTAGCTCCTAATGCGGAGATCGTTAAATATAAACCGGGAGCTTGTATCAGTCCCGTAATTTTATAAAGCCAAAGACAGCAGGCGATAGAAGGGGCTCCAATCAATTGAGAACCTAAAGCCGAGCCTAAGGCTAAAATCAAATAACGATGTTTTTTTGGAACGAGTTCCATCGCCCAGGCGTAGTAAGAAGCTGCAAAGGCTACCCCAAAAGTAATAATGCAAAGTCTTACTGCAGTAACCGTGTAAATAGATGAGTTTGGTAGAAGGGAGAAAAGAGGAATGGCTCCGATTGCGCAGCAAAGACTTCCCGCTAACATAATTTTCCCCTTTCCGATTTTATGAGCAAGGTAGCCGAAGCAAGGTAAGAGTAGCACATCGATCATAAGAAGCTTGGTGTTTAATCTGATGACCTCCGTTTGAGTTAAAGAGGTTATAAGGGGTATGAATGCATTTAAAAAAGTAAAAGCCATGGCATAGGTCACATAAGAAAAGCCAGAGGCGAGGGTAATTGATAAAAGTGCCTTTTTGTGTTTTTTTAGAATGCTGATAATAGAAATTTTTTCCTCTATATTTATAGCATATTCAGGCTCTTTTTTTGTTGTGTAGCGAAAAAAAAGACCTAAAACGGCGGTTAAGCCTCCAGCTAAGAATAAGATACGCCAGTTGTGCTCTATGTTCCCCGTAAGGCTCATTGAGCTGACGGCTATGGAAGCAATGAATATTCCTCCTAAAGTAGATATGTCATAAAAACTGCTAAATAAGCTTCTTTTTGTTTTTTTTGTGTGTTCCAGTAAAAAAAGAGCTCCCCCAACGGATTCTCCCGCTACAAAAAAACTTTGTAACATTCTTGCTAAAGCTAGAAAAATAGGAGCCCATATCCCTATTGTTTGATAGACGGGTAGCACCCCCATTCCGACTGTAACGATAGCTGTTCCTGATAAAGAGTAAAAAAGAGCACGTCTTCGACCCAGTCGATCTCCGATCCACCCAAAAAAAAGAGATCCTAGGGGCCGTGTAAGTAACCCAAGAGGGAGCATCCCATAAGTTAGTATAAGAGCTGTGATGGGGTCTTTTTCATAAAAGAAAAGGGGGGCGATAAAAGGAGCTAAAAGAGCAAAAAGAGCGCTGTCATAGTGTTCTAAAAGGTTGCCGATCAGGCTTGCTGCGCGACTATAAGATGCAGGCAGAGTCATTTTTTTCCAAGGTTATAGCACTTAGGAAAAAGCAAAAATTATGCATTTTTCCATGTATGTCCCCGGAAAATAATTCTATTTCCACACTCCCTTCGCTAGCATTATCCAGATCAGGTTGTTTAAGGGTTAAAATCTCAGCCTCGGTCAAAGGCTCCCCTGGTGAACGCCATTAAGTTTACCCGTATTTTTTTAAGTTTACAAGGTTTTTGATCACCTGTATTAGGGTTTTTTAGAAATATCCGCTTTCCCTTAAATATGAATCATCCAGATCTGCTTTTTGTAAGATTTAAATATTAATTTGCTAAATTATATCATTGTATGCCACAATAATTCAATTTTAATTAAATAGTTAACATGGAGACGACAAATGAGTATAAGTCCAATTTCAGGAAACGGTCAGGTGGTGGGAGCATCCGAACTGCAAGAAAGATATCTTGCATTTCCAAATATTTCTTATGCTGAATTTCAAAGATTGCCAGAAGAATTGAGAATGAATATTGTATCTAAAAATCGTATTCTTCAAACGGACACCTATAATCGTTTCATGAATCATATAAAGGGAACCGATTGGAATAAAAAAGAAGTATATGTATTGCAAATGCGAAAAGCAGCTGATGGGTATCTCATTGTAAATGGCCTTCAAACTCAATTAGAAAAAGTATTCGGCATGCCGATTGCGCAAGCGGAGCTGGATTTTGCGGATGAATTCTATAAAACTGCTAACGTACCTTTTTTTAATAAAGAAATGTGGCAAGGTGTGATTGATGACCACCAAGGACGTCTTCCTATAAATGTTCATGCCGTGCAAGACGGTACTGCCATACTGACGGGAGATCCCGTATTGAGAGTAGAGGGTCCGGGGGAGCTTGCGGCGCATTTTGAAGCGGATTTCCATCGTCTTTTTTATCAAACTTTAGTAGCAACTACCGCTCATAAAATTAACGAATTGGTTGGAGCTAATCGTTTCATTGAAGTTGGTAAACGAAGTACTCCTACCGAAGAAATGCACCTACAAGCAACAAGAGCTATGTATGAAGGAGGCGGGATTACCTTATCAAGCAATGACGCTGCAGCTGCTTGTTTTAAAGAGATTAAAGACGTAGGAACCGTAGGGCATCGACTCATTCAGCATTATGAGGATGAAGAGACCTCTTTTGAAACGATCATACAAGGGAGCGATAAGTCAACTCTGCTTGTTGATTTAGTCAATTCAATGTCAGGTATTGAAAAAGTTCTGGCATTAAAACAGAAATATCGAGCTTCCGGAAAAGTCATTTGGCTTAGATTGGATAGTGGAAATCTTAAAGACTTAACAAAGTACATATTACAACGTTTTCAAGAGCTTGGATTTACGGATCCGAAGTTGGATAAAGTTGTAGTTGAAGATCTATCTAATCCTGAAGAGATGAAGGAAATCGATATAGCTATGAAAGACGCGGGATATGATCCGATTAATCATGTCATATATGGAGCTGGTGGTTTACTGGTCTTTACAAAAAAAGGGCGAAGCGATGCTTCTACTGGCTATAAATTGTCGGAAGTAGACGGCGCTCCAAAAATGAAATTTTCCGATTCCCCTGGCAAAGAGTCACTTCCAGGGAAGCCTGAAATAGTCTATCTGGACGGGAAAAGAATCATTGCTCAAGAAAATGAATTTCCTAACGCGGAATCTACATTTAGACTAGCTGTTGAGATGGGTAAGGTAACTTCTTCGACACAAGACTCCGAAGCGGTTAGAAAAACTGTAAAAGCAAGTTATGCAGCTCTTACTCTAGGAACGCCTACGGAGCGCTCTCCAAAAACAAATGAGATGATAGGTGACTTAACGAAAGCGTATTTCGATTAATAGTCTAAAAGGCTCACAATCTATTTTCTAAGATCGGATTGTGAGCTTTTTGTTTCTTCAATTTCTACATTATTCCCTTCAATCCTTGCGTTGAGCTCAAACTTCGTATCGTCGGCTGTGAATAAACGAAATCGATTCATATAACTTCTAAAGCGGTTTCTTAAGTATTCTTCTCGAATGCTTGGCTTCATAATGCGTATATTTTCATCGGAAGCATCAGACATTAAAGTAGAAACATATTGATCTTCGAGCTGTATGGGGTTAATGAATTGCAATCCCCATTCAAGAAAAGTTCTTTGGGAAAGGGGGGACGCTACAATGGTGATTTGCACTCTGTTTTTAATGATTTGAGTGAAAAGCCTATCGCTTCCTTTTGCGTAAAGAAGAGGTCTAATCGTAAAAATTTCATGTTGCTCTCGGACGAGCGTATTGGGTTTGATTTTTAGGGTAACGGGATTATAAATGGATTCATATTCGGGGGGGTAGAATAAGGAGATGAAAATAGGAGATTCAAGAGGGATTAGGTGGTGGCAAAGAAAGTCAATGCGAAGGGTTTGGTCAGTCACTTCATCTAGTTCCAGGGGAGTATCCGATAAGAGCGGGATGTAAATCTGTTTCCATTGATCTGGGATAAAAAAACTTACGACATCGGATTTTTCGGAGGATTGGCTTATGGATAAGGCATCCAACTGAGCTTTTGAGATGTCATTTAGATTAAATGTGATCTTTTGTTCTTTTGTTTGCAGGCGTCTAATAACGTCTTCGGGGCCGCTTACGGTTAAAGAAAGGGTGTAGGGCCAGACATCAAGAAATTCATAGCCTCGTGGAGCTTCTCCTATAGGTCTTGTCACGATAACGGGGATTTTTTCCGTTACCAATTTAGTCATGCGTAAGATGAAGCTTGGATAAAAGACCTTGGAGATACCTTTATTTACATCTACTTCGGGATTTAAAGAGACGAGGTTTTTTTTAGAAATAGAGGCGATCCATTCATCGGATCGTCCTAAAGCATCGATCACAATTTCTAGGTCATTTGCGTTTAAGTCCTTTAAGGTGTTAGTGTTGCCTATGACGGTGAGATTTAATTTTCGGCCCAACCTTCCGTTATTTTGCATGCCTTCTATGGTTTTTCCAACAGGAAGGTTGATCACTTTAACAGGGACATTATTAATGACTTTTGTAGAAGTTAAAGAGTGATTCACCGTAAGCCATATAACCATTCCCAAGAGGAGGGCAATCGATTTTCTTTGCCAGTTTATTAAGAAGATTTTTTTACACAGAGTTTTCATTGGCGGATCCATTCTTTTAAGCTGAAGTGAGATTTGAATTCTTTTTGAGAAGGAGGCGTGAAGATACTTTGAATGATAGCTTTAAACCGGTCAGCCTTTACTCCTCGAGTCATAACGCCATCTCGTGTTAAGGAGACCTTCCCTGTTTCTTCGGAGACAACCAAGATCAGGGCGTCCGAGATCTGACTGACTCCTAAAGCGGCTCTATGACGAGTTCCCATGGAGCGTGCTAGTTGAGAGCTATCTTCTGCAAGTGGCAGGATAACGGAAGCGGCAATGATTTTTTTCTCGCGTAAAATAACGGCTCCATCATGTAAGGGAGTTGTAACGGCAAAGATCGATTCAAGTAGTTCTGAAGAGAAGTCGGCGTTAAGTCTTATAGCTTTATTAGAAAACTCGTCGAGGTTGTCTTTATTTTCTAATACGACGAGGGCTCCGATCCGTTTTTCGGAAAGGCGATATATGGAGTTTGTTAATTGATCCAAGAATTTATCATACTCCGTAAATTCTTTAAATCGTTTCCCTTTCAAGTTGAATTTGGAGAGGGCTACTCGCAACTCGGGCTGAAAAATAATGATGAGGCCTATAGCTGCAACATTAGCTACCAAAAGCATGATTTTATGTAAGATGGGGAAGTTGAGCCAAGAGGAGACCACGAAAATTACAAGAAAAGCCAAGACCCCTAATACAAGGTCCATGGACCTTGTATTCCAAAAGAAAGAAAGAAGGTAATTAATCATTATGGAAATCACTACAATTTCCATAAGAGGAATTAAAGAGTCAAAGACGTGCATCCAGTGTCCCCAGGTTAAAAGTCCTATGAACAGTGTATGAATTTGTAGAGTTGCTGACAATAGTTCTTTTAATCTTTCTTTACTAATTACAGAAAGATTCGTACGATAGCTTTAAATTTATAGGAGAGATTTTTATGGATGCCGTTATTTTGTCCAGAATACAATTTGCTTTGACAAGCTCTTTTCATTATATATACCCTCCTCTCAGCATAGGAATTGGCTTGATGCTCGTTTTTTTTGAAGGGATGTATATGAGGACCAAGAATCCTATGTACAAACAGATTGCAAAATTTTGGATAAAAGTATTTGGATTGACATTCGCTTTAGGAGTGGCTACGGGTCTTGTTCAAATGTTTGGGTTTGGAACCAATTGGGCTAGATACTCTCGATTTGTAGGGGATGTATTCGGTAGCGCCCTTGGTGCCGAAGGGGTTTTTGCTTTTTTCTTGGAAGCGGGCTTTATCGGGATTATGTTATTCGGATGGGAGAAGGTGAGCCCGAGAATGCATTATATCTCTACCGTTTTGGTGGCGATAGGATCCCATTTTAGTGCGGTATGGATTGTCGTGGCAAATTCTTGGATGCAGACACCTGCGGGATATAAAATTGTGGGAGAAGGGTTAGAGGCTAAGGCTGTCGTAACCGACTTTTGGCAGATGGTTTTTAACCCTTCGGCTATGGATAGATTGACTCATGTGATTTTAGGATGCTGGCTATCTGGTATTTTTTTTATATTGAGTGTGAGCGCTTATTACATGTTAAAGAAAAAGCACGTGGAATTTTCAAAAGCTTGTATGAAAGTAGGTCTTATTGCGGGATCTGTTGTTCTTGTGTTGCAACTTATATCGGCAGATAGTACGGCTAGAGGAGTTTCCGTTAATCAACCTATAAAATTAGCTGCTATTGAAGGGATTTATGATACGGTTCCGTATACTCCTATAGGTGTTGTAGGATGGGTTGATCCTGTAGCACAGAAGGTAACTGGAATTAAGATTCCTGGTTTTTTAAGTTTTTTAGTGTATCACAACTTTGAAACGCCCGTTAGAGGGCTTAATGAGTTTCCAAAGGATGAGTGGCCCAATGTGCCCGTTCTTTTTCAAACATACCATTTGATGATCATGTTGTGGGGTGCAATGGTAGCGTGTATTTTGATGGCTTTTTATTTTTGGAGAAAAAAGACATTGGAAAATGCTAAGTGGACTTTAAGAGCTCTTGTCGTTTCTGTTCTTTTTCCGGCCATTGCGAATCAAGCTGGGTGGTTCACTGCAGAGATGGGAAGGCAGCCCTGGGTCGTTTATAAGCTTCTTCGTACGCAAGACGGAGTGTCGGCTTCTTTAAAAGCCGGACAAGTCGTTTCTTCCATTACGATGTTTGCTTGTCTTTATACTTTGCTTTTCATTCTTTTTATCTACTTACTTAATCATAAAATCCAACATGGACCGGATGAAGATGTAGAAAACGATCCGACACAGACGGAATATCGAGACCCTTTTAAACCGGCAAAAAAGTAAGGAGGCTGTATGTTGAGTGAATATATGTTAGAGCATTTTTGGTACTTTGTTGTTGGCTTTTGCGCTATAGCCTATATTGTCTTAGACGGATTTGATCTAGGCGTTGGAATGTTAAATATCTTTACGAAAAAAGATGAAGAAAGAAGACTTTTCTTAAATGCCATCGGTCCCGTGTGGGATGGAAATGAAGTTTGGTTAGTTGTTTTTGTCGGAGCCTTGTTTGCAGGGTTCCCAGGAGTCTATGCTACATTTTTTTCAAGTTTTTATGATTTGGTTATTTTATTTTTGGCCGCATTGATTTTTCGCGCTGTTGCTATTGAGTTTAGAAGTAAACAAAAGTCTCCCTATTGGAGGCGTACCTGGGATTATGTCTTTGCCGTCTCGAGTCTAGGGATTGCTTTCGGAGCTGGTTTTGCTTTAGGAAATCTTGTAGAAGGAATCCCCATCAATGCGGATGGAGATTTTATGGGGACGGTATCCGTGTTTTTTAAGCCTTATCCTGTTTTAGTCGGATTGCTAGCCGTTACTTTGTTTTTAATGCATGGGGCTATCTATCTTGTGATGAAGACGGAAGGAGAGTTGCATGACAGATTGCGTCGTTGGTCGGAAAAATGCATGATCTTATTTTTCTTTTTTTATTTTGTCACCACATGCGCTACTTTAATCTACATGCCTTTTATGACGGAAAGAATGAGAGCAAAACCTTGGGTTGGAGTTCTTGGTTTAGCTGCATTTTCCTTTTTCTTTTTAATTCCTAAATTGTTTGCCAAGGGAAGAGACGGGACCGCTTTTATCTTTTCTTGCTTAGGAATCGCTTCCCTACTTGGTTTATTTGGGGTCGGAACCTATCCTGTTTTGATTCGATCTACCATAGATCCCGAAAATAACAGCTTAACAATTATCAATTCGGCCTCTTCTCTTTTAACATTGAAGGTGCTTTTGATTATTGTAGCAATAGGAGTCCCTATGGTTTTAGGATACGGTTGTTATATTTACAAGGTATTTAAAGGGAAGGTGAAGATCGGACCTTCTAGTTACTAAGAGGAAATCCGATGACCATTTTATAGCAAAGGATAAGGTGGTCAACTCCGTTCATAGCTTTATGGGGCTTGTTCTCGGGCGGGAGGTGATGTACTTTAGCGATGGTGTCTTTAGAAAGACCTGTTTTCCAAGGGTATTCTATGGAAGGGTTTTCTTTTTTTTTGATTAAAGAAGCTGCAAAGTACATGGAAGCTAAGTCAAGCCAATGGTAGGGCCAAAGTTTTTTTTCTTGTAGGTCTGCATCTACGAATTGGGAAAAAAAAGCTCTATCAAAGGAGGGGTTTTGACAGATGAAGACAGCTTCTCCTCTTTTGATACTGTTTTTACTAAAGCAAGCTTGGATTTCTTCCGAGATGGTTTCTGGTTTTTTTCCATAGCTGACATCTTCCCAGTTAAACCCGTTGATTTGCAGACTTTCAAGATTGCTATTTTGCCACTCTTGATAAGTTTGAAATACAATGGAGGTGTAGCTGTCTACTACCTGCGCCGTTTCCAGATTCACGATTTTAAAGGCAATTTCAATTACCTTATGCTTAAATGCGTTGAGTCCATTTGTTTCCGTATCAAGAAAAATACCTAGCACAGCGGATCCTTATTTTTTTTAGTAAACGTATCAGGAAAAAAAAGAAACTTCAAGAAGTTTTGTTAAGGGAAATGTCCAAGTTTACTATTTTCTTTCTCTTGAGCTTCTTCCGTGTTTACTTGGACGAAAGAAAGTTTAAGCATTTTAGCAAGGATGATGCCTGCGATTTTTGCCGTTTGCTCATCATCATAGTCTTCGTGAGGGATGGGGGTTGCTGTTAGATTTGTTAGGTCTTTTTTTATGACCTGCCATTTATTTCTTAAGCGAATTGTTGATATAAACGAAGTGTGCATTTTATCCCCTAATTATTAAAATTATTTAATTTCTCGCGCCCAAGGGTTCTAATTTTAGAGCCGATCGGTGTTTTTGAAAAAATGATTATCTCTTAATTTTTTTTTTCGCGCAAGGCTCTTTTTGAGTTTTTGTAAATCTTTGGTTTTTTTAATAAATTGACATATTTAATTAGTGATGTTACTGTTTTTGCTTTTATAGTTAAATTTATGGTTGTTATGGATATTGTTTATGTTGGTAGAAGTCAGGTAAGGTTGTTAGAGAATGTTTCTATTCAAACTACCAAAAAGGATGTGCTCGCGGAGAAAGTTTTAACCGCGGCATTAGTTGTTATTACCGCTTTAGGAGCGTTGCTTGCTGTAGCTTCGGGAGATGCAGAGTTAGCTAAGATCTTAATTTTTATGGGTATTCTTTTGACTTTCAGTGAACCATCCTCTCAAGTTGTTGTTAATAGAGTGCTTCCCGCAAGGACCTATTATATAAATAGCCCAAGTATCCCGTTAAATAAGTATTCATACACACTGCCCGAGCTGAAATTATTTCCGTATTCAGGTCATTCATTTTAGAGACGGCTTTTAAAAGCAATTAACGAGTCGGGAAGCTAGTGATATGCTTTCCGCTTTTCATCATTTCAAGGAGTTGACAATGTCTATTGAAGCTAACTCACGCTCTTCTTTGAGTCTAGAAAGTCCCTTTTTTGTTCAAAATAACCAGCAATCGGATCTACTAAAAATTACTGCCATAGCCGTTATTGTTATTGTTGCTTCGGGATCTTGCCTTGCGGCGGCAGGAGCTTGTTCTGCAGCAGCGATAGGAGGTTTTGAAGGGGCTATGTTACTTGGTTCTATCGCGGCAGCTGGAATTATGATCTGTGACCAGGTCTATATCGCTCTTGTTGTCCGTTGCGTAATTGACAGTCTTGTCACTGGTAAGTTTGAAATACGATTTAGAGACGGCTTTTAAAAGCAATTGACGAGTCGGGAAGCTAGTGATATGCTTCCCGTTTTTCATCATTTTCAGGAGTTGACAATGTCTATTGAAGCTAACTCACGCTCTTCTTTGAATCCAGAAAGTCTCTTTTTTGTTCAAAATAACCAGCAATCGGATCTTTTACTGAAAATTACTGCCGTAGCCGTTATTGTCATTGTTGCCTCGGGATCTTGTCTTGCGGCGGCAGGAGCTTGTTCTGCAGCAGCGATAGGAGATTTTGAAGGGGCTATGTTACTTGGTTCTATCGCGGCAGCTGGAATTGTGATCTGTACAGGGATCTATAGCGCTCTTGTTATCGATGACTTACAAAACTCAAAGTCTGAAAGGGTGTTTGAAGCGCGAAGGCGACATATAGAAATTCCTTTAAGACCTGGGATCCCTCCAGTTGATAGATTTATTTATGTGCCTGAGGAGAGATGGCAACCGACGCCCTTTTTTAAGCGGAATCAACTAGATGGTGGTATTCACGTCCCTGTGGGAAGAAGGCAACCGACTCCCTTTGTTAAGGATGATCGGCTAGACGGCGGCACTCATGCACCCGTCGGGAGAAGGCAGCCGATGCCTCCTGTAAGGAAGGACAAACTGGATGATGACATCCATGCTCCCGTTGGAAAGTAATAGAAAAAAATTTACTGCTGCAAGGAAAGGAGCATTTATGGTATGATTCTTTCCATTACTTGAGGATATTTTATGGCGCTTTCACCGCAAAAATTTAGAGAGATTGTTTTTCAACTTTTATATAGTCATGACTTTGTTCTTGGAGAAGAAGATGACATGATTGATTTTATGATGGAACAACTCGCCGTTACTAAGAAGTCCATGAAAGAAGCTCAAGAAAAGCATCAAGAAGTTGTTTCTCGCATTCCAGAGATTGACGAACACATTCGTCGATTTTCTGTCTCCTATAATTTAGAAAGAATCGGTAGAGTAGAAAAAAGTATTTTACGTCTTGGTGTCTACGAGATTTGTTATCAAGAAATCGTGCCCGCTAAGGTGGCGATTGCCGAAGCTATTCGATTAACTCGAAAATTTTCTACACCAGAAAGCGGATCTTTTATCAATGCCGTGTTGGATTCCATACTACAAGATCGTTTAAGCCCCGGCACGGAAGATCATGACCTTACCACTATTTCAGCCTCATAAGCTTCTAAAAGAAGTCTCCACATTTGGAATAGGAGGGCCTGCTCGTCTTTTTACGGTAGTTTCTACTGTAGAAGAGATGCAAGCTGCACTGCGTTACTCTTTTTTAGAAAAAATACCTTTTTTCGTTTTGGGAAAAGGATCTAACTGTCTTTTTGATGATAGAGGCTTTGATGGTCTTGTGATTCAAAATAAAATTTCATATTTAAATATTGAAGAAAACCTGGTGGATGTTGGATCGGGGTATAGCTTTTCCATGTTGGGATTAAAAACGGCTAAAAGTCATTTATCTGGTTTGGAGTTTGCCTCGGGGATTCCTGCAACTGTCGGCGGGTGCGTTTTTATGAATGCAGGAGCTAATGGATCCGAGACATCAGAGCACCTAAAAGAAGTTTTTTTTGTAGATGAAGAGGGGAGCTTGCATTCTTTTGCCAAGAAAGATCTTACTTTTAGCTACAGATATTCTTCATTTCAAGGGATGAAAGGGGCGATTGTATCGGCTAAATTTGTTTTGACCCCTAGTCTAACTGCAAGAGACAAACAGTTTTCCATTATAGAATATAGAAAAAACACACAGCCTTATCAAGATCCTTCGGCGGGGTGTGTATTTAAAAATCCGGAAGGAACTTCCGCGGGCGCCCTAATTGAAAAAAGCGGGTTAAAGGGTTTTTCCGTAGGGGGGGCTGAAGTTTCTCGTATTCATGCAAACTTTATCGTGAATAAGGGAGGTTCTTCCGCTCAAGATGTGTTAAATCTTGCTCGGGAAGTTGAGCGACTGGTTAAAGACTCTACGGGAATTAATTTGGAGATGGAGATTCGATGCATCCCTTACCAACTCCTTTAAAGGAATCTTTTCGAGCAGACTTACATTGCCACTCTTCTTGTTCGGACGGCTCTATGTCGCCAGAAGAACTTATAGACCTTGCCGTAGCAGAGGGACTTCAAGGACTTTCTATCACGGATCACGATACGATAGATGCTTATAAGACGGCCATCCCTTATGCAGAAAAAAAAGGTTTATTATTAGGAACGGGAGTTGAGCTCTCTTGTGAATATAAGAAAAAAAGCGTTCACATTCTAGCTTATGATTTTTCTATACAAGATGAAGGTCTTATTGAGTACTGCAAAAGACAACAACAGAAAAGAACGAAAAGAAACCAAGAGATTCTAGAGAAGTTAAAAAGACTTCGAATTCTTCTAACGGAAGAAGAGCTTGTCTTAGGGTGTCCTGACGCTTCTTCCGTTGGAAGACCGCATATAGCAGCTCTTATGATGAAAAAAGGGCACGTGAGATCGATACAAGAAGCTTTTCAGCTGTACATCGGAGATGGAGCTTGTTGTTTTGTTAGGGGAGAGCTTTTTCCTGTTAAAGAAGCGTTATCTATTGTAGCAAAAGCCGGGGGAAAAACTTTTCTAGCGCACCCACATTTATATTCGGATGCAGGGTTTGTGAAAGAAATACTAGCTTTAGGTTTTAGTGGGCTGGAGTGTTTTTATGGGAAGTTTTCTTATCGTTATGAAAAGCTTTGGCTTAAAATTGCAAAAGAAAGTCATTTATTGATTAGTGGGGGGTCTGATTTTCATGGTTCCATGAAACCTCATTTATCTTTAGGGTGTTCGTATGTAGATAGGGAAGTCTTTTCTTCTATTTTCATAAATAATTAATTTATCTTGTAAGCCCAATATTGTGGGTGATCTGCTTTTTTGATGATTTTTTCTTCTTTGAAAAAATGGTGGATCTCTTGAGATGTCGGATATTTTATCAACGGTCTTTCAGCTAGCTCATGGGCTGTAGCAAAAAGAGCTTGCATCATTAGAAAGTCATTTTGGAAAAGAGTTGTTTCTAAAAAGATCAGATGGTTTAGTAAGCTTTGATGCACTTCTTTAGGAAGGTTTTGATAAGTTGATTTGATTTTCTCGTTTTCTTTGTGATAGATCATGCTTGCTAATGTAAAAACTTCTTCTACCCATTCTATTTCGACGGGGGAGTTTTGTGAGGCTGTTAAACAGAGTGCTTCGTTGTTTTGTTGAATTTTTTGTTCTGCTTTTTTTAAGATGGAAAAATTTTCTTTAGATATTCCATAGAGTTTAACATCTGCAATTTTTTTTCTTAAAATTTCTAAATTTTGATTAGGTTTTTCAGCTAATACAGCAATTTTTTGTATTTCGGTATCTACGTATCGATCTATGATTTTTCCATAGAGAGAGATGATTTTATCTTGTAAGTCTGGGTCTTGACACTCTTTTTGTATATCTTCCAGTAAAGTAAATAATCTGCCAAAAACATGCTTAGAAACGGGTTTTTTAAGCCGAATTTCCACATCTTGAATTGTGGATAGCACTTTAAAAGAAAGAGAAGTGATTATTTTTTGTCCCATAGTCTTTACTTACTTGTTTTCGTGATTTTTTTCTATAAAAAAATATTAAATTTTTTTATTTGCACAATGTGAGTGAGAGGTTGAAAATAAAAAGCATAAGAGGCCAGCTAAAAGCTAAAGTGCCTTTTGGATAAAAATCAAGGAGGGGGAAGCGTTTCTGTTATTCCAGCTAAAGGTGGTAGAGCTCCATTTTTTAGGATCCAAAGAAGCAGAGAATTCGATTAGCTCCTTTTCTTCCTTGGCACCTTCCTTATGTCCTGGGTAACATGTAAGACTGATGACGCCCCCTGAGGTGAGTAGTTCAAGAGCTTTTTGCACGCTGGATAAAGTAGAAGAAACCTGAGTTGTGAGGGATTTGTCTCCACCCGGTAGATATCCTAGATTATAGACGACTAACTTAAGTTTTTGACTTTTAGGTAAAAAAAGATGTTCGTGGGATCCTAGTTGAAATTGTACAAAAGGGAAGAAATTTGGATTTTCTTCCAAAATAAGATTTTTTGTGGTTTCTATAGCTTTTTCTTGAATGTCGAAGCAAAGAAGAGATGTGTCTTTTTTTTCCTGCAGATACCGAGATAGTGTTAAAGAGTCTTTCCCGTTACCGCAGGTGGCGTCAATCACTCCATCGCCCTCATCTAAAAGAGATTCCCAAAAGTGATGGGCTAGATCGATAGGGGTGTTGAAAAGGGGAAAGGTCTTTTGCATGTTCTTCATCCTTATTTTTAAGAGAAATGCTACCAGTCGGAATGCATTTTAACAATAAGATTTATACCGTAAATTTAGTTCTTGTGATAAATAGTGTATCTCAGTATGATCTTAGCCATATTTTAACCCTTTAAGGGGTATTAGCTCAGTTGGTTAGAGCGCCACGTTGACATCGTGGAGGTCGGCTGTTCGAGTCAGCCATATCCCATCCTTTCTTATGACAAATAAACATATCTTTATCTCGGATTTAAGAAGAGCGGCAGCAGCTTTATTAGCGCTTGCCGTAAAAGAGCTTTTCCCTCAGGTGACTTTGGGAGAAAGTGGAGCTACTTCTTTAGGTTTTTATTGCGATTTTTTCTCCGATTTTCCTTTTACCCCTCCTATTTTACAAAAAATTGAAGAAAGGATGGATCAGTCCATTTGGGAGAAAAAGGAACTACTTTTTCGAGAGATGACCCCTTTTAGCGCAAAAGAATATTTTCTTTTTCGTAAAGAGCCTTGGCTGGCTAAGTTGGCTGAAGCAGGGACGGGTTCTACGGTCTCTTTAGTAGATATAGCCGGTAAAATGTTTTTTATCGAAGACTCCAGTAAAATGAAGCACCTTGGAGAAATTGGTGCGATAAAGATCTATAAGAGCGAAGTTTTGGAAGGCTTTCAAAAAAGAATACGTGTTCACGGCGTTGCTTTTTTTGACAAGCAAGAGAGAAAGGAATTTTTAAAAACCTCCTCGGATCAAATCGGGGTTTCTCATGTCAATCTCGGATTAGAAAAAAAACTATTTGAAGAAGTAAAAGAGGGGAAGTGGGTGTGGTTTCCCAAGGGACAGAAGATAAGGTCTCTTTTAAATCTGAAATTACACGGTCTTTTTGAAGAATATGGTTTTTTGCCAGTGTCAACAACACCCGTGATGGAGTCTTTCTCTCGAAAAAAAATCTTCATTCAGCATAAAGAGATTTTTGAGAAAGAGGAGCCTTCGGAGCGAAGATTTGCGATCAGTGAGTGTGTAACTATTTGTGAATCAGAAGATAAAATTTTTTCTTCTGGTCTTTTAGATTCTTCTGTTTTTCAAATAAACATTTCTCATTTATTTTGCAAGAAAGAGCTTCTTTTGGGAGAAGTGATTTCTTACTTGCATTTCATGACTAAAATCTTTAAAATCCTAGATTTTGTAGCTCAAATTGCACTTATTGGAAAGCCTAAGCTTGGAGAGAGTGCAGTTTTAGTTGAAGCTTTGAGTCATTTAGGGGTAGAGTTTTCTCAAGAAACCGACGGAAACGAGGTTTTTAGGATTGAATGGCGGGTGCGGGACAGGATGGGAATGCTTTGGCCAGTCTCTTGCTTATACGCTCCTCAGAAGCTTATTGCTCAAGGGGGATGTTTTTGTTTGTCGGCTTCCTTGTTCCTTTCGTTGGAGCGAATGGTTGCCCTCTTGATAGAGAATAAAGGCGGAAAAATTCCTGTTTGGTTGGCTCCTAGCCAGGTGAGTATAATCCCTGTGCAAGAAAGTCACTTGGAATATGCAGAAGAAGTAGCTTTAGAGCTGAGAAACCGGGGAATCCGAGTAGGCGTAGAAAAAGGAAATGGGGAATTAAAAGCTAGGCTTCGCCAAGCTTTTTCGGAAGAAATTCCTTTTGTTATAGCCGTAGGTGATAAAGAAGCGGAAAATAAGAAAGTGACTTTACGGGGCGTAGGCGTTGAGCCTAAATCCTTATCGCTTGAAGAGTTGATAGAGATGTTGAAACAGTAATTTAAATAGGAGTAGCTCTCTGAACTGTAGAATTAATAGAGAAATTCGTGCGCTTAAAGTGCGAGTTATTGATAAAGATGGAAGTCAGTTAGGTGTATTAACTGTACAAGAAGCTATGGCAAAGGCAGAGTTGGCTGGATTAGATCTGGTTGAGATCGCTCCAAATGCAGAACCTCCCGTATGCAAGATCATTGACTATGGTAAATATCGTTATCAAGTTACAAAAAAAGATAAAGAAGGAAAGAAATCACAGCATCAAGTTAAGGTAAAAGAAATTAAAATTAAACCTGTGACGGATGAGCATGATATTCAGATAAAGATTAAACACGCAAGAGAGTTTATTGCAAAAGGCAATAAGGTTCGCGTGACTTGTTCGTTCAGAGGTAGAGAGCTTGCTCACCCTGAAATCGGACATAAGGCTGTACGAGGAATTTGTGAGGCTTTGGCTGATATAGCTACTCCCGAGGCTGAGGCTAGGTTGATGGGGAAAACCCTTTCAACCGTATTAGCTCCCGGAGCGAAAAAGAAAGTTGGACCTACATCGTAGAAATAAAGAGCAATTGAGTAAATTGGAGAGAATATCGTGACAAAAGTAAAAACGAAAAAATCTGTGAAAGCGCGATTTAAGGTCACAGGAACAGGGAAGCTCATGCAAGGTCACCCTGGAAAAAGACATATTTTGTCGAAAAAATCGTCTAAGCGTAAAAGACAGTTAAAAAAACAGTCAGTAGTTAACAAAGCGCAATCGAAGACGTATGCTCGCCTTATGGGTGTTGCTTAAAAACAATTAAATAGTGGAGAAATACAATGGTAAGAGTCACAAATGCAGTGGCTGCCCATCGCAGAAAAAAAAGATTGATGAAACGGGCGAAAGGCTTTGTAGGGGATCGTAAGAATCACCTCCGTCTTACAACCTGTGCAGTCATGTCTGCTATGGCATTTAACTACGATCACAGAAAACTTAAGAAAAGAGATTTTCGCCGTCTTTGGACGATTCGTGTTGGAGTGGCAGCAAAAATTAATGGATTGTCTTATAGCAAGTTTATCAACGGACTTAAGAGAGCAGGATGCTTATTAAACCGTAAGGTACTTTCCGATATGGCGATTCGTGATCCTCAAGCTTTCGCTTTTGTTGCAGGAGCTGCTAAACAAGCGTTGGCATAATAAGTCGGTATTCGTATATCTTTAACCTATGTCTAAATTCTTGTTAGACATAGGTTTTTTTATTGGGGTGTCAAAATGCGAGACAAAATTCGAGAAATTAAGACTCTGTTTCAAGCGGAACTGGTTCAAGTAGATTCTGCTAAGGATGTAGAGCAACTTACGATAAAATATCTTGGTAAGAAAGGTCCCTTACAAGAGCTGATGGCTCTTTTAAGAAATTGTAGCGTGGAAGAGCGTCCTTTGATGGGGAAAGAGATTAACACGTTAAAAGAAGAAATATCTTTACTTTGCACTCAAGCTTTAGAAGGTTTTACGCAAGCTGAGTTAAAAGCGAGAATAGAACAAGAAAAGCTGGATGTCACTCTTCCTGGCAGAAGAAGATTCCAAGGGAAAAAGCATCCCATTTATCTATTGCGAGATGAAGTTATTGCTATTTTATCTTCGATGGGATTTTCTGTGCAGTACGGTCCCGATATCGACTCGGATTACTATAATTATGAAGGTTTGAACTTTCCTCCCGATCATCCCGCTCGCGATATGCAAGATACTTTATATCTAACAAAAGATTTTCTTTTGCGATCCCACACCTCTAACACGCAGCTTAGGGTTATGGAAAAGCAAAAGCCTCCTATTCGTATTATTGCTCCTGGCACTGTGTATCGCAATGAAACTATCAGCGCTAGATCTCACGTCTTTTTTCATCAGGTGGAAGGACTCTATATTAACAAGGGAGTTTCTTTTGCTGATCTATTTACTACACTAGAAGAGTTCTTTAGTAAATTGTTTAAAAAGCCCGTAAGAACAAGATTTCGCCCCAGTTATTTTCCTTTTGTGGAGCCTGGTGTTGAGGTGGATATCCATTGCACCGCTTGCTCTGGATCAGGGTGTCGTTTATGTAAGCATACGGGGTGGTTAGAAGTTGCAGGAGCTGGAATGGTGCATCCAGAGGTTCTTAAGAACGGAGGGATCGATCCTGAGGAGTATTCAGGGTACGCATGGGGTATGGGAATAGAGCGTCTTGCCATGCTTTTATACGATGTCAAAGACATTCGTATGTTCACGGAAAACGATCTTCGTTTTCTTGAACAGTTTTGATTGCTTTTATTTTCGATTTGCGTATAATTTACTCTTTCTAGAAAACTGGAAGAGTGGCAGAGTGGCCGATTGCGTCTGTCTTGAAAACAGAAGTCCTGCGAGGGACCGTGGGTTCGAATCCTACCTCTTCCGATCTGACCTCAGGGGTTTCCTTGGGGTCTTTTTTTTGTCTGGATTTAGTGGGAAAATTGCAGGAGGAGTAGCACCGCTTATCCTGTTGTAATTTTGTCAGAATCTATTAATTTTTTGATGGTTCGTTCAAAACTGAGCTTTTTTAGTCTTCCAGATGGATCTTGTGTCTCTAATTGGGACCAGTCGGAAGGGGATGCATTTTCTATCCAATGGTGTAGGTTTTTTTGAAGAGTTTCAAACCATTTAAGGTGCTGCTTTGCTAGATCATGAAATTCAGCAGTTGCTTGCTCTGAAAAATCTCCAAGTTGTGTGGCTACATACCAGATGCCATAGAGATCTTTAAGTGTTTTTGAAAGACCCTTTCTTCTTGTAAAAGTAAGGCCTTTATGGAATATCCATGCTCCAGGAGAAACAACCTTTCCTGTTTTCTTTGAATAGGTTTGAAATTCTATTGTCATCTGCAAGCTTAATGTCAAATAGCTCAGAGGTTGGGCGACCACTCCAGCAACGAGGACGTTTTTATGCTTGTCGGTTCGAGCAGCAGAATCTGTCAGAAACTCAATTTCTACTTCTAGTCCATCGATCTCTTTCACGTAAGCTTCTGTAGCAGGAATATCCACATCCTTAAAAATGTGAATAAACCCGGCCTCTTGAAGATGTTTTGCGATGTTTTTTTTAGAGATCTCAGGAACCTTTCGAGGAATAAGGGAGTCTATGTCCCTAGTCCCTACGGGAGCGTTTTCTAACTTTGGATCTGCTAGGTATAGTTTGTAAATGAAGAGAGCATAACCGCCTCCGATGACAACATAATTGCGCCATGGGCCGATCGAGTCTAGAAATTCAGAGATCACCTTGTTTTCTTGTTCAAGTTTCATGGAGATTAATCTTTCTTGTAGATGCGTTTTAGTTCAGGGATCCGTTCTGCCATAAATTCCGCTTGCTCTTGCCCTCTCAAGGGAAAGTGGTAGAGGTCAAGAAAAGTTAAAAGAGCAGGGCTGACCTTCATGTTTTTATCAGAAGTCATATCGAGATTAAGCAAACTTTTGTAGTAAGGTTCAATGAGTAAAACCTCATACCCCCTTTCTTGAGGTTCTAATTGAAGGACATCCTCGATTTCCGGTCTGGCAGAAGGATCTAGTAAGTATAATTCAAGGGTATTTAAATTGGTGTTTTTGCACCCATGAGCTTCGGCTGCTGAATGAAGAGCAAATGTTACTTTTTGACTTAAATTTGATTTTTTTAAGGCTTCAAGGAGTTCTGCTTTTCCTTGAAATCCTGAACGATAAGTTCGTATCTTGCATTTTTTTGCGATGTTATAGTGTGCTAGCCAATTTTTTAAAAGGAGACCGGGTTTTTTTAAGAAAAATCTTTTAGCCGTTCTCATTCCTTCGATTCGAAGAATTCCATTTGATACCAATACTCCAAAAACTCGGTGGACAAGACCTACACTTACTTCTGCC
>JAZKAC010000042.1:0-990 GCA_040389325.1 Chlamydiota bacterium | reverse complement strand
CTTCTCTTAAAGAGAACCCTTTTTCTTTGTTTATACCTGTCTTTAGGAGCCAATCTAGTATGAGGGCTGATTTATCAGCGTAAATATTACCCTCTACCGAAGCCTCATTTGAATTTGCTAAAAATCGACTTTTCATCGTACCCTCCGTCTGTTCATTATATTATGCTGTTCATTATTTGTTGAACAGTTAAAAATAGTGAACAGTTGAGGTGGCTAAAGACCTTTCAAAATGAGTTTCTGGTATTGAAAGATTTTTTAAGTGCTAACATATTTATAATGAGGACTTTCTATCTTACGTATTCAAATTATCCAACAGCTGTTGGACAATTACAAGCAGACCCGTTGGAACCTTTTCTTAACATACCTTACAATAGGGATTTTACTTTGCAAAGATAGGAATAGGGTCATTGCTGAATATGCCTTCAGGGGGATTGAAAGACCGATGGGTGTGGTAGAATATGAGACGATGCTCAGTAAAGCCATACCTGAAGAACTAAAATCCAGCTTGCCAACAGTGAAGGAAATTGAAGCGGAGTTAAGTGGGGAGAAGGAACCTAAAAAATCACGGCGCAAAAAAGACAAGTGATATTTGTCTAAATTCTGCAAGCAGTGATCCAACTATCCGGAAATTCCGGATAGTTCAATTAGAAGAATCTCGAGAAGTTGCTCGTTTTAAGATGTTGTTTTACTACTACATGAAAATACAATTGTGCGGCAGCTGCTGCACAATCACCTTTAGCTCATAACAGGATTCAATTTCAATGTTTTTTAGTTAAGGTGTCCAGCTGTGGAATCGATGAATGGCTTGGACTAAATCATCATATAAGATTTTTTCTGAAGGAGGGTAAAGAGGGGCGATACTTTCTATGGCCTTTAGATCTTTTCGATAGGTTTCACACTTTTTTTCATATGTTCGGCGGTTTTTTTGTGCAAACTATAGTGCTTTTCATTTGACTTCATACCAGAATTTATTTTTCGAGATCGCCGCCA
>JAZKAC010000041.1:0-3321 GCA_040389325.1 Chlamydiota bacterium | reverse complement strand
CGATAATTGTAGAGATAGAAACTCCTTTGATCTAAAGAATGGATTTTTTTGGGGGAAAGACTTATTGCCAGGTTAGAAGAGGATGTTTTTTCTGCTGCTATTTTTTTGATCTCCAAGCCCCTATGATAGTCACTAGGTCGAGTCTTTTCTTTTCGGATTTTTATTGCTTTCGTAGGCGTGATGAAGCAATGGTAGAAGCTTCCTGAGCGCAGGGTGCAATGGCTAAAGCCCCAAGGCTTGGTATCTGGTTTGTAATTTTTCTTAAATTCAGCATGAGAAATTTTTTCAACGCAAGATTCATCGGTATTTGATGTTGGAGATGTAATGAGTAGATGTGTGCATTTTTTTGATGCTGCGGAGAGAGCCTCAAGATCGGAGAGGGAGTGGGATCTTTGAGGTTTAAGTGTAGAGGGGGCAATGTTGGCTTGTTCAAAAGATTTACTTCTTACCCTAGTTACAATGGCATCTTGATTTGAGGTCGGAGAGGTATAGTTATTTGATTTAGGACTGGAAGTTTGAGTCTTTAATATAGTAGATATCAAAAGAAACCTAATGAAATAGTTTGAAATGTGATATTCTATGAGTTAGATTTTTTTAAATCTATGTAAATATTTTGTTGTGAAAAGAGTGTAGGGCATTTTCGCTTTTTCTTCGCGTAAAGACTATTGTAGAAGCAGATAAGGCGGGTTTAGTCCTATTCTGATTTTTTCCAAAATAGGCTTGTCAACCGTTCGCATAGCGTTTTTTTTTGAGGGCTATAGATTTTTCTAATGTGAGGAATGGGAAAAGCCTCTTTTAAAGCTTTTGATGTAGGTGTTCGGGTAGGATCGAAAGACATTGTTTTCTTGATAAGCTCTTTTTGTCGAGTATCGAATATTTTTAGTGTTTTTTCTAATTCAAGATCGTCCTTCAGAGTGGAAGGATGATGTTGGGAAAGATGATATGGGTAGAGAGTTTTTTCTGATGATTTTTTACTTTCTTCAACGGAAGATCTTTGTGAAAAGGCATAAGCAATTTGATATATTGTAGACCCTGTTGCAAAAAGATCACAAGATCTAGATATTTTTTGAGCTTGTTTCGAATTTCTTGAAGCTCCTAACTTTTGTATAAACGAATCGGGGATCATCTTAGTGGATGTAGTGTAGTCTCTATTCTTAATCCTGTTAAAGACTTTTCCGTCAGAAAAGTTAAGAGAATCATTCAAATCTATAATCGTAAAGGAATTATTTTTGTTTTTGCAAATGTTATTTGGTTTAATATCCATATGATAGATACCAGCTTTATGCAATGCATCTACTTGATAAAAAGTATAAGCACAGAAACTAAGGAGTTCTTCTTTAGAAGAAAATTTAAGTTTTGTACAGTCCTCCAGTAAAGCTTCTTCACTATGAGCTGAGCTGTTTATTTTTGTAATTTTTGATTTGGATTTGTGATTATAGAGATAGAAACTCCTTTGTTCTAAAGGTCTAATTTTTTTTACGGAAAGACCTATTGCCAGGTTAGAGGCGGATGTTTTTACTGCTGCTGTTTTTTCGATCTCCAAGCCTCTGTGATAGTCGCTAAGGAGAGTCTCTTCTTTTCGGATTTTTATTGCTTCTGTAGGCGTGATTAGGCAATAGTAGAAGTTGCCTTCGCTCCAGGTGCAAGGGCTAAAGCCCCAAAGACTGGCATTCGATGCATACTCTTCTTTAAACTCGTTATAAAGAATTTTTTTAACGCAGAATTTATCGGTATTTGATTTTGGAGATGTAATGAGTACATGTGTGCAATTTTTTGATGCTGCGGAGAGGGTGTCAAGATCGGAAAGGGAGTAGGATCTTTTAAGTTTAGGTGTAACGCTAGTTTGTTCAAAAGACTTGCTCCTTACTCTAGTTACTATGACATCTTGATTTGAAACAGGAGAGGTATAGTTATTTGGTTTAGAATTGGAAGTCTGAGTTATTAATATAGAAGATATCAAAAGAAGCCTAATAAAATAGTTTGAAAGGTGATATTCTAAGAGCTAGATTTTTTGAAATCCATGTAATTGTTTATAAGATTCTGTTGGGGAGATAATTTTTTTGATGTTTCTTCGAAGGTCTTGCATAAAGCTTCTAGCGCAAAATGGGAAAAGCTTCTTTTAAATCTTTTAAAGTAGGTGTTTGGTTAGGATCAAAAGACATCGTTTTCTTGATAAGCTCTTTTTGTCGAGTATTGAATACTTGTAGTATTTCTTCTAATTCATGATCGTCCCTGAGAGCGGAAGGATAAAGGCAGAGGTTATTGTTTTGGGAGAGTTGATATGGATAGATGTCTCTTTTTACTCTTTTTGCACTTTCTTCAATGGAAAGCCCTTGAGAGAAAGCGTAAGCGACTTGATATATTGTAGAGCCCGTTGCAAAAAGATCGCAAGACCTAGATATGATTCGAGCTTTTTCCTGATTTTTTTCTGCCGTCAACATTTGTATAAACGAAAGGGGGATCATCGTAGAAGATGTGCTATAGTCTCCCGTCTTAAGTCTATCAAAGACTTTTTCATCAGAAAAATTGAGAGAACCGTTTAAATCTATAATTTTAAAGGAGTTATTTTTTGTTTTGCAGATGTTATCTGGTTTAATATCCATGTGATAGATGTCGGCTTCGTGTAGCGCATTTAGTTGATGAAAGGTATAAGCGCAGAAGCGAAAGAGTTCTTCTTTAGAAGAAAATTCGAGTCGTTCACAGTCTTCTAATAAGGCTTCTTCCGTATGAGATAAGTTATTTACTTTAGCTATACTTAAATCGGTTTGATAATTATAGAGGTAGAAACTTCTTTTATCTAAAGATTGAATTTTTTTTTCGAAAAGACCTGTTTTATGATTAAAAGAGGATGTTTTTTCTGCTGCGATTTTTTCGATCTCAAAGCCCTTATGATAGTAACTACGGCTAGTATTTTTCTGTCGGATTTTTATTGCCTCATTAGGAGTTAGGAAGCATAGGAGAAAATTACCCTGACTTATGGTACAATGGCTAAAGCCCCAAAGACTGGTATCTGATTTATAATTTTCATTAAATTCTTTCTGAGAAATTTCTTCAACGCAAGATTTATCGGTATTTGATTTTGGGGATGTAATGAGTACATACATGTATTTTTTTGATGCAACGGAGAGATTGTTTAGATCGGAAAGGGAGTAGGATCTTTGAAGTTTAGGTATAGAGGGGACGGTGTTAGCTTGTTCAAGAGATTTACTTCTTACCCTAGTTACGATGGCATCTTGATTTGAGATCGGAGAGGTATAATTATTTGGTTTAGAATTGGAAGTTTGATTTTTTAATATAGTAGATATCAAAAGAAGCCTAATA
>JAZKAC010000040.1:0-4316 GCA_040389325.1 Chlamydiota bacterium | reverse complement strand
CATCTTAATGGTCAAAACCCCCGCCTTTAGGCGGGCCAGCTTTAGTATTTCCTTAGAGTGCTCTCCAAGATGATCCGAACATCGGGAAAAGATTTTCTAAAAAAAGAATCTAGAGCTACCCATTCGGGTCTTCCCCATCTACCCATGTTGCCATCGATGGGAATAGTTTCTCCATTTTCGAGTTCTAGATCCCTTTGGGCCTGTCTCATGACTCGAGGAACAAAAACCGTCGCCCGAACCTAGGCAGACGCAGACCTTGGCTTTGCTTGAGTTAATCCCTCCATACCGTAAACATCCCTAAGGATCTTTGCCGTAGGAAGAAAGTAACTTACACGAAATTCAACAGATGACAGGCACACAGCTGCAATTAACATTTTTTCCACGAGATAACCTGCCCTTTTTTCTGGGCTTTAGGATAAATGCGCTTCTTTTAAGGAGAAGCGCATTTATAGTGATTAGCTAGGATTGATAGAAAGGCACTCTACTTCAAATATAAGAGTTGTATTAGGTCCGATCTCTCTTCCAAAGCCATGTTCGCCATAAGCTAAGTAATGAGGGATAAATAACTGCCATTTAGCTCCCTCTTGCATGAGTTGCAAAGCTTCCGACCAGCCTTGGATTACTCTATTAACAGGAAATAGGGTAGGCTCACCTCTTTGATGAGAGCTGTCAAAAACTTTTCCGTCTATGAAACTGCCTGTATAATGGATGCTAACGTTATCAAAAAGAGTCGGATTTGGGCCTTCTCCCTCTACTATTATTTTATACTGTAAGCCACTTGGGAGGCAAACGACATCGCCTTTTTGCTTGTTGAGATGTAAAAAGCCTTCTCCTTCTTTTTTGTTCTTATCGGCCATTTGTCCGATATATTGCTTTTGCTGCTCCTCAATCTGTGATTTTAAAGAATTTAAAATAGCTGCAATTTCATTAGAAGATAGCTTTGGATTGGTTTCGGTAAGACCGTCTTGAAATCCTTGATTTAGTAGTTCCATATCAATATCTGCAAATTGATGCTTTAAATTTTTACCCGTCTCAAGTCCAATGCAGTAACTAACGCGCTCTTTTGTGCTTTTCATGAAAAATCTCCAGTAATATTTTCGTTTCGACTATATAGAAACGCTCAAAACCGCTCAAGAATTATCTTTTTTTTAGCCAAATTCTCTTAAATGAGGTATTCTTAGTTCTATGAAATTATATGAAACAGAGCTATTTTACGAAAAAGACCTTATCCTTGCCGCGGAATATTTATTGTCGGGAGAGGTGATCGCCTTCCCAACCGAAACGGTATATGGCCTGGGCGCTTGCATTTTCAACGAAGAAGCTATAAGAAAAATATTTACTATTAAAGGGAGACCTAGTGATAATCCTTTAATTGCTCACATTAGTGAACTTAGTTTCGTAGAACGTATTGCTCAAGATATCTCTCCTTTATTTTATCGGCTCGCGGAAAAGTTTTTCCCAGGGCCTCTAACAATTATCCTTCCTAAGTCTTCGGAAGTTCCTTCCATTGCTTCGGCAGGATTGCAGACCATTGCGGTTCGGATGCCAAACCATCCTATAGCTCTTAAACTTATTGAGCTTGTAGGGCAGCCTATCGTAGCTCCCTCTGCTAACCTGTCGGGGAAGCCGAGTGCAACCGATTTTAAGCATGTATTAGAAGATTTTGAAGGAGTTATTCCTGGGGTTGTTGTAGGGCACTCTTCTTCTATAGGGATAGAGTCTACCGTCATTCGTTTATTAAAAGAAAAAGTGGAGATCGTAAGACCTGGGGCTATTTTTAAAGAGCATCTAGAAGATTTTTTAAAAGAACCCGTTTTTCTTTATCAAGCTAAGCCCGGGGAAAAGGTCCCTTCTCCTGGTATGAAATATCGACATTATGCACCTAAAGCAAAGGTGACTTTATTTTTCACGGTAGAGGACGCTGCAAAACACCTTATAAAGCAATCTAGCATAGAGAGGATGCTTCTTTGTAATGAACCTATATGTTCTATGGTAGGTGTTCTATCCCTTCCTTTATCTTGTAATTCTTTTTACTCTAATTTACGTCTTGCGGATCGTTTAGAAATTGGAGAGGTCGTTATCGTCTGTGACGGGACTATTCAAAAAGATTTGGGGCTTATGAATCGAATTGAAAAGTCAAGCGGCGCTTAAAGCTAATCCGACCCTACCAATTTCAACCCGATAATTCCAATGATAATGAAGGTGATGGAGAGCAGTCTTACAATGTGGTAAGAGTCTCCGAAGAAAATGATCCCGCAGACTACGGTTCCGACGGCGCCAATGCCTGCCCAGACCCCATAGGCTGTTCCTATAGGGATCTCCTTCATTGCTTGAGAGACCGAAAAAAAACTAAATACGATAAAAATAATCGTGATGGTACTAGGGATTATTTTTGTAAATCCCTGGCTGTATTTTAATGCGATCATAAAACAAATCTCAAAAAAACCTGCGAGTAGAAGAAAAAACCAAGAAATTGACATAACTTATGCTACTATGTTATTCCAAAGTAAAAGGGCGGGGTTTGCGTGTTCATGCCCTAAGATAGAAATAGAGCCTGTATTCAGTACGAGATGTTTTCCAAAATCAAGAGGCATTTTAAGCCATCTTGCAGCGATACAACGTAAAATATGAGCGCTAGAAAAAAGGGCTACATCTCCCGATGCTTGAAGGGCTCTTTCCAGCACGCGATCTGCTCTTTTTGTCATATCGGCTATAGATTCTCCTCCTGGAGCTCCATCTTTAAATACATTCCAATTCGGATTTTTTTGATGAATTTCTTTAGAGGTTAATCCTTCGTAATCGCCGTAGTCCCACTCCTTAAGATCATCACATAAAGTTCCTTCAAGCGGAAGGTGGGCGATCTCAAAAGTTTCTTTTGCCCGGATAAGAGGACTTACCAAAATTAAAGTTAGAGGAATAGAATGTAGGGCAGCTCCCAATAAAGCAGCTTTTTTCTTGCCGTTTTCCGTTAAAGGTATATCGGTGCGTCCCGTATGGCGGCCCGATAGAGCCCACTCGGTTTCTCCATGTCTTACTAGATATATTTTTTTGGGAGGCATAGGTTAAAACTCCTTATGATAGATATGTTCTTCATAAAGCAAAGCAACTTGTTTTGTCAATAGTTTTTAGTATTGTCTTACTTTCGAGGATACAAGAATACCAAAAGCGATTCCTGTTGTAAGAGCTATGCAGCGATAGCCAATATTTTTTGCTTGTTTAATGTTAACCGAGGCTTCTTTACTTGCTTCCTCGTCAATCGAAAGGTTAATAGCTTGCAAAGCCAGGTTAGATTCAGGGTGGAGTCGAGAAAGTCGTGCGCTACCCAGGCTAGTGTATGTGGGTTGATCGGGTAAGCCAAGGGTAACTGTCATATCTACGAAATCAAATAGAATTTTGTTTTTTTCTAAAAGGGTTTTAGTGTCGGGATTTAAATTTATGTGAATTCGAGCGATTTCCGATTCCAAGATTTTTTTTTTGAGCGGTTTTTTTGCAAGTACTATTTTCGACAATATCACGTGGGAGAATGTTCTCTAAGTTATCTAAGCAAGCATCGGTTTTTTGATCTGTTAGGGGAGAAGTTCGCAGGAGGATTGCCCGTCCTATATAAGTAGCTATGTTGGATGCTGTGCTTTTGTCTTTTTCAATAAGAGTATTTTCGTTTCCATATGTTTTTACTGCGAATTCGTATTCTTGTGCCTTAATTAATGAAGTTATTCTCGAAGGGGTCTTATTTTGTTCCAAACTATCTACGTAAGTTGCAGCAGCTCTAGAGACTCCGTGAATAGTATTTAATATGGGATACATGTGGTTTCCTTAGGGGTTTTATCTTTTTAAGCTCTTTCAAGATAAGCGTTTGAAATGACTTTTAAAACAATACGCCCGAGGATTGGGTTGGTAAGTTCTTCTTTAGTGCGGACTACAACACCTTCGCGTATGTGGTCGGCTCTTGTGATGGTACTAGCTCCATCAGCTAGCTTTTTGATCGCATTTTCTTCGTAGGGACCTTGAAATAAAACAGGAACCCAAGGGAGACTGCTCGAGATTGCTCTAGCATTTTCATAAGAAAGAAATTGTTTATCCCAGATGTCAAAAGCGGCAAAATGAATATCTTTATTCTTGAGTCCATAATGGAGATCTTGTACTCCCGACCCATAAATCTCTCCTAAAACAACCATTTTTGGATGTTCCTTAAGCCAAGTTTTTAGGCCGGGAATCATTTCCAAGGTTCTCCACCAGATGCTAGAAGGGCTCTCTTTTTTCCATTCATCCTCTTGACAGCGCGGAAACCTCGTCCTTCAGGACGGGGAGGAAGCGCT
>JAZKAC010000039.1:0-3310 GCA_040389325.1 Chlamydiota bacterium | reverse complement strand
GCAGGTTTTCGAGAAGAATCCCGCTTTGTTAACTTTTGAAGAAAAGGAAGTTTTAAAGACATTGCAACGCTCTATACCGACTCTTTTTGGAAATCTTAAAATGGAGCTTTTAAACCTGCCTAAGTTTTTATTTCCAGAGATCAGACAAAATCTTGGGAAGTATGTGCAGGAGTTTCCTCTTGAGGAGTTAGCTGCGTTTATACAAAAACGAGTAAAGGCTTCTTCTGAAATCGTAGCTCCGTCACCTTGGGAGATGCCTGCTCTTCCTGAAGAAGCTCCCGTTAAGACGGAAAAGGTTGAAATTTCGCAGCCATCCATAATTATTCCTTCAATCAACCCTGAAGTGTTGTTTGAAGAGCTTATGGTGGCTGAAACCCAATTGAATGAAATCGGAAAGGTGTATCCGCATCATGTAGGCGGAAGAAGAGAGGTTGAAGGTAGGGGAAAAGAAATGGTGGGAGCTCAAGGCGCTCTAGCTGTTATCTCCACAAAAGAGTTTAAAGAGCAAGTTAAGGTGCCTCCAATGCCACCTGAATTTTCTACGGACATCCCTTTTGCTTTTATTGTTCCTTATGTCCCAAATACTCCCATTCACACGCCTCCTCCTGAAGTTAAGATCACTCCTCATGACCCTATGAAAGAACCGTTAAAAGAAGATAGCGGTGACAGGAAGAAGAAAAGTGTGCAGATGTTTGCTTATGTTCCAGAAGGGGAGGCTTGGATCGGAGATCCTGCGGCAGAGGGCAGCGTGAAAAAGCTTCTTTTACCAAGCTATGCCATAGGAGTATATTTGGTCACAAATCAGCAATTTGCCGACTTTTTGACAGAGCAGTCCAAGTTGAAGGGGATTTCCGTTGGAGATCGAGGGCAGATCTTTTCTAAAGATAAGGGACTTCTCCTTTGTCAAATAAAATCGGGAACGGTAGAAAGTGATATCGAGGTGGAGCCTCAAGAGAATTATCTTTCTTTCTCTGTCATTTCAGAAAAAGAATCTTATCCCGTTGTCTGCGTAACTTACGATGGGGCGAAGGCTTTTTGCTTAGCTGGGGGATTTAGATTACCAACGGAAGTTGAGTGGGAAAAGGCTGCTTCTTTAGAAATGACGGAAAAAAACAAGGTAAATAAAAAATTCACTTTCGGGTGTTCTCAAGATGAGATTACACCTGCTTTTGCTAACTATGGGACAAAATCGTCCTCCTCCCTAGAGACTTTTACCACGCCTGTCGGATTTTATAACGGAAAGTCATCTTTTATGAAAGAAGGTCTTCTAATTCAAACCTTTGATGCAAGAAGTCCTTTCGGATGCTACGATATGAGCGGGAATGTGTGGGAGTGGGTAGAGGGAGAGAATGGAAATCCCTTGATAAAAGGTGGCTGTTTCTTAAGTGGTGAAGAAGATCTTAAGGTGTTCCTAAAGAAAGAAAAATCGGCAAATTCCCTAGACGGTTACACGGGTTTTCGCGTGGCTCTTTCATGAGAAGAAAAAAAAGATTGTTTTTAATTCGACTTTTCTCCATAACTAAGCCTAGTTTTTTATATCCAAATTGTGGGAGAAATCGTGTCTAATAGTCGTCAAAAAGGTATTGTTAAGTTTTTTAATGGGCAGAAAGGTTATGGATTTATCACTCCAGATGGAGGAGGATCTGATCTTTTCGTTCATGCATCTAATGTTGAAGGTGGCGGAGCTAACCTTCGAGAAGGGTCTAAAGTAGAATTCACTGAAGGCCAAGGACGAAAAGGTCCTGAAGCTATAGAAGTTGTTTCTATTGACTAGTATGTAACATTTACTGTTATTAAAAGGGGTTTTTTTATAAAAATCCCTTTTTTTTGGTTTTTCATGTCAAAAAATTCTTATCATCCATTCCTGCCGTCGTCTGTTCAGGCTCAAAGAGAAGAAAGACGAAAAGAAATCCTCTCTACGGTTTTACGAGGGATATGGCTTCGTTTAATTATCATCTTAGCAGAAATTCTTGGATTTATTTACCTACAAAGTTCTTCCCTTTTAATGGATGGACTCTCCAGCTTTTTAGATATCGGAGCTAGTTTACTGCTTATGCTATGTGTGCATTTGGCAGATAAACCGCCCGATCGACATCATCCGTTGGGTCATGGACGATTCGAACCTGTTGCCGGATTTCAATTAGGAGTTTTTTTAGTTATTGTCGGAGGGTATCTTGGGATGCAGCAATGGATTGCTGCTGCAGGAGAGACTTCTTTAAGGACTATTAATCCATATACTTGGGTGATTCCTTTAGTGGCTATGATTTTACTGGAGATCGGCTACAGGCACTTAAGAAGAATTGCTAAAAAACAAAATAGCTCAGCTTTATTAGCCGATGCAATCCACTATCGCATTGATGGCATCAGCAGTTTTTTTGCCGTGCTGGCTTTAGCTCTTGGAGCCTATTTCCCTAAATATAGTCTTGTATTAGACCATACGGGAGCTTGTCTTATAGCTCTTTTTATGATTGGAATAGGGGTCAAGGCTGCTTTAGAAAATTTACATCCTCTTTTGGATAGAGCTCCCGATCCTATGTATTTTCATAAGGTGCAAGAGGCCGCCATGAGAGTAGACGGCGTAAAGGGTACCGAGAAGTTGCGGATACAATCTTACGGTCCTGACGCCTTGGTTAGTATCGATATTGAAGTAAATCCTGCTCTAACCGTTGAAGAAGCTCATACTATCACACAAAAAGTTCGCCTCGAGATACAAACCTCCTGGCCTGCCGTAAGAGATGTCATCGTCCATGTTGAGCCTTATCACGACAAAACAAAATAACGATGTGAGTTCTAAAAGAGGTTGAAGCCTGATAGAAGCGCAAGGCACTAAGATTTTTTCGCACTAAAAATAATTATTAGTCGTCCGTCCTCTCTCTTGTTAGTTCATAAAGCGTCACGGGTCTGCTTTTGGTCTATAGCGCTCGCAGAACCATTTCTATCATGTTTTTATCCCTTGCGTAATGTATTTTTTTATTACTAGAAAATAAAAATTGAGCATTTCTAAAAGACTCTAACAATCAGAATTCGTAAGCCCTCAAAAAGTCATGGCAACTTAATTTTTTCTGTTGAGATATAACTTTTCTTGAACCATGCTCTCGTGGCATGAACCTTGATACGATTATTTCGACCTTTTCTAAAGATGTCCAAGAATCCCCTTCGATGAAGGGGATAGTCGTACTTGTACAAACTATTGGCAGAACAGCTTCAAAAAACTCAGGAACTCCTTACTATAGGTCTTCACAAATGAAAAGATGAACTTAAAATTTTCTCATGATATAATAAGAAGTTTTATTGTACTTTTCGGAGTAAC
>JAZKAC010000038.1:2203-3032 GCA_040389325.1 Chlamydiota bacterium | reverse complement strand
ATACTCCGCCCCATACCAAACACCTCCCTTTAAACCCTCCAGATCTACCAAGGCAAGATCTACCCTAACATTTGCATCTAAGACAATCTTTTGTAAAAAAGCTATAAAACACTCAATAAATTCCACACCTTCTCCGATTGCTATTTTTTCACCTTCAGTAGTAAAAATAGCTCAAGTAATAATTGAGGTGATATGTTTATTTCTTGTCTTTCATTCTTTTTAGCAACGGCGTCAATTGATTTTGCCACTAGCTCTTTGCTTTCTCTTTCCAATCCAAGTCAAAAAATGCTTCGCAAAGTAGCAACAGAGAAAGAGGCTCTTTTATTTGAGGATCTAGTAAGACGGGTGGCTAGACGCTTTCCTCTAGATCAAACATTTTCTCCTTTCACTTCTTGGGGTCTAAATCACCTTCAACTTTCAGAAATTCCTTACTCTACTCAAGAAGAAAAAGAGCTTTTACTTTTTTTACAAGATAGGTGGCTTTCTAAATCCGTCGGTTTTTCTAAGCCTTGGGTTCAGCTAATGTATCCCCTATTTAACATATCTATCCAAATCCACCCAGACTCGGATTCTTTTTACGCTAGAAATCCTAGTTTTTTTCTTTTTACAACTTATCAAAAAAAGGTGGAAGCTTGGAAAAAGCTTTTACCTCACCCTCATCACTTTCCTCTTATTCTTACAAGACCTTTTGATATAAGGGAATATCTCCCAGCCTATCAGGTTCTTAAAAGGGAAGATATCCAACCTACCTTACGGCTCGCTAAAAATGAAAACAGGTTTGATAAAATCCTTTTGGATACAACATCTATTCCCTGGGAAGATTCTACAG
>JAZKAC010000038.1:0-2193 GCA_040389325.1 Chlamydiota bacterium | reverse complement strand
TCTCTTTGCCTAGAAGAAAAGATACTCCCTGAAGAAGTGATTTGCATCCAAAGAGTCCAGGAAAAAGAAGTCTTCGGGATGCGAATTTTACCTCTGCTTCCTCATTCAATAAGTGAGGTTAAAAAGAAAGAAAGATTCTTATTAGATTGGGTATCTACTTTTGGATTTTCTCCTAATAAAATCGAACTCGATAGAGCTTTTTTGCAAGAAAAGTTCCAGTCCTCTTTAGGCTCAAAGGTAGAAATAACAAATGTTACCAAACAAGAGCTCTTAGAAAAAATTCACTCCTTGTTACAAAAACCTTTTAGCAAAGAAAAGAGCCTTATCATCAGACAGATCTCTTGAAGCTCTCTTTATCAAATATCTCACACAAAATTGAAGTTTTAGAAAAAAAAGAAGAAGAATTCTCCTTTTTTGATATAGCTTCGCATCTAGAACAAATTCAAGCTAACGCTACAACCTTTGCAGAAATCCTCTCCCCTTTTTCTTATGAAGATTTTAGCACTATCTACCAAAAAATCTTGGATCTTCCTATCTCTTTACAACCTTTAATTTCCTCAACCCTTCACGTTTCTTCTATGACAAGCATAGCCGGAATCTTAAAAAACAAAAATTTACACGTACTGTATGGAGAAAACACCTACTTTGAGTGTGTTAAGGCGGTTAAATGGGCCTCTCGGGCTACTTCTACTTTAGAGGCTACTGAAGAGCAGTTTTCAAGTGCAGACCTTATTTTAGCGCAGTTCAATCCCTCCTGGAGTGGTATTAATGGAGTTAAGGATAAGTACAGGGTAGAAGATATCCCTCTTTTTCTGCATAAAGCCTTCAAAAATAGACAAAAGCCTCTAATTCTTGCTCTTGACTGCACTATAGATTATATTTTTTCTGAAAACATCAAAAATCTATTCGAGGAGTTCAAATACAAAATACTAGAAGGCAGGCTTTGCATCATTTGCTATAGAAGCGGAACTAAGTTTGATCTTTTTGGTATGGATAATTACTGTGGGGCTCCTTTTTACATAATTAATGACAATAGTAACACTTGGAACTTTCTTAGATCTCTTACAGAAGATCCTGCTCTAAAAACCGACCTTTTAAGCTTACAATGGTTTTGCCTCACCTATCTTTATGCTGCCGAGGAAATTGATTTATACCGAAAATACCTATTTGAAAACACAAAGTCTCTTTTGCAGAAAATCCCTTCCTCATTATTTAATGGGAAAATGTACCAAATAATTCCTTTTGATGAAAAAGGAAATCCAGTTTTTTTAGATATCATAGTCAAATCCCCTTTTCATGCTCTAAAAATAAAAGCCTTGGTAGGAGGCAATCTTGGTATAAAATGTCTAGAGAGCAATCTTCCTGTTTTCCATCGCATGAGTTTAGGAATGTGTCATACAAACTTATCTATCCTAACCTCAGTTAAGTATTCAACTCTAAGGTGATTAAATCCGTCAGGTCGGATTGTCTACCGTTCCTAAGCTTCACTATCTCTTCTTTCAAATCCGAAGAAGACTCAAAAGACATAGCTAATCAATTCTTGAGATCTGTAGATGGCGACCTGGATCTCAACGTCATTGATATTAAATATGAGCAAGATAATTTAGCAAAAAACTTCATTTCATATAATGCGGTAATAACATGCCGTGTTGCTACACCCTGTGGATATTTTCAGTGTCCAAGCAAAAACGATTCAAAAACAACAACTTAAAAGGCAATTCTGAATTAGAAGCTCGCTAGCCGAGAAAATTTAGACGGACTTATCTCTTGGAGCTCCTGATTCTGAAATTTGACAAAAAACATCCAATTAAGATATGTGTTTAATTTAGTTTAACCCGAGGTTATTCGCAGTGAACATGAGATCTTTTTTTTACAGGAATCTATTCATAGGTTTGCCTGTCTTTATCGCAAGTATATATCCTGAAGAAGCTCTAGCAAAGATTCTCGGGAGGCCTATCGTAGAAGTCGGTTGGTTTACTGCAAACCAAGGAAAATCTCAACACATCAATATTGAAGGACTGATTGGAGATGACTTTAGTGTAACGAAATCTTCGGATCAGAACTTCCTTCTTGGACTTGGGTATTATTTTAATGGATTAGATAGATCTCGAATAAGCCTATCTTACGGAATCAACGCCTTTTATTTAGCTCCCACAGAAGTCAGAGGCAATGTAACTCAAGAAAATCTATTCA
>JAZKAC010000037.1:3836-14426 GCA_040389325.1 Chlamydiota bacterium | reverse complement strand
TTATTTACAGACAAAGAGTCTTTATCAAATTCAAGACGTACAGTCCGATATTCTAGTGGCCTATCGTCGAGACTTTGGAAAATATGCAAAAAAGACGAAACATAAATGCTTACAACTACTTTTCGAAAAAGCTCCTGGATTAATTGGCAGCTGGTTTAAATATGCTAAGGTAGACCCAGATATGCACTCTAGAGATATTAAAGTGGCATTAGAGCAGCTTTCTTTAGCAGGACTTATTTATCCCGTTTTTCACACCTCTGCTTCGGGGCTCCCCTTGTCATCAGCACAAAATGAAAAGAAATTTAAAATTCTATTCTTGGATGTGGGACTTGTAAAAAGGGCTTGCGGGTTAGATACTGCATTTCTTTTTACTGAAGACCTAACGTTAATTAATCAAGGTGTACTAACAGAGCAATTTGTGGGTCAAGAATTTATTGCCTACGGAGAACGTAAGGAAACGGGTAATTTATTTTTCTGGAATCGTGAAGAAAAAAGAAGCAGCGCCGAAGTTGATTTCATTATTTCCGTTAGTGGCAAAATCATACCAGTTAAAGTTAAAAGTGGAATTACTGGTCGATTGAAATCATTAAAAATATTTATAGAGGAAAAGCATTCAGATCTAGGGGTACGTATTTCTGCATCCCCTTTAGAGTTTAAAGATCAAATTCTTTCCATCCCGTTTTACTTGATAAGCGAGTTTTCTAGACTAGCCAGGGCTAGTCTAGAAGGTGGTTAGTTTTCTTCGAAGGTGGAAGTCTTTTTTGCAGCGTAGGCATACTCTTCTTTAAATCGGTATCCTATTCCTCGAACCGTTTCAATCCAGTCAAAGTTAGGCCCAAGTTTCTTTCTTAAAGATGCAATATGGACATCGATATTTCGGTCTACGACATCAGCTTCATCATTATGTAGATCATCTAGTAGCTGGTTTCGGGTAAGGACTTTTCCTCTATGAGAAAAAAGTCTTTTTATGATGCCGAATTCAGATAGGGTAGCCGAGATGATTTGATCCCCTTTTTTGAGAATATAACGATCTACTTCTAATGAGAATTCTCCGAAGATAAGAGTTTCCAATGCCTTTTCCGAGTCTTTGGATCTTCTTAAAAGGGCTTTAATTTTAGAGAATAAAATTTTAGGAGAAAAGGGCTTCGTTATATAATCGTCAGCTCCTAATTCTAACCCTAAAACGATATCGATTTCCTCGGCTTTAGCCGTTAAGATCATAATGGGTATATGCTTAAGGTCGGATTGACTTTTTAGTTTTCGGCAGATGTCAAATCCATTTTGTCCAGGGAGCATGATATCCAGTAAGACAAGATCAGGCTGCTCTCTTTCAATAGCTCGATATCCATTAATTCCATCCACTTCTACATGCAACGTATAACCTGATAGCTCTGCTTGTAATTTGATGAGCGCTGCAATGTCTTCCTCATCCTCAATTAAAATAATTCTTTTTTTTTGTGTCATGGGAATCTTTGTCCATTTTTAGGATTTTTATTAAGAAGAAAATTGTGTAGAGATCACCTGTTCCATAGGGTGAGGAAAGAAATTTTTTCCAAATAATCGAAATTTTTCTGGGTCATCCGAAACATAAAACGTATAGTTAGGAGAAGTTAGATTTTTATTGAGGAGTTTTTTAAGGAGTAGGATTTCTTGCGCTTGTTTAGCACATTCTATGGAAGGATCAATTAAGATTGTAGAGGGGTGCATTTCTTTTTTAATAAACTTTTGTAAAAGAGGATAGTGCGTACACGCAAGAAGAAGAGCCTCAATCGGTTTTTTTTGTAACGGTTTTAGATACTCTTGAACAAGAGATTCTGCAAGGGGATGATCTGCATATCCTTCTTCTACGATAGGAACAAATAAAGGGCAGGCAATGCTAGTAACATCAGAGTGAGGAAGAGCGGCTGCGATAAGATTTTGGTAGACTTGAGAATGAATGGTTCTTCGGGTTCCTAAAAGAGCAATCTTCCCTGTTTTGGCATGTTCTTTTATAAGGCAAAGACTTGGCTCGATCACTCCGATGACAGGGATGGGGCACATCTTTTCTATTTGTTGAAAGGTAGAGGCACAAGCTGTATGACAAGCAATAATTAGTAGTTTGATGCCAAGAGAAAGGAGGAATTCCGTATTCTTAAGACAGTACCCTGAAATAGCCTCTGCGCTTTTATTGCCGTAAGGTAAGTTCGCCGTATCTCCAAAATAGATGATATTTTCATGAGGTAGTAGATTTTTTACTGCATTCATAACAGTAAGACCTCCAAACCCGGAACCAAAAATACCGATACCTGCGGTTGTCATCGAGAAGCCCCCGAGGGAAATTTAAGTTCTTGTCCTATCATAATTTTATTATTAGACAAGTTGTTTTCTTCTTTAAGAGAGGTGATGGATACTTTGTATAATCGGGCAATCTTTTCTAAAGAGTCGCCAGGCTTTACTTTATAAAGAGAATCTTCTACGGGATTTTTTTGTAAAGAAGAGGTCAGTGAAGTTAGGCTCGATTTTAACTGCACGATTTCTGTTAACATGGCATTTTGATGCTGTAAAGATTTTTCTAGCTCCGCAATTTTCACATGGCAATCATTTAAGCTCTGAGCTGTTTGATTGGCATGAGTAGATATTTGTGTTAATTTCTTTTCTAAGGCAGCAACTCTTGGATCTTGGACGTTAGAAGAGGAAGTCGTTTTTTTTGGTTCCCTGTCTTGTGTCTTATACTGATCTTCTAAAATTTGCAGCTCTACCTGAGTGTTATTTAGCCCATGCTTTATGTCGGCGATCTCTTCTCTAAGCTCTCTTACCGCAAGAGAGTGTTCATGCTTATCTTGGTGTAAGACAGCTAACTGAGAAGAGCAGCCTACTAAACATAGGGTGCAAAGAAAAAAACAGGTAGAGATGTATTTCATAGATAATTATCTTTTTACAAAAATTTTAAATTCTGCACGTCTATTTTTTGCCCAAGCATCAGCATTATTGCTTGTATCGGCAAGTTTTTCTTTTCCATAAGAAACCGTATGGATTTGCTCTGCACTAACACCTTGCTTAATGAGTAAAGATCTGACGGAGTTAGATCTTTTAGCTCCTAAAGATTGGTTATAGGCTTCAGGGCCTCTTTGGTCGCAGTTACCTGTAACAAACACATAGGTATTAGGGTTTGTTTTTAGGTAAGTGACGATCTTTTGAATTGTTGCAGTAGACTCCGTGTCTTTAGGAGTGTATTCGTCCGTATTAAAATAGACGTTTTTAAAAATTTGGGCCAATGTCCCTGTAGGAGATTGAAAGCCGTTGATTCCAGGAAGAGCACTTCCATCTTCTCCTGGAGACTCTTTAGGCTGAGCAAAGATAACCTCGGAGAATTGTTGCTTTAGATCTTCATCTTCAAGGGGGATGAAATCACTATTTGCAGAAGAGGATGAAGAGCGGTAATCCACTGTAGCAACTTCTTGTGAGTCGTTAGATCCCCAAAGGGCTCGTTCTTTTGGGCGTCTATAGCTTCCCATGGTTGAATCGGAATCATCCCATACGTTGCTACTTTTGCAGCTGTCTAAGATAAGGCAGCATGCACATGATAAAATTAGTGTTAAAATTGTAGATTTTTTCATGAGTTCCTCTCATTAATTTTGTAATTCAGCGCGAGCCCCACGCAGGATAATGTTTTTTTCCAGGGCCTTTTGTAATTTTTATAGCATTAGGTTGGTGTAAGTTTACTACGTATAAATCAGAATAATTGTCATCTGTTGAATTAAATACAATATGTAAACTGTTTGGCGCCCAACAAGGGTTCTCTTTGTTTCCCAGCCCGTAGGTGAGTTGTTTTTCTTCTCCCGATACGAAGTCATAAATCCAAATTTGGCGCACTCCCTCCGTTTTAGCACTATATGCTAATTTTATGCCATCAGGAGACCAAGAAGGGCAAGTATTTTCTTTATTTTTTTTTGTAATCAGATGAGTAGGCTGCCGCGTGCTCTTGGATTCTGAGGAGATTTGATAGATTCTAGGTGCTCCGTCTTTATCGGAAACAAAAGCAATTTTAGAGCCGTCGGGATTGAAAGTAGGAGATCCTTGAGAGGATCTCGGATAGGAAAAAATTTGTTTAGGCGTCCCTATTTGTCCTGTGTCTGGCTGAATGGATTGTATAAAAAGATCGGTTCTTCCGCTAGCGTCGCAGACGAAGGCAAGCTTATCTCTTTGCTTAGAAATGGCAGGAAGCATTTGATTGCCTCGGATATCGACAGCTTTCTTCCCTTTCCCGTCTTCTTTAGAAGTGATAAAGATTTTAGGTTGTCCTGTTTTATAAGAGACGTATAAAAAAAGATCCTTATGAAATTTTTCTCCCTTAGGAATAACAACGGGGTTGATGCAGTAGTTATTTTCGTGAGTTAAGGTGTGAATGTTTTCCCCATCCCAGTCACACTCGGCAATTTCAGAGATCAATTGACCAGAGGAATCCTTTTTTTGGAAAGAATAAAGGATTCGAGAGCTTGCGACCCCTTCAGCATGAAATAGAGATTTATAAATAGAGTCACTAAGCCCATGGAGTTTTCTTCTATCTTCCGATAAAGTTCCCGTGAGGGATATATCCGAAAAAGATTTTGCGCTGTTTGACTTTACATCAAAAACTTTAGCTTGGAGATTTTTTTCTTTTATAGAAAAAGAGATTACGTACGGGGCTTGTATGGAAGATAAGGAACCTGACTTGATTCGGTTTTCTTTTTCAACAGTTTTATCTTGTACCGAGGTCTTCCCGTTGTAATGGAAATCATGCCGTAATACTTTTTCCAGTTCTTGGAGGTAGGAAGAAGAAAAGGCGCTACCAGTAGGGACTATCTCGGATAGGTATATAGAAGAAAGAGAGCTTTCTGTTAAAAGCTGAATCCGTATTTCTTGAGGAGCTTCACTTGCAAAAAGAGCGCATGTGATAAAAGATAAGATAAAAAGAAAGAGGCTTTTATGCTGCATAAATGGATCCTTTAAAAATCATTACAAAAAGTTAGAATAAAAACCTTAGACTTCTTCTCTCTTTCTTCTTTAGGGAAGGGAGGAAATTGTAGTCTTGGTAAATGTTCTTCCAATCGCTTTTTATTTTGTTCACTTCTTGCAGATAAAACCTTCACGGTTTCTATACTGCCGTCACGGCGTAATGTTAGCTCAATCTTTACTTCTCCGCTATCTGGTAATCGAAGATGTTCTTGTAGGTGCTCAATTAAAGAGGAGGAATAATCTTCTTCTATTTCCGTAAGCAAGTCTAATTTCGGTAGAATTTCTTTTGTACGCTTAGAAGACATTTTATCATTGTTGGTAGCTATTTTAGCAATGGTTTCTTCTATTTCTTTGAGAGATTTTTGTAGATTTTGAGATAGAGGCGGAGGTGGAGGTGGCGAAGGCTTCCGATTTTGTGAAACTGGAGGCGTTTTTTTAACGGGAGAAGGTTTGGCTACAAGCTTTTTAGGGGGCTCTTTAGTAGGCTTTTGGGCAGTAGTTTTCGGAGGCGAGATAACTTGTTTTTTTTGTACTGGAGGAGAAGCAACTTGCTTTGTGGGTGTGTGAGAAGAGGTGGAGATAGAGGGTGCTTGAGCTTTTATAGTTCTTACCAGGATCTTATGGTTTTTTTTAACGGGTGTAGAAGGGTGGTTATATATAATCGAGACTAGGGCTAGTAGATGCAAAACCGTTATAGAAAGACATATCTTGCCTTTTACGGGGTTTTTCTTCCACCAAAGAGATACTCTGCCAAAAGTAAAAATCATGAGGACTCGGGCAGAAGTATGACATCCAATTCTTCATACCCTGCACCTTCTGCTGCATTTTTTATCATTTGGTATGTGCCAAAGTGTGCTTTTTTGTCATGAAAAAGCTGAGGAGTTTGATTGAGATGCTTTTGTTTTTCCCGTTTTAATAAAGAAGGAAGTTCTTCTAGGCTTACTTTTTTTTGATTGATCCATATGGAGTTGTCTTCATGCACATGGATAGCTACGGGACTTGAGGCGGAAGCTGCCGAGTGCTTACTCTCTTGAGAAGAAGAGGAGAGTTTTATTTTATCTACTTCTAACATGGGAGCGATCAAAATGAAGATGATCAATACAACAAATACCACGTCAATCAAAGGTGTTAGATTGAGTAAAGACTCATCATCTTGAAATCCTGATTGGGAAGAGCGAGATCGTCTGTTTGTCATAAGGCCCGTTATGTTAAATCAGCTTTTCTGTATTGGAGTTCCAAAGTAGAAAGAAGAGTGTAAAGGAAGTCTTCCATATCGGAAGAAAAGGATTTGAGATTGTTTTTTAGGTAGTTATAAGAAATAAGAGCGGGGATAGCAATAATTAATCCTAAAACGGTAGTAGCCAGTGCCGTAGAAAGACCTCCTAAGATAATAGAGTTGGATCCTGCAGAACCTCCTGCATGTAACTCTGCAAAGGTTACTAAAATACCCCATACGGTTCCAAGTAATCCTAAAAAGGGAGCCAAGGTAACAATAGTAGACAGGATGAATAGATGTTTTTCTAAGATCTTGCCTTGGATAGAGATCGTTGTTGTTACATGTTGTTCTAAAAGATTGATGTCATCGGATGTGAGATAGACATCTTCTTCTTCGTTTAGCTGTTTTAAGAAGAAAAGCTTTTTATTAAGAGTTTCTACCGTTTTTTCTTTTAGCTCAAAATAGATTTGGGCAAAAGGTTGCGGGATGTGCTTAGGTAAAGGAAGATTTACTTCAGAGGGCTCCAAATTAAGAAGTCTATTTTTATTTTTTTTAAGTAACTTCTGCAAATGAAGAGAAGAGATCTTTACTTTTCTAGCTTGCCATATTTTATAGACCAACACGATCCAACAGAGAAGAGACAAAATAAAGAGTCCTCCCATAATCAGTTTTCCGAAAAAATCGGATTGGGAGTAGGCCCCTGTAAAGGCTTGTAAGGAAGCTAGAGGAAATATAGGCATAAGGCACACTGAAGTTAGGGATGATTTTCCTATGAGGATAAAACAAAACAGCTATTTGTCAAGGAAAATGCTTGTCAAAATTAAAGAATGTCGCTAGTTTCTTCCTTCGTTTTAAATGTTAAAGGAGATGAAAATCTTTTTATGCGTAATATATTTATAATTACATTTACTATATTTTCTTTTTTTACTTCTCTGCAAGGCGAATTGCAGGATTTAGATTTTACTATTCCTGTTGTAGATTTGCATGATTTTTATAATCCGAAGACAAAGCAGGCTTTTGTTGATAAGGTAGCAAAGGCGATGCATGAAGTAGGTTTTTTTGCCGTCATTCATCCGAATATCGAGGAGAAAACTCTTCTTCAAGCTTACCGAGCTTCGCAAGATTTTTTTTCTTATACTACTCAAGGGAAGCTTGAAATTTGTGATCCTTCTTTAAATGGTCAAAGAGGATACGTGACAAGTGAAGTTGCGCAAGAGTGCAAGGAAAAAGATTTTAAAGAATTCATCCACATCGGGCGAGCTAATAATTTATGGCCTTCTTGGATGGATTTACAAAATCCTTTAGAAAGACTGCTTTTTTCCTTAGATGAACATGGGAATGCACTTCAAAAAGCTTTTGCCTTGGCTATTGGAGAGGAAGAAAACTATTTTACCGATATGACAGCAAAGGGCGAGTGCCTATTGCGCGCTTTGCATTATCCTGCTAACCCGACCCAGGGCCCCGTTTGGGCAGCTCAGCATACAGATATCGATCTATTCACCATACTACCTATGGCAACGGAAGAAGGTCTGCAGATTTGTCATGAAGGAAATTGGATTGATGTAAAGGTGCCTTCAGATGCCTTTATTATCAACGGAGGGGATAAACTACAAAATCTAACCAACGGATACTTCAAAAGTAGCTTACATCGAGTCGTTGCTAAGCCCAATACAGAAAGGTATTCTATTGTATATTTTGTTCATCCAAGGGATGAAGACTCTATGGAACCTACAGCTCATTGTATAGAGGTGACGGGTGGAGTTCAAAATTACCCAAAGGCTTCAAGTCTAGAGCTACTGGCTTGTCGTCTACGAGAGCTTGGACTGGCAAGTCAGGGACTTTTGCAGCTGGAGCAAGCTTCAGGCATTTTAGATCGGATGAAAGATCTTATTGATGCAGGTGTTGCAGCAGACCCTATACAAAAAACATATTTTCTATGGGAAAAAAGCTTAGAGAATCAATCAAATGAGTGATCTTTTTTAATAATAATAATATATTAAAGGTATGCCGGCTATATGCCGGCCTACTTTAAGTGTTTTCTGGATTTTGAGAGTCTGTCTTGTTAGGGACTGATGAGACTGTAGCCTTGTAAAGGTTAGAAACCTTACCTATTGTGTTAGTTTGAATTATCTCCGCATCCTCAAACGCTTTTGAGAAGAACTGCTCTTTAGTTGTAGTCTCCGTATTTTTCCCCCAAGATGACGCAAAGCCATAAGCATATTTACAGCCAAGTAGACCGAGTGTGGTATGAAATAGCATGCCAGTTGTTGTCTCTGATTTTGATGCCGCATTAAATGCATAGAAAGCAAAAGCTGTAGAGAGCGCTGTTGCAGTTCCTGCAGTTAGATCTAATGGATTTTTATTATTTGAAAGGTTCATAAACACCCTTAAGTTAATTTATTGAAAGCAAAATATAATACGCGTGAAATTTGAAGTCAACGAACTTGAAATGATCAATTCAAGGAGGCCTTGCGCATTTCTTTAAGAAGAAGGATCATGGTAAAAAAATTAGCCTGTGATATAATTAAAGGCTTCACTCATTACCTTAGGTTTTTTTATGTATATTGATTCCCACGCTCATTTAGGTTCAGAAGAGCTTTTCTCAAACTGTGCAGAGTTGTTAAAAAGAGCCCTTGCTGTTGGGGTGGAGGTGATAGTCAATATCTGCACGGATGAGCTGACTTTACAAAGAGGACTTATTCTTAAAGAGACGCATCCCGAGATTTTTTTAGCGGCATCTTCAACGCCCCATGATGGAGGGGAAGCGGCTTCTTTATTTTTCATAGAAGTTGAAAAAGCCGCGAGAGCAAAAAAACTTGTGGCGATAGGAGAGACGGGGCTTGATTATTACTATGAGCATGCGTCTAAAGAGGAACAAAAAAAATATTTAATCAAGTACTTTCACCTGGCTAAGCAGGTAGATCTTCCGATTATCTTTCACTGTAGAGAAGCTTTTGCCGATTTATTTACTTTTGCCGAAGCGGAGTATTCTCAAGGCCAGGCTCTCTTACACTGTTTTACGGGAACTTTAGAAGAAGCAAAGAAAGTCCTGGATTTAGGATGGTTTATTTCGTTTAGCGGAATTGCCACTTTTAAAAAATCGGAGGCTCTTCGAGAAGTTATTCAATACGTTCCTTTAGATCGAATGATGATAGAAACGGACGCCCCTTATTTAGCGCCGAATTCAAAAAGAGGAAAAGTTAATGAACCATCCTTTATTGTAGAAACGGCAGAGATGATTGCGAAAATAAAACAAGTCCCTTTAGAGTTTGTAGCTGAACATACAAAGAAAAATGCGGTAGATTTTTTCTTGATAAACAACAAAAACTAATTAATAGGTCATAGTCAATTTTTTCGCAATGATATTACAGGAGGGGATGGATCCTAAGGCGGCTTGTTTGTTTTTATTTCTTAAGGATTTTTATTCGAAATGTTTTTTTCTTTTTGAAAACGAAGATATCGTGTTTAATTCAAACCTTCCGGCAATTTTTATGTAGGTGATTTTTATGACAAGCTCTGTAATCCCAAAAGCCTTTATTTGGAAGAAAGTACATTCTCTGATGGGGCTTTGGCTCGTGTTGTTTTTACTGGAGCATTTGCTAACAAACTCACAGGCTGCGCTTTGGCTTGGAGAAAATGGACAGGGATTTGTTCGCATGGTAAATACGCTTCATAACTTGCCTTATTTGCAGGTGATCGAAATAACCCTTTTGGGAGTTCCTATAGCCATTCATATGGGATGGGGGATCAGGTATGCTCTGCAGGCTAAAAGTAATGCGCATAAAACGGATGGGAGCGCTCCTTCTTTACCAAAGCTTGGACGCAATAGAGCCTATACTTGGCAAAGAATTACCTCGTGGATTTTGGTGTTTGGTATTATTGGGCATGTAACAAAATTTAGATTTTTGGATTATCCTCATTCAGTACATCAGGGTAACCAGTCAGCTTACTTTGTGAAGTTAGATAAAGATGAAAACTTAGCAACTTTAAGTAGTCGCCTAGGAGTTCGTCTTTATGATTCAAGTGCTGTTGTGCAAGAGGTAAAAAATCTTAAGCAAAAATCAAGAGTCATTTCAGGAACGCAAAGTCTTGCAGAGGTTAAAGAAAGTTACAAGATGCAAGAAACTTGGGTAAAAGCCTTGCAAAAGATCTCTTTGAGATCTAATGAGGTGATTGCGGAAAGTTCAAACTTCGGATCGGTGACGCTGTTGACGGTACGAGAAACATTTAAAAATCCATTTTACTGTATTTTATATACGATTTTTGTTCTCGCAGCATGCTTTCATGCATTTAATGGCCTTTGGACATTTTTTCTTAGCTGGGGACTTGTTATTCGTTTAGTTGCACAAAGGTATTTATTAAAATTCGCTATCGCTCTTATGGGGCTTATCGCCTTTTTA
>JAZKAC010000037.1:0-3826 GCA_040389325.1 Chlamydiota bacterium | reverse complement strand
TTTAGGATTAGCTGCTATCTGGGGAAGTTAAATGGTAAAGAAAAAAGAAGTCATTGTGGTAGGAGGCGGATTAGCGGGCCTTGCTGCTTGTATGAAATTAGCAGAAAATGGGTGCCATGTAAAACTTGTTTCCGTCACGAAGGTAAAAAGGTCCCATTCCGTTTGTGCTCAAGGGGGCATCAATGCAGCTATGAATCTAAAAAATGAAGATGACTCTCCTATCATCCACGCGTACGATACTATTAAGGGGGGAGATTTTTTAGCGGATCAACCACCTATTTTGGAGATGTGTCTTGCAGCTCCCGGGATCATTAGGATGATGGAGCGCTTCGGGTGCCCTTTTAGTCGAACTCCTGAAGGAAATATAGATTTTAGACGGTTTGGAGGGACTTTATATCATCGCACGGCTTTTTGTGGAGCCTCCACAGGACAGCAGCTACTTTATGCATTAGACGAACAAGTTCGTAGATACGAAGCTGAAGGAAAAGTAGAAAAATATGAGCATCATGAGTTCATGAGGCTCGTAATGGATGAAGAGGGCGTTGCTAGAGGTATTGTTTTAATGAACCTATACAACTTACAGCTTGAAGTTTTAAAGGCTGATGCCGTTGTATTCGGTACGGGAGGGCCCGGATTAATTTTTAAAAAATCGACGAACTCTACTTTTTGCACGGGAGCTGCTAACGGAAGGTTATTTAAGCAGGGAATGAAGTATGCGAATGGGGAGTTTATTCAAATTCATCCTACGGCGATTCCAGGAGAAGATAAATTAAGATTGATTTCCGAGTCTTCGAGGGGCGAGGGAGGAAGAATTTGGGTTTATGGAGATGCTTCTAAAACAATCACGGATGCGGAAGAAAAAGAGATCCCTTGCGGGAAGACGGGAGAGCCTTGGTATTTTCTGGAAGAGATGTACCCTGCTTTTGGAAACCTTGTTCCAAGAGATATTGCAGCAAGGGAAGTATTACGAGTTTGTGAGCTTGGGTTAGGAATAGATGGTAAAGACCAAGTGTACCTGGATGTCTCTCATCTAGACGCTTCTTTGCATCATAAAATTGATTCCGTTTTAGATATTTATCAAAAATTCACGGGCGAAGATCCACGTAAAGTCCCTATGAAGATTTTTCCTGCCGTTCATTATTCTATGGGGGGTGCTTGGGTGGACTGGCCTGCTGCAGATGATGAGGATCGGTATAGCAGGTTTAGGCAGATGACAAATATTAGGGGATGCTTTCAAGTAGGAGAGTCAGAGTTCTTGTATCATGGAGCCAATCGATTAGGCGCCAATTCTTTGCTCTCTTGTATTTTTGCAGGTCTTGTAGCGGGGAAAGAAGTTCCTAGATATCTATCCGAAATTAATGTGCCCTCTTTTGAATTGCCTTCTAGGGTGTTTTCTTCTGCTTTAGCGGAAGAGGAAGCTCTTAAAGAAGAGTTATTTCGAAGAGACGGGGGTGAAAACGTCCATAAATTACATGAAGAGCTTTCTTCTATCATGGTCAATCATATAACTGTTAAACGGAATAATAAAGATTTGCAAAAAGCCATAGAGGGAATTTTACAGATCAAAGAAAGATTGCAAAAGATTTCTTTAGATGATAAAGGATCTATTATGAATCAGACATATCAATTTGCAAGTCAGTTTTCTGCGATGATAGAAATAGCGCTTGTGATAGCTAAGGGAGCGTTACTAAGAGATGAGTTTCGAGGATCTCATTATAAACCAGAATTTCCTCTTAGAGATGATGACAATTGGTTAAAAACAACGATTGCAACTTATAGTCCAAGAGGTCCTATCATTAGCTATCTACCTGTAGATATAAGACACCTGGCTCCTGTAGCTAGAGACTATACAAAAGCAAAAAAAGTGAAACCGACATTAGAAAATATTCCTAAAAATATAGAGCTCCCCGTATAGAAAAAGGAGGAAATAGATGTTAGATCGATTTACTTTAAAAGTTTTTCGAGGAGTTTCGGAAAAGCAGTACTGGGAAGAGTTCGAGCTGGAGCTTACTCCCTTTTTAAATCTTACGACGGCTCTTTTGCAAGTGCAAAAGAATCCCGTAAATAAAGCAAAGCAAAAAGTAACGCCCGTAGCTTGGGAACAAGGATGCTTGGAAGAGGTCTGTGGTTCTTGCACCATATTAGTTAATGGAAGGCCAAGACAAGGATGCACGGCTTTAGTGCATAAGATTTTAGAGGAAACTGGCGGGAGCGTCATTACAATAGCTCCAATGACAAAATTCCCCTTGGTCAAAGATCTTGTGGTGGATAGAGACCGGATGTTTGAAAGCTTAAAAAAAGTTCATGCCTGGGTTGATGCAGATGATTCTTTAGATAGAGGGGTTGGATCTAAAATCAGTCCGGCTATTCAAGAGGTTAGATATGAGCTTTCTACTTGTATGACGTGTGGGTGTTGTCTGGAAGCTTGTCCTCAAATTAATCAACATACAAAGTTTATGGGAGCTGCAGCTATTTCTCAGGTTCGTTTATTCAATGCGGATTCGACAGGTAAGTTACAGTCGGGGGAACGTCTTCGATCCCTTATGGATGAGGGGGGGATAGCCGAATGTGGTAATGCACAAAACTGCGTTGCAGTTTGTCCTAAAAAAATCTCCTTAACGGAGTCTATTGCTCTTATGCAAAGAGAAGTTAGTAAGCAGGCTGTAAAAGATTTTTTCAGTGTTCCTGATGCTTAAACAATCTTGATTCATCTTTTGCTTAAAAACATGTTTTTTTGCTAAACTGTCTTTTCTGTTGTTTGGGACACCCTAGCGCGAATAGTAATACTCTTTAACTATAATTTCTAAATAGGGAACTGCGATGAGGGACTGGGAGTTGTATCTATCCTTATGTGTTGAGATCAAGAGCTCCCCTCCCTAGTAGAGGTTCCACTTGTATGCCAGGTTAATGCAGCCCGCGCTTGACCCCTTACGACAGATCTATATAACAGCTAGAGATTCTTCCTTCTTCGGAAAAGGCTAAAGACTCTAAGTCTTCTAAAAGATGAACCGTGAATTCTTGTTGTAAGTAGTCCGTAATTTTTTGAAACAAAGATTCTTTGGAAGAAAAATGATTCTTTAAGGTGCAAAGAAAATCTTTGTGAGATCTTCCTTGTCTATAAGGAGGCGTTTTGGGAGGGTGTAGTAGACACTCCATGTTTTTAGGGCAAAAATCCCATAAAAAAGAAGTATGTTGTATCCAACGATCTTTTGTGATGTATTGAGCATTGCCTCCGCATTTAAGATTCTCTAAGACAAAGTCATTTTCCCTTAAAGCAAAGCCCTCTAAGTTAAAAGAATTTTTGTATACAGTTTCCGACCATTGCATGATACGTTCGGGATAAGAAGGAAAGGAAAAAGCACTTTTGTTGCATATAAAGGAAACGAACAACGTATTCTCATCGATTAAAACCGTTCCCCCTCCGCTAAATCTTTTAATAACGGGAAGTTTTTTTTCTTTAATCTTTTCTGAGTCAAGTAGTTCGTGAGGTTTTCCAGAGATCCCCATTACGGCTGCAGGGGAAGACCCCACGTTGAATAGACAGAAGTTCCCCTCTTTTTTTCGTAGCAGCTGCTCTTCTAGCAAAAGCTGTTCAAAAATAGGAACATTTTTTAAATAAATAATATGAAAGTCCATAAGATATAGGATAGCAGAAGCTAGAAAAAATGTCTTTTAATTTTTATTTATTTCTATTGTGTGTTTCAGTACAATTATTATTTTTTTGTTAAATTTAAGGTTATTTATGAGCTCTATAACTTCGGTAAATAAAATAACATTTGATGAGATGAGTCAAGGTGTTAATAATAATTATTCTAATGCTGGTGAT
>JAZKAC010000036.1:0-6705 GCA_040389325.1 Chlamydiota bacterium | reverse complement strand
TTTCAAAGGAAGAACCATAGAATTTACTTGAGCAAAGTTGCCTACGGCAAATGCGGCAATTAGAGTAAAAACGGAAAATCCGACAGCTGTTTTTTTCAACTTAAGACCCTTATGTAGGTAATACATAGGCCCACCTACGTATTCTCCTGCAGCATTCTTATCCCGGTACTTCGCCCCTAGCACACAACTGCTATATTGAATAATAGACCCTAAAAAGGCCATTATCCACATCCAAACTAAAGACCCTGGTCCTCCCATCGCTAAAGCTACAGCCATTCCGGAAATATTTCCCGTCCCTAAATTCCCTGCAATAACAGCGGCAACAGCCTGGTAGCTACTAATGCTTCCCGTTCCTTCTTGTTTAGATGATAGAAGAGATCGAAAGCTCATAGACAGTCGAGTTACTTGCAAATATTTTAATTTAATCGTAAAAAAGATCCCCAATCCAACAATTACAGGGAAGACACAATAAAACGTTAAATTTTGATTTAGATTCAGAAAAATTTGATGCAAAATCTTACTCCTTCCACATGAATTTTATTTTTAGCCAGATTATAGCAAAATATCTCACAATAATCTACCCACATTTATCAATTACTTCATACCGAATGGAAGAAAGATCTCCTTTATCAGAAGGGGGGAACTCTCGTCCCTCCAGTAAAATGGCTACCCTCTTACGATTTTCGATACAAAAAGTCTCTTGCATATAACAAATTAAGCTTTCATAGGAAAGTTTTTTCAACATTTCTATATTTCCGTCTGCAAATACTCGATCTTCTTGTTTAGTCGCCTGACTTCTTTGTTTTTTCCAAGAAGTCGTTAAAGTATCTCGAATGAGCTCAAATCGACTTAAAGACAATCTTTCTTTTAATGTCTTCGCAAAATCATCTAAAAAACAATCTACTCTTTTGAGTAGATCTGCAGGATGATACGTACTCGATTGTAAAGAAAATCCATAACAAATCGTATTATTCACAAGCCTTGTCCAACTGTGAACCTTATATCCTGTCTGTTGACGTGTCCTCAACTCGGAAAAAAATTCATTTTGTAAAAGGGAGGCTATTACCTGTCTTGCCATGTTATTTTTACTGTACTCCCCTCGAGAAGCCACCATTAATAAAAGAGCATTGCCCAGCCTGTGTGTTCTTCGCACAAGGCAGTGAGCCTCTGCATCTTCTAAATACACGCACGTTCTTGGCATTAATTCATATGACTTATAAGGGATGAAAGGAAAAACAAGGCTAATTGTTTTCCAAAGCTCAAAAGCCTCCGAGGGTTGTAACGTCCCTAAAAAAGCTCCCTCTATAGAAAGTCGATCTAAAACATTTTCTTGCCAGTCTTGATATTCTTTATAAGAAAATTGAGATACCTCATGATAGAGCTCCATTTCTGTAGACTGAAAACGAGAAACAAGCGTTTCTAAGATTTTTTGTACATGTTCAATAGGATCTGGATCTCCAGCATATCGATCTAAAAAAACTTTTTTTGCTTTTTCAAACTGCTCTAGAGAAATAGCAGAATTGCGCAATAGAGAAAATACTCTTTGCAAACAATCTTTAACTACGGAATGAGACATCGTAAAAAAAAGACAAAGATTTCGTCCGTCCATTTCAAGCTCACAATTCATCTCCGAATTATCTTTAAACTCTTCTTTTAATATATTATTAATCGCTCGAATAAAAATTTCACTAGCGGCCCATTTTTTTACGGACCCTCCAATAGAAGGAGCATCAATAAAGAAAAAAGCCTCTACCTTGTCACTTTCTATTGAAGGTTCCACCAATCGGATTTTTATGAAAGGCGTATTTATAATAAATACGGGCTCCGAAATTGCATCGGGAATCGTATCTTCCGCTCCCTCTACAAAAAAAAGATCTTCTGGCTGAGGAATCTCCTCCAGTTCAAAGCTAACTAAAGGATGCGGGACTTCTTCTGTCCACTCCTTTAGCTTTGCCTCCGTAATTTTACGGATAGAGTAGGGAACACCCATCCATTTTTCTAGATAAGTAGGAGATGCTCCTACTTCTTGAAAAGGGGCTACTAAAAAAAATATACCATTTTTAGGTGTTAATTCTTCTAAAAAAGAAGATGCTCCGACCAGTACATCAAAAGCTTCGGATTCCTGTGAATTTACAAAAAATTCTTCTATGAAATCTGCAGCTACCTCCATAGTTCCACGGAAGTCTTTTACGGTAAAAGATTCTAACTTAGAAGGTTTCAGATGTGATAATAAGTGCTTTGGAATGCTTTTTTGTCTAAAGGATTGAAAAGATTGAAAACATTTGGAGACTACCTTTTCATATTGCCTCACCCCCTCTTGCGTTAATGTCACATCCAGTTTAAAAATCCCATTTTCTTTTTCTATCTTCCAAAATTCAACTTTTACTTGCTTAGCCAAGCCCTCATCCTCTAAAACCTTACCTAAGCTGTTTGCGCAACTTCTATTAATCGCTTTTTCTAAAAAGGTTAGAGCTTTTCTCTTTTTCTTTTGCATGAAATCTTTTGGGACTTCCCACATCAAAGACAAAATCTTATTGTTAAAGGTTGGCTCCATATAAAAAAAAGATCCCTTTTGCAAAGAAGAAGCCATAACCCCTTCTATCTGCTGCTTCTTTGAACTCTCCCCCTCTGGAATAGAAGAAAAAAATCGACAAGCAAACTCACTTAATTGCTCTATTGATAAAGAAGATGATACAACAAGCCTCATACGGCAAGGTACATAATATTTTTCAAACCACTTTACGATATCGGATCTTTGAATCCCTTTTAAAGAAGCTAGATTTCCACAAGAAAAATTCCTATTGGGATGCTCTAAGTTGCCCGTCTCTTTAAAAACCCTCCAAATGCGAAAAAAATCATTTTCTATTCCATCTTCGAATTCGTGGTGGACAGCATGTATCTCTCTTTCTATGGAGGAGGGGGTAAAAAGCGGATCTATAAAAAAATGGGAAAAGCGATCTAAAGATTCAAAAAAAGACCCCGAATGTACGGAAAAACCGTAAACACTGCGATCTCGAGTGGTGGAAGCATTGCATTCTCCTCCCCTTTCTTGTATATATCTTCTAAATTCTTCTTCTTTCGGATAAGCCTTGGTCCCTAAAAACAATAAATGTTCCACAAAATGGGCCATACCTGGAAATTCTTTCGGGTCATCCCACGCTCCCGCCTCCACAGATACTGCGGCCGTAGATTCGGTCGCATAAGGATCTGATATTAGCAAGGCCTGCATTCCGTTTGCCAACATAACATTGGCAATTTTTTTTTGTCCTCGAGAAAAGATCTCTTCTATTTTCTCATAATCGTATGGCTGAGCAAGAAGACCTTCTACAAAATCCCATCTCCACAAAAGCAAAAAAAAGATTATCCAATGCATCCTTTTAATCAAAATTACAACCTCCTTAAAGCAAATGACTCCAATAGCCTACGACTTAGAATAGCCTACGCTACCTAAGCTGAAAAAGAAAAAATTCGATTATTTCTTAAAGAAACGTCTAAGTCAATCTATTTCTGCCTCAACTACTTAAGTAAATAGTTGACTGCAAGATGGCAATAGGCATTAACCCATTTAACCCATAGATCAAATGATTATATTTTATCATGCAAAAAAACGGAGATTATTAAGCTTAAAAGCTTCTAAAATAGATTTTTATTTGAAAAATAAGAGCCGATGACTCTAAAGATATTAAGACTTGCCGTCGTCAAAAAAACTTCCAATCGACGGCAAAGTTTTTTTTACTTCGCTGACGCAATAGTGTTCTTAAGGACTTCAAATTCTCTCTTTATCTCCAAATTTACGACCTCAGCCGAGAAAGATACAGGAGACCTTGCTAGGCACCCTCTCAGATCACTTTCATCTTTATCTAAAGGACTTCTGGTTCTTCTTCCTACCAGTCCATTCACCCTGTCTGCTAAAGGACGCTTAAGATACTCTAAGTCAGCTCTTTTAGCTTCCTCTGAGGGCCCGAAGCCCGGACTTTCACAAACTCTATTTAAACTAAGATTTGATAAATTCATGAGTCATTCCTAATTTGCTGTTATTAATATCAATCAATATACCATACTAAAACAAAAATAAACACATAATACAATATTAAATTTATTTAATCTACGTTTGTAGTTTGCATTATATACTGGGTCTCCACCTAGCTTTATCATCTTTTACAGAAATAATATCATAGCAATTATACTGATCAACTCTCATTTCGGATGAATAATTGTATATAAGACTTAGATCTCTTGGAAAATATTTTCTAAATTCAGGAAATTTCTTTACAAAGTGCACTTGAGTCGCCTCTTCAAGTTCTTTTTTTGGAATATCATATTGAGCCTCCATTAATGCAGCTACTTTATCTAAATTCATTAGCCCAATAGATTTATCGAAAATAACGCTCTGCTCACTACCTGAATCCTTATCCACGTCAGACCTACTAATAAACTGTCCTTGATATAGACTGGTTAACCCAAGCTGTTTTTCTGCCCTCAAGTCTATATGGTGGTCCCCGAAAACTGAACTAGCCTAATTCGAATGTTTATTGGATAATAGATCACGATAAACATAATTTCGAGACGAAAATGGCAAAAAAATACAAAACACACACATCATCCCTCAAAGCAAAAGTTGCCTTAGAAGCGGCAGGAAATCCGCCAAGCTTTATCTATCTACACCAGCATACAAAATTATATTTTTAATTCATGCAGAAAGAATCACGACCTTTGAATTGGAAAAATCAAAAGCCATCATTAATGATGGCCTAATTCCTAAAAAGGCTCTACTTGAGTGGAATGTTTTCAATGCTCTTTAGAGACTGCAAGAGCATTAAAGATTCTGTAGAATCTTTAGGAATGAAGCTTTTTAAAAGCTCTATTTTCCCAGGTCCTCCACAAAAATGATGGATTATGGCCTTTTCATTCGGACCATAAGTTTTATACCAATTATAAATAGAAGGAAGTTCAATCAAATTAGGTTGGAAAGTAAAGATGGCACGAGAAAGCGTTTCTTGATCACCTGGAAGTAAATGCTCCGTTTCAAGAGAAGTCTCAATCCATTGTTGCAAAATGGGAGCATCTTTTTGAAAAGCTATTACCCCAGAATTGTATTGAACTTCTCCCGGCATAAGAAAATCGAAGCCTTGGGCTCTATCTTTAGATACAGCAATTTCAACATCCAAGTTCATGCAATAAAAAAGCCCTTCCAAAGATCCGTCGACTCGGCAGTCGATATCAATCCAAAGCCCCGTAGAATAAGGACACAGCAAAAGACTGAAAGGTTTTTTAAACCACGCTTCTCTGCGAATCCAAAAGCCTTTTCCATATCGTTCTTCCCAGGACGCCTTTAAAGAAAGGGGTATGTCGTTTTTTAAAGATAAAGCATGAAAAGAAGAAGGTAGCTTTAAGCAGGTCCCCCTTTCTTCACACCAAGACAGTGCTTCTTTTGACATCCCGAAGTCTACAAAGACCACAGGGTAAGAGTTGTGGGCCGAGTAGTGTTCCCACCACCAAGGAAGCAACCATTGTTGATGTAGGTCACAGCCTATGATAACACCTTGGCTCATATTTATACCTTGAGTTCTTTTAAGTAAGGATAGGTCTAAGTTACACTAGATCTAGTAAAAAATCATTGAACCATGACCGGCAAATAATACCAAAGGGAAATGAAAAATCTTCAAAAAATTTGAAGGTTACAAGCAAGCAAGACACAGAACTAAATCGATTGTTGCTAAAACAAAGGAGAGAAATGGTTTTATAAAAAATTCCACTCTACAACACAACTGCGAATTACTCTATACAACTCCTCAAACAAGGAATTATCCTTATAGCATTCAAGTTCAAAGCCAAAATCTTATAGATTTTCCTTCTTTTCTAGTTCTCCTTCTATAGACGGAGCTAGAAAAACACGGAACCGCCATTTCGTTTGATAACCTAGTTTACTGCAAATTCCCAGGGCCATTCCTTCTGACATCAAGTAAGAAGTTCCAAAATGACAACCTTTCTCTATAGCATCTTCCAAAGCCAGATAGCGCAAAGCTGTATTAAGACCTTGCCAGCGCTCATCGGGCAAAGAAGCCCCATTCCAAAAACTTACCACGTCCCCATCTATAAGGGTAGAAACAGCGGACACAGCCTTGCCATCCTTCCTAGCAAGCCAGTGAACCATAGTACGAGACTCTCTTTTTGTAGCATCCCACAGCGCTTTTTTGTATAAATCTCTGCTTAGCCCTTGAAGAGCAAAGGTATCACATACAAGTTCGCCAAAGTCATCCATAGAAGATTCTGTTGTTACAAGCTCCAATAGACAATTGCTTGGAATATCCACATGAGGGATGGGTTTGTCAAGGGGACCGATTACTCCTCTGAAAATTCCACCATCTTGAAATCCATGGTCAAGTAACTTTTTCTCAAACTCGGGATGAGCCCCTTCATCAAGGTACCATACAAAAGGCATTTTAACCTCGTTAAAATACTCCGTTTGTTTTTGAATGCATTCTTCAAAATGTTCCTTCTTAGGAGCTCCAAAGACTACATTAAGAAAGGGGTATGGAATTCCAGAAAGACAATAAGTAATACCATCTTTTGTTTCAAAAACAGCACTTGAAATGATTTTATTTTCTGTAAATAGAGCATAAGATAAGATAAAATGATCTTGTAAAATGTGCAACTGCTCATAAACCTGAGGTAAAGAACCTAGAGAGGGCTTTGGGTGATGAT
>JAZKAC010000035.1:0-21355 GCA_040389325.1 Chlamydiota bacterium | reverse complement strand
GGTAAACGAGAACCTGACGATACCAAGATTATTCATTCCAATGCAATGAGAAATTCACTTTTCTACAACATCTTTTCAAATTGATCTTCCGTTAAAATGGCCACGGACAGTTTTTTAGCCTTATCCAATTTAGATCCCGCCTCTTCGCCAGCTAGAAGATAATCCGTTTTGGCGCTAATGGATGAAGAGACCTTGCCCCCTTTCTGTTTGATGAAATCCGAAGCTTGAGACCTTGTAAAATGTTCAAGCGTTCCTGTAAGAACAAATGTCTTCCCGAAAAACGGATGAGAAGAATCAAAAGTTGTTTGCAAAGGAGCGGGTGTTACCCCAAGTTCAATCAAACGAGCAATCTCTTGCTTATTTTCTTTATTCGCAAAAAAATCATGAACAGCAACGGCGACTTTATCTCCTACCCCCTCTATCTCCAACAACTCTTCTAATGACATTTTAGCCAGGGTGTGGATATCTAAAGCCACCTGAGCTAAAGTCTCGGCAGTCCCCTGCCCTACATACTTAATCCCAAGTCCTAAAATGAGTTTAGGTAGCGTGCAGGCTTTAGACTTTTCTATGCTTTCAAGAAGATTTACAATCGATTTTTCTTTGAAACCTTCTAATTGAGAAAGCTCTTTTTCCGTTAGTTTATAGATATCCGAAATACAAGTCACAAACCCCTTAGTGAAAAGCTGCTCTACCACCTTTTCTCCAAGATGCCCAATGTCCATAGCATGCTTACTTGTGAAAAACTGGAGTTTACCTAATTTCTGTGCAGGACACTCTTCATTAACGCAACGAATCGCTACCTCTTCCTCGATATGAAAGACGGGAGCTTGACAAGCAGGGCAACACTTTGGCATATGCCAAGGCTTTACCGAAGAAGATCTTTTCGTTAAATCCACCGAAACAACTTTGGGGATCACATCTCCCCCTTTTTCAATCAATACATAATCATGAATCCGTATGTCTTTACGGGCAATCTCTTCTTGATTATGTAATGTGGCTCTAGCGATTGTACTTCCTGCCAAAAAAACAGGTTTCAACTCGGCAACAGGCGTTAAAACGCCTGTTCTGCCCACTTGTACCGTTATATCCAAAATCTGCGTTAAGGCTTGTTCGGGAGCAAATTTATACGCTACGGCCCATCTTTGATGCTTCCCCGTAGCTCCAAGAGCTAGCTGCCATTTTAGCTTATTTACTTTGATAACAATCCCGTCAATATCGTAAGGCAAAGAACTTCTTTGCTTTTCAACACCCTCTGCAAAAGCTAAAATCTTTTGCACGGAATGATCTTTTTGCCTTAAAGAAGGAGGCGACACGGGCAACCCCAGCTCTTCTAAAAAAACATGTGTTTCTTCTTGTGTCTCAGAGGTGTTTGAAGAATCTTCTGCAATCCCGTAAAAAACGATGGATAGCTTACGGTGAGAAACTTCTTTAGGATCAAGCAACTTCAAAGAACCTGCTGCCGCGTTACGAGGATTTGCCCAAGGCTCTTCTCCAAGCAGCTCTTTTTCTTTATTAAGCTCTTGAAATACCGCTTTAGTCATAAAAACTTCACCCCGAACCTCTAGGCGATCGGGAATAAACGGCCCTTTAAGCTTTAGAGGAAGATGCCTTATTGTTTTCATATTAGAGGTGATGTCATCTCCTTTTTTCCCGTCCCCTCGAGTGGATCCTCTTACAAATTTCCCCTTTTCAAAAAGGGCCGTTATTGCAATTCCATCCATCTTAAGTTCTAGATAAAAATCGGAGTGCTGACCATCCAACCCCTTTTCCACCCGCTTAAGAAAGTCTTCTACCTCTTCTTGGGAATAGGTGTTAGCCAAAGACAGCATAGGGACTTTATGGATAACCGATTTAAATCCTTCCGTTAAGGCCTCCGTGACCCTTTGTGTCGGAGAAGACGCCAAGATCCAATCGGGATGCTCATGCTCGATCTTTTCGGCTTCTTTTAGAAGTTGATCGTACTCGTAATCGGAAATCTCGGGCGTGCTTTTTGCATAGTATAGTTCATCGTGTTTTTGTAGTTTTTCTACTAAAGCTATATAGTCTTGCTTTGTCAGAGTTTTAATGGGCAAAGGTTACCTCAAAAATCATGGTTGCTAAAGGAGCTACTTGCAAAATGATATTATGTTTTTGCAAAATAATAGATCCATTTACTTTACCAGATCCCCCATATTCTTCTCTATCACTAGAAAACACTTCTTGTAAGTCCATGACATTTTCCAAGCGAACTTCATAATGTTCAAAATAAGCAGCCGTAAAATTATGGATGCATAACAAAACCTTAAATTCTCCCTTCCTAAGGTAACTAAGGATCGAATTTTTACGATCCAGACAATCTACCCATGAAAACCCTTCTGGGTCAAAATCTTTTTCCCAAAGACTTGGGTGCGTTTGATAGAATATATTAAGTTCTTTAACCATCCTCTGCATTCCCTTATGCAGAGGATAGTCCAATAAACTCCAATCTAATGACGCCTTACAGTTCCACTCGGACCACTGAGCGATTTCTCCTCCCATGAAAAAAAGTTTCTTTCCAGGTTGGCACATCATGTAACTATATAAAAGACGAAGGTTAGCAAATTTTTGCCAGTTATCTCCTGGCATTTTAGAAAGTAGACTAGACTTACCGTGAACAACTTCATCGTGAGAAAGAGGCAACATAAACCGCTCTGAAAAAGCATAACAGAGACCGAAGGTAAGCTTATTATGATCATGCACACGAAATAAGGGATCAGTTTTAAAATAGGATAGAGTGTCATTCATCCATCCCATATTCCATTTTAGATCAAATCCGAGCCCTCCCCACTCTAACTGACGCGTCACTCCATAAAAGGATGTAGATTCTTCCGCTATCATAAGGACTCTAGGAAATAGATCATGCACAACGGAGTTTACATGTTTAATAAATTCCAAGGCAGCTAAGTTCTCTCTGCCTCCATAGATGTTAGGTATCCACCCCCCTTCTTCCCTTCCGTAATCCAGATAGAGCATGGAGGCAACGGCATCTACACGAAGGCCGTCTATATGCATCTTATCAAACCAAAAAAGAGCGTTGGCTAAAAGGAAATTAGAAACCTCAAAACGAGCATAGTTAAAAATATTGGTGCTCCAATGAGGATGATAGCCCTGCTTGGGATCTTTATGCTCATAAAGACATGTCCCGTCAAACAAAGATAAAGCAAAATCATCAACGGGAAAGTGAGCGGGTACCCAGTCGATGATCACCCCTATCCCTTCTTGATGTAAGTGATCTACAAAGTACTGGAAGTCACTTGGCGTTCCGTAACGACTTGTTACGGCATAAAAACCAGAAATCTGATACCCCCAAGACTCATCTAACGGGTGCTCGGCTAAAGGTAAAAGCTCTACGTGGGTAAAGGCCATCTCCTTACAATAATTAGCTAACGCATGAGCCATATCTTTATAATTAGGAAACTCTTCTTTCTTATCCCAAGAACCTAGATGAACCTCATAGATGTTGATCGGGATGTTAAGATCTCTTTTTTCCCTTTTTTTCATCCAGGCGCTATCTTGCCAAACATGAGCATCTACATCAATAACAAGAGAGGCATTAGAAGGCCTTCTCTCCCCTCCATAAGCCATAGGATCCGACTTAAACAATCTTTGATGATCTTGTGTTTGTATCTCGAACTTATACTTTTCTCTTTCTTGCAATCCCGGGATAAAAAGCTCCCACACCCCTGAAGCTCCCATGGTGCGCATAGGATTGACCCTTCCATCCCAACGGTTAAAATCACCAACTATAGAGACCTCTCTAGCAAAAGGAGCCCATACCGCGAACTTAACCCCCTTAACCTCCTGATGAGAGCAAAGCCTAGCCCCCAGAACTTCATATAGTTTGTAATGAACCCCTTTAGAAAATAGATAGCCGTCCATCTCTCCGAATGTAGGAGAAAAAGCATAAGGATCATGAGCGAGTAAACCGTTTTGATGATAGATACGATAATCTAGAGCCGTTAAAGAACTTGGAACCTTAACTTCAAAAATCCCTCCATAACCGATCTTTTCCGCAGAGACGATGGCTCCCTTAACTTCCAGATAAACTTCTTCTGCTTGAGGACGCCAAAGGCGAATCACCTTTTCTTGGTCATTAACCTGATGCAGTCCTAAAAAATTATGAGGGTCGTGGGAATAAAGTCCAGATTGCCACTTTCCGTCTTGTATAAGAGGGTGGATTGCCATATTTTAGATTCCTATCTATATAATTATCTCTAAATGCAGTTATAGGAAGAGAATTAAAAGGATGCAATAAAAAAATCTATTATCTTAACTTTACTTTTCTCCCTCGCTAGATTTCAATACCTGACTCAACCTTTAACACCTTCTACAATAAGTACATATTCTCCCGAATGAACGGGCCCCGACGTTTCGGAAGAAACACCTATCTCCATTAGGTAGCTATCGATAAGTTCATCCAAAAAAACATCCCGTTTCATGACAGATAAGTACTTCTGGTGCGGTAGCCATTGCTTTACCCAAGCTTTTAATTTTTCTTTACTTTCGTGAATAGACTCATGGTACACGTAAAGAATGGATTCAACATGAAAACCTGTCTCTACCATTTGCGATAGGTTTCCATATCGAAAACTTGCTGAGGATTCACAAACTCCTTAAAATCCTCACTCCAATCAACCTTCTTCTTTAATTTCTCTTCGTAGGTAATGAAACGAAGTGTCGTGCTTATATCCCAGACGCGTAAATTCTAATTCAAAACCCATTTTTCGGTAAAAATCAAGAGCTTGAAAACTCATTGTCTCAACAAATGCAAAAGAACACTTATTATCTCGTCCATACTTTAGAGCATACTCCATAAGTTGAGAACCGATCCCTTTCCCCCGGTATTCATCACCCACATATATTTTTTTGACATGCAGTGCACCCCAAAAAAGCCCTACAACAATTGCTCCCGCAAAACATCCCTTATCATGAGCTACAAAAGCTACGGGATCAAATATTTCATCATGACCGATCACAGCTCTTGCATGTTGACCAAATCCCTCATCGATTTGCTTTTTTAAATCCTCGTTTAATAACTGCCGCTTTACTTCAAACATAAATCCTCTATGATTCATCGCCTATTGCAAGCAGAATAACATTAACGAAAGAAAAATCAAATCGCTATTTATAACCATGAAAAATTCGCCATCATATAAATCTAAGGAGATATCTGTTACCACCGTTCTTGATTATCTGAGTGGCTTCAGAATCCTTTAGATCCCCGGCTTACGGAACATGTCTTGAGCATCCACAGATTCAATTGAATCCTTTCCATTCTCAATATTTTCGATAGCCTTGAGCGTTACTGCATTCGGCATGCCTTCAGTATAAAGATTCCCATGAATCCAATCGGACACGATCTCTCGCATGCTCTTACCTAAAACAACTGCCAAAGCCTTCAAACGTCTGTGATCTTCAACGTGAATATCTATGGCCATTCTAAATAAATTATTTTTCCCTGACACAAATCACCTCTTTTGATCTTATAGTACTGGATTTAACGGCTTCCGCAATACGGCTTAAACATGAGAGAATCCTAAGAACCTCGAAAGATTCGTTATCGGCATTTTTTGAGTCGTTTTCCTAAAGAAAAACACGAGATTTAATCGCGAGAGTAAAAAAGCTGGTGATCTGAAAAATCTATCACATAACTTTTAGAAAGTTCTATTTTTTTTGTAATTTGACTTCATAGGGGAAAAAGAAGAATATCTTGTTTTTTTCATAGAGGATTACGAATTATTGAATGTTTTATTTGCAACTTGACTATTAAATTAATTAATTTTAATAATAAAATTATTGAAATAATTGGTATTTATGCTCCCGATTAATGAAGCAACTAAATCACCCCCCTCAAAAAGCCCTCAAAACTTAAGTCAAAATATTATTGGAGCCCTTTTCGTCTCTACTATAGCAGCCTCGGCTAGTTTTTTTGAAAGAAAGAAGGGATTCTCTTTTAGTCAAATTGACTTTTTAAGTTCTTTGTATAGAAACCTACCTATTCTAAATTTTTCTCATCTTTTATCTTACGTAAAACCTCCTAATAGCTCGGGTGGCGGATCCAGTATCGATAAGAAGACCGTAACAGCATTTGGGTTTGCCGTACTCTCTTCTGCCTTTTATAATAACCCAGAAAAAGAGTCTTTAAAAACACCTGCTCAAAAACCTTTGTTAACTGATATCCCTAAAATAATAGAACCTACCTTTGATCAAAGTCTTCTTCCTTATCTTGAAGAAGCTCTAAAGACTCCACATCCAACATCTGGCAAAACCCCTTCTCTACAAAGCCGAGTAACTCCTCTTGCCAAAGAAAACATTTGTACCGTCCATGATCTCTTTTTAAGAGAAGCTCCAGATGATCGCATCCTTTCGTATTTAGGACTAGAAGACTGGGGTGAAAAAGAGCCAGAAAAAGAAAAGGCTTTAGCACGCATAATTACTTGTTTTAGGCTGCAGTCCGAGGAACTGGACTTATCTGGTTTAGGGCTAGAGTCTTTGCCTATCGGAATGATGAAGGGGCTAAAAAAATTAAAGTCGTTGGATTGTTCTAATAACAAACTTACGACACTACCTCCTGAAGTAGGTGAAATTGTTAACATTAACATAAAAAATAATCCTTTAACTGGTGTAGTTTCTTTATTGCCAGCTCACTATGCCCACAGAATAGAAGTTGCAGTTTCTGCTTTTGACGATCCTCACTCTAAAGAAGATCTTAAAATAAAAAGAAAGTGGGTATGCAATCAAACTCTTCTATCCCTATATGGCCTTTTATACGAAGACAATCCCGCTGCATGCCTAGAAAAACGGCCAATCGTAGTTTCGGGATATGCTACTGCAGGCCTTGGAGATTATTATCAAGTGCTGGCAACAGCCAACATTCTATATGAAAAATTTGGTCTCCCTGTTCACGTTTTCATGAAAATAGAAAACTTAAGCGAACGAAGACATAAACTGTCTTTGCCTGATCCAGAAAAAGTCATCCTAACATTAGTTGACGCAAACGATACAATCACAGAAGAAGAGGAGAAAAAAATAACAAGAAATTCTTCTATAGTGATTGACACTCCTTATAGCAAGAATGGAATCAAAACCTGTGATATAAAAATTCATGAGTATGATCGGGCTGAAAGTTATTCAGTTCTTAGAGGTGTTTACTTCATGAATCTCTTTATGGATAATAACAATGGAAAGGATCTTTCTATGGGACTTGGAGAGTATAAGCTGGGAATTACGTTAAAAAATCCTGACATGGTAGGAGATCTTACCTCTTTGCAAGATAAAGATCTAAAAGGGCTTCTTCTTTCAGATAAGAAAGGTGATCAAAAATATGAAGATACACATCGAATGATCTATGGTTACTTATATGCGGCATCTAAGGATGATTCAGCCTCCAGAAAAGGAGCATTAGATCTGTATCCACAATTTTTTGCAAATTCAATGTGTAGGGCTTTATCGGAAGATCCCCATTCTATAGACCTTATCTGTCCATTTGTTCGGATTTTAGATGAAAATTGGCCCGAAAAAGAAGACACTCACTTAGATTTTGATATAGATGTTTTAAAAAGTAGCGGAGTGCAGAAAATTCAACTTTTTAAAAAAAACAACGATAAAGAACTTGTCTTAAAGGAAGAAGTTAATACGGGCTTGGAAAAAGGGAAAACCCTTCGTTTAATTAATCCCTTTCCCCTCTCCAACATGGATGCTCAAGTTTTAACTAAGGCAAGTTATCGATACGTTGGATGTCAAGGAGATCTTTCTTTGTCGGAGTGTTTGTCTTATGGAAAATTGCCTTGGTATCAAATAGAGCGTCATAAAAAAAGTCTTTACAAAAGTCTTTATAATGTCGCAGCTCCTTTGCCAGTCTTGAAAAAATATTTCTATGCTATGGGGCGCATACATCAGAATAATGCTGCTTATAAAAGTGGTGTAAATGAAACACTAGTATGGTCACCTTTAGAAGAAACCATGAAAGATGTTAATATAGAATCTGAAATAAAAGAATTCACAAGAAACATTAAAGATGGATATGACTTTAATAAAGTTGTTGTAGATTTAGTTTATCAGTTTCGTGGAGAGAAGAAATTCCCTTCACTTGGTACAGAAAAATTATTGGAAGATTATGTAGAAAACACAAAAAGTCTTGAAGAATGCTACCACATTTTTAAATGCAAAATAGAACACGCAAAACTCGGCAATTCTCGAGAGAATTCAGAATAAGACGTGTTTTAAAGATTAAAAAACGGAATAATCTTGGTTTTAATTGTGTTTTAAGAAAGACAGACGTCAATTAAAGAAGATACTTTCCTCACGAAAAAAATAGACACATAACACAAAAAGATGTCGGAAGGAGATTTCAAGTTTGAAAACAATCTAACCAAAGAGTATCGCCCGTTCGAACTTTGAGAGTCTCTCCAACTTGTAAGATAGTGCCCTTATCTTTAAGATTTCTTCTTACCCGATATCTTTTAATACCGAAGTTAAAGGTACAGTTAAGCTCTCCCACCTTTTGTATAGAAATCTGGATCCTTCTTATCATGTGTTTTGTCCACTCTATATCGATCGTGCTTCCATCTAGACTCTTAACTCCTACCATCTTGCCTGCAGGAAATTGAGAAGGAAGACAAGGAAGAAAATGGTAGATCCCCTCTTTTTCTTGAAAAAATAAAGAACGAATACTTAAAGACCCTCTATATAAAATAGATAGGGCACTAAGAGCTTTTGTCTCTATAGGGATGATCCCCTGAAACTCATCATCATGAGCTCTTGGAACAAAACCAGAAGAAAGGCCCGCTAAATAGGTAGATAGAAAAAGGGTATCAACGCTTTTATCCCGATTTTCAATCTTCTCATCTATTAGATCTAACAGGTGAGTCATCTCCCCTTTTTCTTCTTCTACTTCAGGTGTCATCCCACCTAAAAAAAACCAAAAAGGGAGCAGTTCGGAAAGATCTCTTCTTACCCTCATGCCATCCACATCTTTTTGTTTGTTATTGCCTAAAAAAAGTTTTTCAAGTGGAGGATTTTTCTTGCCGACAACACCTTCTACCAAAACAATCCTATCTTTTTTCAACATAGTTTCCTTAAGAGGCGCTTTCTCTACAAGTAAGACGATTTTATCGTCTTCTAGTCTAACAACAAATCTAAAGTACCCTTGAACACTTTCTCCATAGATCCGGACGCAAGACTTTTCAAGATCTTGCTCTACGGTAAAAGGATAAATAGGGCCTTTTAAATCCCAAGCAAAAGAAGTCTTTTTCAAACTACAAAGATCCAAGCATTCTAAAAGGGTCGGAAATACCCTTAGCTTAAAATGAGTCCCCGGCACCATTACTTCGTGACCTGGTCTATGAGAAAAAGCTTGGAGACGATCTACTATAGTTATCTTCATAAAATAATTCCTTTTAACCCGTGAGGAGTATTTTCTACTAGCTCTACGGATACTATTTGATTAGAAACGAGATCTTCCCCTTCTACAAAAACGGGGAGGAAATTCTCCGTATGACCTAAAAAAGTTTTTCCCTCTTTATCCGTGCTTTCTAAAAGCACCTTCATCTTACGACCTACATATTCTTGCCTTAAGAGAAAAGAAGTTTGCTCCGCTAACTCCAAGACCTTCCTTTTTCTTACGTGGATGACTTCTTGAGATACCTGGTTTGGATATAAGGCAGCTCTCGTCTTCTCTCTTTTACTATAAGGGAACATATGCACCTTAGAAAAGCGGACTTGCTCCATTAAGGCTAGGGTGTCTTTAAAATCCTCTTCGGTCTCTCCAGGAAACCCTACAATCACATCCGTTGTAAAGGTAAAATCTTTAGACGCTTTTTTCATCTTTTCAACAGCTTGAGAAAACATCTGAGATGTGTACTTACGATTCATCCGTTTTAAAATAACATTAGATCCCGACTGCAATACGATATGAAGACTGTGACAAGTAGACCTTCCGTTAATGACGGCATTCATAAGGTCATCATCCACTTCATCAGGGTCAATGGAAGAGATTCTAAGTCTTTCTACACCCTCTACCTCATCGATGATCTTCACAAGATCAGATAGCCGAGTAGGAGCTTCTCCTTCATTAGGAGCTCCATCAAAATCGCCTATGTTGATTCCCGTTAAGACGATCTCTTTAAATCCGTTTGCAATTAAGCCTTTTACCTCTTCTACGATAGATTCTACTCTTCTTGAGCGAGATCTTCCTCTTACGTAGGGAATGATACAGTAGGTACAGTACGAGTTACACCCGTCTTGAATTTTGACAAAAGCTCTCGTATGCGCTTCAAATTGCTTGATCGCAAACTCTGGCCAAGATTCTTCAGGAAAGGTCATAGGAAGTAATTGATCTTTTTCTTTATTAGAAACCACACGAAGCACTCCCGGCATATTCACAAAAGCTTCAGGATTTTTTTCTGCCGCACATCCCGTTACGACAACTTGCGTGTTAGGATTTTTTTTCACCAACTGACGAATCGTTTGCTTGCTGGAGGTGTCTGCCGTTTCTGTCACCGTGCACGTATTTACGATACAAAGGTCAGCTTCTTCCGACTCACCCGCTTTTTCATATCCCATAGCTAACAACTGGTCGATATAAGCCTGAGACTCATATTGATTCGTACGGCATCCCAAAGTCATCACTTTAAATTTTTTGCCTGCCATAAAAAAACCTCAATTAAAGACGAGGATTATGCCATGGAGCCCCTAAGAGATGCAAGCAAACTCTTACGGGTCAAAAAGAAGATTATAAAAAAAATTGCAATATTTATATTAACGTGATATTTAACAGTATATAGATTTACAAAACAAAAATATTATTACCACGCAAAAAGAGTTATTATAAAATGACTAAAAAAGACCCTCTTATTTCAGTCATAACACCCAGCTATAATCGCTCAAAATACCATAACCGACTCTACGAGTGCTTTATAAGCCAAACCTATCCTCAAAAAGAATTACGAATACTCGATGATAGTCCTGAGCCCTCCATTTTTTTTACCAACCTGAAAGACACTCGAATTCACTATACTCATAGCTCAACTCGTCAGACTATCGGAGAAAAAAGAAATTATTTACTTAACGAGGCTAAAGGAGAAATCATTGCTCATTTTGATGATGATGACTTTTATACGCCTTCCTATCTTCGCTTTATGACTAACCAATTAGACAGCTCCCAGGCTCTTGTTAAACTGGTAAGTTGGTTTATTTACGATGAAGAACATCAAACTTTTTCCTACTGGGATACGACTCATTTATCTCCCTTTCACTTCATAGTGCAAGCTAATTGCCCTTTAAAAGTTGTTAAGGGCCAAGGGGAGTTCGACCACGATTTCATCTTAGACACCCTATGGGGATTTGGCTTTTCTTATGTGTATCACCGCTCTATCTATCCCGATATAACCTTTGAGCCTCAAGACAACTTCGGAGAAGATTTGCATTTTATCCAAAAAATTAAAAAAGCCGAACTACCTTGCCGAGCTATTCTAGACACGGAGGGATTAGCTCTACACGTTATTCATAGATCCAACATATCTCGTGTATTTCCTCAGTTTCTCCTCCCCTCCTTCATTATTGAAAAGTCCTTTTCCGAATTACTGAAAATAAAACTTTATTTATAATAAAAATTATTATAACAGTAAATTAAAACAATTAAACCAATAGATTGCAATGAGCGCGGGCGATATAAATGTTAATCTATTTAGTGCCAAAACAAGTTTACTCAACGACATCATCAAAACCACTCAAGCACTCGGCCGCGTATGGACATCTTCAAACCAGACACCAGCCCTTAATCTAAAAATTCAAGATCTTTTTAATAGAATTCAAACGCTCCAAGAAGCAAATCCGAATGAAGACTTCTCTCACATTTCAGAGAAATTTAATGAGCTATTGACAAAAGTATCTACGATGCCACCCGCAAAAGAATCCACGTCAACTTCAAGAAAATTTCTATCCATCTTTTCCAAAGCTCCAACAAAAGAAAATACACAGGCGGTACAAAACACTGCTCCGAACGTAAAAAAAGAGAGCTCCCGTATTTCCACTGTAAAAAACTTAGCAGAAAACGGGCAAGGAGACGCAGCTCTTACATATGCTGATAAAAACATCCCCAATAAACCTGAAAGAATTCAAGCTTACATTAAAATAGCGCAAGCTGGACAAATGAACGATGTCATGTCTCATATAAATAAACTTTCTCCAAACGAAAAGACTGAGGTTTTAGAATTATTAAAAAAAGCGAAAAATCTGGATGAGATAGTAAAAATAATGACTCAAGAACTAGAAATGGTTCCCGAAACTCCAGCAGTACCTCAGGAGAAAAGTGAAGCTGGAGCACCTGAAGAAGTTAAAGCCCCTCCCGAGACTCAAACTGCAACTCCCGAAAAAATTGATGAAAAAGGCGAATCCGAAAAAAGAGCAGCCTTATTAAAAGGAGTCACACCTCATGTAGAAACTCATACTGGGCCTATATTATCCCTTACAAATTTCGCTCATAATGATAACCCCCCTCTAGAGATCCCATCTTCCAAGAAAGACACCGAGATCCCAGAAGAGCTGACTGATGATGCAAAAAAACTTCAAAGTCACATCTCTTTAAGCAAAGATGGCCATGAGACACTAGAAAACACCTCACCCGATATAGAGCCCTCTTCTATCGTAGAAGAAAATCCGACTATCTCTGAACTAGCCGATCTTTCTTCCGAAAAAGCTACACCGCCAGAAGCAATCCCCGTTGAAAATTTAGAATCTCCACATCTCAACGAGCCTGCAGAAAGAGAGCCTTTACAAGAGGAAAAACCTTTAGAAGAAATTACTGAACCATCAAAGGCTCCTATAGAAAATGATGAAACCTCTATCGCAGAATCATCTACCAATCCGAATGAACCCACAACCAAAGAAAAAACAGTTCCCACAGAAAAAGTTTTAGAAAAAACTACCAAACCATCTGAGCCTCTTAGAGAAGATGTTATTAGTTCGATAGATAGCAAAAAAGATAAAGATCCTGCAAAGACTTTAACAAGCAAAAGCACCGATTCAAAATCGACTAAACCTGTTATTGCGAGCCCTCCTCTGCCGAAAGGATATCTCCGCATGATAAAAAAAGACCTTGTAGCTGGAACAGATGTAAAAGAAATATTTACAGATAGCGGACTTGGCCATACTCTGGGAGATGTTTTAGCCGGAATGATTGGAAGGCAAGACATATCTAATTTCAGTGGTGGAATAAAAGATGATTTTACTGCGCAAGCTAAATTTGATTTACCCAACAAAGGATCTACAATAGTCACGACAGATACGGCTAAGAAATTACTTAAATATCTTGGGGCTCCCAAACAGGCTTTAACTGGGCTGAGCTGCCTTTCCATAAGCGTGCAGTTTCCGGAAAAATTTACTGTTGAAAAATCTCCGCAAGAAGATGACGGCGTCAATATGATTTTTCCAAACCCCAACGAAAGGATCAAATTTGATATTTCTGCAGCAGCAAGTACTTCTTTTTTCGCTCGACAAGCCAACGCTGCAGTTATTGGGATGATTAGCCTGGCATTGGGAGGTACCACTTTGGGAATAAAACAAGTGGGAGTTAAGGACGATCTTCTAATAGTTCATTTTAATGTATTAGATAAAAACGGGAAGTCCGTAGGTGAAGACATAGTTAGTGACCTAGGTAGCCTGGAGGGGGATAAAATGGATGGAGCTCTTCTAGAGTTTTGGAAAAGTATACAGCCCCCACCAGTCTCCTAGCAAAACTCTAACCTACTCCTCATCCTCATCAGGTTCAAAGTCCTCCAAGGTCTTGGACTTCTTACCCGCTATAAGACGGATAATGGATAGTACGCAACCTAAAATGACATAACCCCAACTCATCAAAGCTAAGATAAGAGGGAAGAAGTAAAAGATACCATATAGAATAAATAAAGCTAATATGGCTGTAAAGAAAACTAGATGAAAAGAGGCAACTCTGAAGTTTAGCACTTTTAAGCTAGGAAACTTCCAATTGCTCACCATGAAAAATCCTAAGATGATCATCGCAGAGGGTAAAATGATAGCCTTCCATCTTTCTGCCCAAGGAAACCAATGCTCTATAAAAGCTGAAGACAAAAGAAGATTGATAGACACTGCGGCTAAGGCGGCTAAGGTAATCGGTATCCCCGTAAAATGCTTTTTCTGATCGGCCATAAGACCTACATTTCCTTTTGCCTCTACCGTCTTCACATTAAAGCGAACAAGTCGTAACACGCCACAAAGAGAATACAACATGGCACCAACTACGGCAAAAACACAAAGCCCTGTCCCCTGCTCTAAAGAAAGCCCTTTTAATAAAATTACGGAAGGGGCCACTCCGAAAGAAACGGCATCGGCAAGAGAATCAAACATAAACCCGAATTCACTTTCTGCACGCATTACTCGAGCTACGGCGCCATCTAAAAGATCCGCTAAAGCAGCTAAGAGAACCAGCACGACGGAAGCGTGCATCATCTGATAGGATCCTGCACCCGGCTCGGCGATATTTGTTTTAAAAATAACAAATAGTCCGCAAGCCAGACCAAAAGCTGTAATCATATTAGGAACAAGGTTTATCTTTCTCATAAGCCATTCTTTTTTTAGTTTACAGCACACTATACCACAAAAAATAAAAGAGGGGAATCCTTTTTGCCGTTCTATTTTTTTTCCTGATAAAATGATAAAAAAACAGAGTAAAAACTCTTTTACTTCTGGCTAAAAATTCGCTCAAGATCTAAAAAGTAGGGAAAAAAAATAAAGAAGGCTTTCAAACCGAAAATCTCTCTATGAAAGTAATTTTTTTATAGACCAAAAACTGTCGCCTACTATATATGGTGTATATAACGAATAGTGACTACCATATGTAGTACTTAGGTGAAAAGAATCCTCTGATGTAATATAATGCTACTCAAGCGATACGGAAGGGATTTTTCACTAAAAACCAAAGAAAATAATGAAATATTTAACAAACAAAAGCAGGAGTTAAGTCTATGCCTCAAAATCACATATCAACTCAATCCAGCTTAGCTGCTTTACAAGCGCAGCTTAAAGAAAAAAACTCTTTTACTGTCGTAAAGCGTAACGGCTCTTTAGTCCCTTTTAGAAGAGATCGAATTTTTAAAGCTCTGGAAATGGCTTTTCGTGACACGAAGAAGATCGAAAAAGAATCTGTTCTACCGGAAGAAACCATAACGATCGTGCATGAAGTCACAGATGCCGTTATCGAACAACTCATCTCCTTTGCTTCTAACGGAACTTGTCTCACGGTGGAAGGGATCCAAGACATCGTTGAAGTCACTTTGATGAAAACGGACCACCACGACGTGGCAAGAGATTACATCATCTACCGAGATCAACATAAACTCTTACGGGTAGACTCTCCTCAAAACCTTAAAATCACGCGTAAAGATGGAAGTATTGTCCGCTTTAACCCGATGAAAATAGCGGCAGAAATCGAAAAATGTTTTAAAACTGCACGCAATTTCCAAGGTCCATCAGACACATCCATCATAGAGTCCGTTAACTTCATCACACAACAGGTGATAGCAAAGGCAACGGTTCTTTCTAAAGCGGGCAACACTATCAACCTGGATGCTTTACAAGACGAAGTAGAATACCAACTAATGAAAGAAGGGCATTTTTCCGTTGCCAAAAATTTCATCCTCTACCGTTTTGCTGAAGGAGATCAATCTCAAAACCAGATGGAACACCCTTCTGCGGAAGAAAGCCACCAAAGACAATTTATTACGGTGGATCAAGGCGGACAAAAAATCTTCATTTCAGAACTACAACTTCTTCAAAGACTTAAATTTGCTTGCCGAGGACTTGAAAATCTGGTGTCTGCCGATTTACTACTGCAAGAATCCGTAAAGAACTTCTACGAAGAAATGAAAGAAAGCGAAATTGACCAAGCTAACATCATGGCAGCTAAGGCTAAAATTGAAATAGAGCCTGCCTACTCAACCGTAGCTTCTCGCCTTTTACTCGATACTTTGTACAGAGAAACATTGCAACTACCCGCTTCTGCTCCCGATTTAGAATCAGCTCACAAGCAATATTTTAAAGACTATCTAGCTAGAGGAATCGAGATAAAAAGACTCTCTCCTGCTCTTTTAGGCTTTGATTTGGATAAACTGGCTCAAGCGATGCAACTCCAAAGAGATGATCAATTCACCTACTTAGGTCTTCAAACGCTTTACGATCGTTATTTCATCCACGACCAAGAACAAAGACTTGAAACTCCTCAAATCTTTTGGATGCGTGTAGCAATGGGACTTTCTTTAGAAGAAAAAGAAGAAAAAAACCAAAGAGCCATCGAGTTCTATGATCTCTTATCTTCTTTTTACTTCACATCAGGCACCCCTACCCTCTTTAATTCGGGAACACTACACTCTCAATTAAGCTCTTGTTACCTGTCTACCATCATGGATGACTTATCCCATATCTTCAAAGTTGTTGCAGATGACGCTCAACTTTCCAAGTGGGCAGGAGGTCTTGGTAATGACTGGTCTAACGTACGAGCTACGGGAGCGCAAATTAAAGGAACTAACGGCAAAAGCCAAGGCATCATCCCCTTCTTGAAAGTAGCCAATGATACCGCTGTAGCAGTAAACCAATGCTTCGAACCGAGTACTCTTGTTTATACAAACCATGGCGTTAAATCCATAGGTGATATAACAACGCAAGATCTTGTGTTGGGTATTAGCGGCAAGTACCGACAAGTTACGGATAAGTTTGTTTACAATCAAAAAGATCCCATGATCGCTCTTACCATTAAGCATTCCATAGATTCTCTTCATGTAACGGCAGGTCATCCTTTTTACGCTATTCAAGGCGTGCCTATGGAGCAATCTATCGAGCGCACACATCAGTGGCTTGAAAAAGGAAAAATCAAGTGCGACTGGGTCGACGCAGGAAACCTACAAAAAGGCGATTACATCGCCCAAACGGTTCCTTCCGAAGTAGTCCCCGTCCCTAACTTTACGGCAGAAGACGCTCGCCTTTATGGAATTCTCCTAGCTGATGGTCATCTTACTAAAGACAGTTATGAATGGGGTGTATCTGGCAATCCTGCCGTTGATACTCACCTGGAGTTTGTTCGTACCTACTTAACTTCCAAGGGAATTCATTATTGGGAAACAGGCCGCAATGAAACGTACATGCAGATCCGATGGTCAGCAGGAAAAGGGGCCGTAAGAGATGGGTCAACAGGTAGATTTGTAGAAAGTGAAGGGGCTTCTCTTCCTTTTAACTACGATGATATTTACACGCAAACTCACGATAAGTGGATAGCTCCAAGATTTAGTCATTTACCCGAATCACAAACTCTTGCATTAATCCAAGGGCTTATCGAAACGGATGGCAATATCTCTAGAGGAAAAGAGATCACTTTTACGAACACCTCTCGCTCTTTAGTTGAAGGCTTACGCTATCAACTTTTAAGACTGAGTGTTCCTACGGCAGGAAACTTCCGTATACGTAAAAATGATCATACAGGCACAAGATCCGATGGATCTTTGGCTCACTTTACGGGAGAAACACAATGCTATGACCTACGCATCCCTGCCGTACAAGAAATTGCAGACCTTCTAGGCTGTCAAAAACTAACAAAGAAAAACTGGCTTAAGGTCGGCAATAAACTATTTTCTCGCATAACAAAAACTGCTGCTGCAAAGATCAGTCCTATCGTTGTAGATCTTAAAGTGGAAGATGATGAATCTTACATGACAACAGCTGGACTAGCTCATAACGGAGGCAAGAGAAAAGGGGCTATGTGCGCCTACTTGGAGACTTGGCATCTTGACATTGAAGACTTCCTTGAACTGCGTAAAAATACGGGTGATGAAAGAAGAAGAACTCATGATATGAACACCGCTAACTGGATCCCCGATCTTTTTATGAAGCGTGTTTCAGAAAACGGTTCTTGGACTCTTTTTGATCCAAGTACAGTCCCCGATCTACATGACCTGTACGGAAAGGCTTTTGAAGTCAGATACGCAGAATATGAGAAGATGACAGAAACGGGACAGATCAAGCTCTTTAAAAAAATGGAAGCTATGCAGCTTTGGCGTAAGATGCTAAGTATGCTCTTTGAAACAGGTCACCCTTGGATCACCTTCAAAGACCCATCTAACATCAGATCTCCGCAAGATCACGTGGGTGTAGTCCATAGTTCTAACCTCTGTACGGAAATTCTCCTCAATACTTCGGAGACCGAAACGGCTGTTTGTAACTTAGGTTCCATTAACCTACCTTTACACGTCACCGAACATGGGCTTGATGAGAAGAAGCTTGCAAAAACCATTAAAACAGCGGTTAGAATGTTAGATAACGTTATCGACATCAACTTTTACCCTGTTAAAGAAGCTCAGCATGCAAACTCGAAGCATCGTCCTATCGGACTTGGTATTATGGGTTTCCAAGATGCTCTTTACCTACAAGACATCAGTTACGCAAGTCATCAAGCGATCGAGTTCGCAGATAAGAGCATGGAGATGGTCTCTTACTATGCCATCTTAGCTTCTTCCGAGCTTGCTAAAGAAAGAGGCACCTACTCTTCTTATAAAGGATCTAAGTGGGATAGAGGCCTACTTCCTCTAGACACTATTGAGCTTTTAGCTAATGAAAGAGGTTCTTCTTTGGATATGGATAGAAGCCATACGATGAACTGGCAAAAAGTCCGCGATAGCATAGCAAAGCATGGAATGCGAAACAGCAATACCTTAGCTATTGCTCCGACAGCTACCATCTCTAACATTACAGGGGTATCTCAGTCTATAGAGCCTATGTATAAGCATCTATTCGTAAAGTCCAACCTCTCAGGAGAGTTTACTATTCCAAACCTCTACCTAGTGGAAAAATTAAAGAAACTGGAGCTTTGGGATGATCAGATGTTAGATGATCTTAAGTACTTTGACGGTTCCATTGCAGAAATCGACAGAATCCCTCAAGAGATCAAACAGCTCTTTTTAACGGCTTTTGAAATTGATCCCGAATGGACAATAGAGTGCGCAAGCCGAAGACAAAAGTGGATTGATATGGGACAATCTTTAAACCTTTACCTTGTAGAACCAAGTGGTAAGAAACTGCACCAAATGTATTTCTTTGCTTGGACTAAAGGACTAAAGACAACGTATTATCTAAGAAGCATTGCAGCTACCCAGATTGAAAAGTCGACAACCGACATCAACAAAAGAGGGTTGCAGCCTAGATGGATGAAAAACAAATCCGCCTCTAGCAATGTGCAAGTAGATAGAGAAGCTAGCCCAAAAAGCTGTAGTATACTAGATCCAGGCTGTGAGAGCTGTCAATAATTAAACATCGGAGGTTTTTATGTTAGAATTTGAAGAAAACACACCTAGCGACAGCTCTTCAACAAAAGAAGCGCCCGTAGCTAAAAGAGTTCGCGTATCCGAAAAAAGATTGATCAACTGTCAAACCGTTGATGTCAACCAACTCATGCCCCTTAAATATAAGTGGGCTTGGGAACACTACTTAAACGGTTGCGCAAATAACTGGATGCCGACAGAAGTGTCCATGTCAAAGGATATCGAGCTTTGGAAGTCAGATCAGTTGAGTAGCGCGGAAAGACTTGTCATCATGAGAAACCTCGGCTTTTTCAGCACGGCTGAAAGCCTAGTTGGTAATAACATCGTTCTTGCCATTTTTAAACATGTAACAAATCCCGAAGTAAGACAGTATCTTCTAAGACAAGGCTTTGAAGAAGCTATCCATACTCACACGTTTCACTACATAGTAGAGTCTTTATCCTTAGACCAAGGGGAGATCTTTAACATGTATAACGAGATCCCTGCAATCCGGGCAAAAGATGATTTTGAGATGCAACTTACAGAGGCTATTTTAGCTCCCGACTTCACGACAAAAACGCAAGAAGGAGCTCAAAAGTTCTTAGAAAATCTCATCGGATATTACATCATTATGGAAGGAATATTCTTCTATAGCGGATTTGTGATGATGCTTTCTTTCCACCGTCAAAATAAAATGACGGGAGTCGGCGAGCAGTTCCAGTACATCCTACGAGATGAAACGGTTCATTTGAACTTTGGTATCGATCTTATTAATGGCGTTAAAGAAGAAAATCCAGAACTTTGGACAGAATCTTTCCAAAACCATATTATCGATCTTATCAAACAAGCCGTAGAACTCGAAGTTACTTATGCACAAGACTGCCTCCCTAAGGGGATCTTAGGTCTTTCGGCTCCCATGTTTCGGGAATACGTGCAATACATTGCAGATAGAAGACTTGAAAGAATCGGCCTAAAACCGATCTTCAAATCTAAAAACCCCTTCCCATGGATGAGTGAAACCATCGACCTCGGTAAAGAGAAAAACTTCTTTGAAACTAGAGTAACGGAATACCAATCCGCCGCTAACCTAGTCTGGAATTAAATTCTTAAGAGGACAGCTTCGGCTGTCCTCTTATTTCTCTCAAAAAAATTCAAAAATAAAAATATCCATAGCTTTTATCCCCCAAAACCCATAAAATACTTCCATCTTTAATTATTTTTTTATTAAAAAAACACAAAACAAATCAGGTTGATATGGATAAGATAATTACACTTTCACATCCCTCCCACGGAACTTATGACACAATGCGCCACGAGGGACAATGCGCTATGGCTCTCGCCGCTTTTTCGGGAACACTTGTCATAGCCATTACCGTCCTCGACTATACGACATTGGAAAAAATTGCAGCAGTGGGCTTTATAGGAACAACAGCTATAGCTTTCGGAGTTGCTGGTCACGAAGTCTATAAAATGGGAAACAACCTTGAAAAATTTTACAATTCACAAGTATCATCTTCAATGTCGCAAGTATCATCTTCAATGCGGCAAGAAGTTGATACACAAGAGATGATCAATGCCGCTTTCAAAAACACCATCACGGCATACGCATCTCCAACTCTCAACTTAAACAATCTAAGCAATGTTAAAACATTTATTATGTAAAAATCTGTAGCTTTTATCCTTCAAAGCTCAGGAAATATTATATCATCCATCCGACGAAAGAGCAGACTATGCCATTGTGGCTAATTCTCAATCAAACCCAATAGGATGAAAACCACACTGGTTGGACTTTTTGGAATAACGGCAGTAGCGAGCGGACTTTTCAGCCATACGCTCTATAAAATATGGGCATAATCGAAAAAATTTTTACAATTCAAGAGCATCATTTGATCTTCCAGTAGAAGTTGACGATAGAGAAGCAACCAAAGCTTCTTTCGGAAATACCATCCTGTCATACTTACAGCCAAACAAGAGCTTCGAACACTTAAAAGGCTCCAAAGTGATTCTCATGCCAAAAGAACCTCAATCTTCGTCGATTT
>JAZKAC010000034.1:0-4729 GCA_040389325.1 Chlamydiota bacterium | reverse complement strand
TATTATTTATTTCTATTTCTATTTCTAGGCAAGTCGGGTTAGATTTTGTATCGGTTACTTTTACTTCGTCAGAGGAAAATTCGTAGGACATCGCTCGAGAAAGAAGTTTTATACCAGCAAGTGTCGCAAACGCAAAGGGTCTTGCTGCTAAAAATCCCATTTTTGCAATTTCGTTATTCAGCGCTGAAGCGAAAAATCCAGAGGCTCTTCCAAAAGTGCCACCTAATATGCCAGCTTTTTCAGGGTTGTCGCCAAAAAGGATACCCGCTCCTATGTCATTTAAATGAGGGATTTGTGCTGATTGCGTAGGAAAAGAACGAATCGGATTATTTCGTCTAGAGATTCCTCTGCAATCTAATGGCATCATTAAAAACTCCTTTATAATATTATTGAATTGTTATTTATTATAATTATTTTATAGTTAATATTCAATGCGAAATAACTTAATTAAGTGTAACAGTATAAATAATGTATAGTATTTTTTTAATTGGTTATGAAGAAGAAATGACTTTTTTTACGGAATAGGGATGCGAATGCATATACCAGGCTCCAAAGAAACAAAGAGCGGATCCCAGGATAAGCATTGCCGTGGGCCCTAGAAATTGACACATGAGGCCTCCTAGAGCGGGGGCGATGACCCCTCTAAGACCTACCATTAAGATGTTAACGCGAGAAAACTGGGAGCTATCTTCTTCATCGGAAAATAGTGTACCCGAAAGGTTCCAAAGAAGGTGACTTCCAGCCTGAGCAATCCCATAAAATAAGAAAGCTAGGTAAAACCATTGCATACTAAAGCCTGAAAAAAGAAGTGTAAGGGGGAAGAGGGCAAATCCGATCAAAATGCGTGTTGTCAAAGTAGAGATGGATGTGGTGTTTAAGCTTTTTTTCCAAAAGTAAGAGGAGAGGACAACCCCAATGCCCATGATGATAGAGCGGCCCGTAACAATTTGAGAGTGAGCTAGTTTGAGTTGGTCTACATAGAAAACATATAAACCAGGAGCAATTAACATAAGTCCAAATCCCCCTAACATAAAACCTTGCTGAAATCTGGCAAAATCGGGTCTTTTTTTGAGTAGGGCAAAAGAGTCTTTCCAGGGCTGTAAGATCTTCGTTTTAATAGGGATATGCTCTTTTTTAGTAATAGGGACAAAGGGGATCGGTACTTTCATCTGCATCCAAATGCTGCTAAGTCCGATAAGGGCTGTAGAGCAGCATAAGAACTGCCAAGCTTTAGGGTATAGATCAAGGACCCCTCCTACCATGAGGCCAAGTAAGATACTTTCGATAAAACTTAAAACAAAGTAAAAAGTATATGTATTTTCTCTAGCTTGCTTAGGGATGTTAATTTTTAAAATTTCGATAAGAGCAGGGATGCCTGATTTATTAAAAAATTCATACACGGCGCAGCAAAAAATTAGATACCAGACGCTATCTACCCAAGGGATGAAGAGGAAGGGGGCTCTAGCTAGCACCCAGGCGCTAATAAGGTTAGATCTTAACCTATGTCTTTGATTGGTTAGGTTTGCGCTCCAGTAAAAGGAGAAAAGGGGTAAAACGGGCCTTAGAGCCGTTAAAATAGAAATTTGTAGTAAAGAGGCTCCGAGATCTTTTCGGATAATAAAAGGGAGTAGGGTGTATAAAACAACAAAAGGCTCATGGGATAGGTTCATCCACAGGAGCGCTTTTTTGGTTTGTTTATAGAATAGACTTTTTGAGTGTTCTACAGTTTGCATGAGATCAATCAAAATCCTTTTTTATTCTGAAATGGTAGCAGAAAATCGAAAAAAAGTCGTGATGTATTTTTATTTATAAGCTGTTTTTGAGAAAACAGCTTATTTTGAGATTAAAGCCGAGCTAAATTTTTTTGTTCAATGGACCCGTTTTCATCTTATAGGGTCTCGCTGCCCGTTAAAGAATCGGATAAGTCCGTGTCAATGACTTTAACGGATGAATAGCCGATAGCTTGATACTTAGCAAAAACTTCTTTTGCCTTTTGACCAGTAGATTCATCGCAAAGAATGGTTACATCCAAGTGTCTTATTTTGCTTCGGTCGCTAATATCTCTTATAAGCATACCTGCGACACTGTCTAGGTGAGTATCGGAATCGAGCGCCGTTTTCTTCTTAGCATCAAGAACATCGCCCACGTAAGCTATTAAATCGAAGGGGTCTTTCGGCAAAGAGGATCCGTCCAAGTCCTCGATTAGGATCTTAGTTGATGGGTCTATTTGAGTTGAGCCTAGAATTTTTTTAGCCAATATGTGTGTGATTTGAGTAACTTTTGCGAATTCTTTTCGCTGAGCCGTTGAAGAATGTCCTTTAAGCCCAACTGTCTCCCCATCGACATAAATAACTGGATTATCGATTCCTTTGGATGCTTGTTCTCGTGCTGTAAATGCTTTTATAGAATCTAAACGGGCCCCTTTTAGATCGGCTTCTTCGTTGTCATATCGTTGAATACAAAGTAAATGAATATTTTTTGTTGCCACTAGGTCATTACCTCTGTGCCACGAAGATTTTTCTCCAAAAACATATTTACCATCCAAGCCTTTAAGGAGTTTGCCATCGGCGCCTTTTTGAAGACCGCAGATCGAGGTAAAGGTGTCTTCTCCTAAAACGACCGTAAAAGTGACATTTTTATCGAAAGATGATTGCATGACCGCATGAATTTTTTCTAAAGTCTCAATGGTGTAACAGCGGTCTACCTGAATAGTTTCCATACAAGATACAACGACCTTATCCAAGGCTCGAACTTCTCGTCTAAGTGAGGCTTCTCGCTCTTCGGCGCTAAAGGGAGCTTTTTTATCGGTTCCGTCAGCATTTTTTGTATTTGTCATTTCTCCTGTAGGCAGAAGTAGTACGAATCCCTGCTTTCCGATCTCTTCTAAATGTTTTTTCCCGAATTCGGCCATTTTTATATGGTCGGGGGTTGCCAGTCCAAAGGTTCCTCCAAATACTACGATATGAACTTCTCGATCTCCCGAGACCAAGGTTTCGATACGTTTTGCATCTTCTTCTGTTTTAACGAGATACCCTGCTACCGATTGGTTTTTAATGGAATTAAGGTTCATGTGATCTCCTTTTTGATGATTATACTATCCGTATCCTTTTTTCGCTGTTTAGAGCCAAGGGGTTTCGGTTGTTCGTGCTTCATAGATTGCGGCTCGGAAAGTGTTGTTGTTAATTTAATCACAATAACACCTTATTTTGGTAATAAAATACTATTATATCATATTAATTACTTTAAAACAATTTAAACTTTTTAAATGGATTAATAATCAAAGCTAATTCAAAATAAAGATTAACAATAAGGGGATAGTTATGTCGTTATCTGATGAGTTTGCTCGTATAGCGGAGTTTTTAGCCAATGCTCAGGCTGATGAGTTAGAGATTAAAAAGGGACTTATGACGCCAAGAAGCAAGTATGTAGAAGAAAAATCGGCTTCTATTAAGCAGGAGATGGAAGAGCAGTATGCGAAGATGCTACGTAGGATGAGTTCCGTTGGCGTTATTTTAGAGCAAGAGCTAAACCAATTGCCTCAGATAGAAAAGGATCATCATATGGGAGAGATTTCTTTTGCTATGAAAAGGCTTCTTCAGTGTAAAGCAAGTCCCGATGAGCTTGCTAAAGAAACAAAATTGTTAGAAGCGAACATCTGGCAAGATTTTTTAGCTTTTTCCGATGAGACTCTTCTTTGGATTTATAAAATAGGGTATCGATATTCCGAAGAGAAGAAGTCTGAAGAAGCAAAAGCTCTTTTTCAGCTCCTTGTTATGCTTAATCCTCAAGTAAGTGATTACTGGGTTGCTTTAGGTTTTGTAGAAAGGCAGCTATCGGAAGAGACAGAAGCTCTTGATGCTTTTTCTATGGCTAGTATCCTCAATCCTGAAAATCCCGTCTCCCGTTATCAATCAGCGGAGATCTATCTTCAGAGAGGAGAGTTAGAAGACGCTCTTGTCGAGCTTGATGTTTTAGCCGAGATTATCGAAAAAAGTAAATTAGACTCTTTACGATCCGAGCTAGAGCAGCTACGCAGCAAAGTTAGAAGTAAACAACTTTTATAAATGGGGAGGTTTTTATGGATGGTATAAGGGGGGCTATTACGGGGGCTATGACAGCCACCAGTGCGATAGGGAGAGCGGTGGGAGCTGGGGTTTCTTCCCTACTTAAGATGGCGCCAACATCTGCGCAAATACGGTCAAATTTCTCTGGTATGGGTAAGGCTGGTAGTTTTGCATTGAAAGTTTGTGTTGGCATGGCGGGACAGGCTATTAATAATAAGATAACACAGCTCTCGAACTTAACGACTGCGATGTTGTCATTTGGGGGAGGTAGGAAGGCAGAAGCGACAGTCAAAAATGCCTCTCAAGCGATCCAAGGAATGGGAAGTAATGTAATTAGAATAGCATTTACTTTTGAGAATAATGGACTCACAGATCAAGTGAGCGGTTTGAACCCTCTTAAAATGCCTGATGTGGGGAGTTTTTAACAACAAGGTATTACGGCAGGTGTCATTATCTCGATCTGAACCAAATAAACAGGAAAGACTAGAGAAGTCATCTTCATGAGAGAGGACGGGGATTTGATGACGATGGTCTTGCTAAACCAGATGTTTAACGAAGATCGTTGGAGGGGTAATTAGGCTCTTTGAAATTTGATAGTGTTTCTGCCGCTTGTAAGTTTGCTTTCTTATCCAATAACTCTTTTTGAAAATGAGCATCTACATCTT
>JAZKAC010000033.1:0-10033 GCA_040389325.1 Chlamydiota bacterium | reverse complement strand
GGGGGGAGACTTCAAAGGGGCTGCTGAATGCAACCGATTACTTTGTCGCACCCCAGTTTGAGCCCTATAATTTCAAAAACAATGACTCGCATCCATGCAGGAGCAAATTTCATGTTTTCTTTGATTTCTTTTTCATTGGAGTTTTTAAGGAATTCAGCAATTCGTGCACGTGCTATCTGATCAATATGATCTTTTCCTAGATTTTTCATGGCTTGAATCAAAAGACCTTCTTTAGTGCCTGCCGAAGACATAATTTTCTTTGTGGTCTTTTTGAAAACAATTTTTTGATTCCCTATTTTAACGGTCCTAGATGGACCTTCAGTTAAAAATACAATCTGCCCAGGAACCTGATTAGAGAGACCAACTAAATTAGCCGCATGAGCTCCAGCAGGTTGAATTTGAACCCCGTTTTTTTCTGCTATAGCTTTAGCGACTTCGTTTAAATCAGGAGGAATTATGCCTAAAAGGTCATGCATTATGGGATAATCGTAAATGCCTTGCGCAAGCCTTCGGATGAAGTTTTGTTTTTGAAGCAGAGAAAGAGCCTTTCGGACAGAGGGATCGCTACCTAGATCAGAGAAATTCATAGGGGTAAAGCACCACCCTCGACCATGGTCGATAATTCTATTTTTTACTGCAATTTCAACGCTGTATCGCATTTTTGTTGCTCTCCATTTTTCACAAACGTAGCATACTTTTGTGAAAACCAGCAAGTAAATTGTCTGTTTTTCACAAAAATAGCATTTTTTTGTGAAATTTGAGTATGATCATCAAAAATATAGCTTCAGAATTTCAACTCGAAAGATTGAAGCCTTAATTTGGATTCAGGGCGTTTTCATTAAAAAGATTTGATAGCACTATACCGTCCTGTGAATGGCATGATCGTGATTAATAGGCATTCATAAAAAATATGTAATTTCTTAAGTTGTTGATAATTAGCAATATTAAACTATCAAATCTTTTTAATGAAAACGCCTTGAATTTGGATTGAAGGTGGAGAGACGCATTTAGAATTTGCGACAGAGAAAAATTTCTCAAATATCTTTGATGGCTTCTAAATCGAATAAGTGGTTAGCCCAGGCTTTTTTAAATTGAGACTCTTCTCCATGATCATGCAATTCTTCGATTGAGGTGATAGCCTTTTTCCTTATTAGATTAAATGTGGCTGCTCGGGAATCAGAATGGTCAAGTCTAATGTTTTCAAACTGTTGAGAGAGCCACTTTTTATGCCCATTAAGGTTGTGGTTTTGAGGATCTTTAGACTTTGGGTCATTAATCATGAGTGCAAGACGTTGAGCGGATTCAGGAGAAAAGGTTTTTAAAAGTGTCTCCCAGGATTTTGTATAAGATGTGGTTTCCCTCGTCTCTTTTTTTTGCATAGTAGTGATGAGAGTCTCCGATATGAACAGGAGAGCGATCCCCTGAGGTTGCTCCCGCGCGTCCTTGCTGTATTTTCGCTTTAGACGTGGAATTGGGGGAGTGAACTCTTTTACAAGAGAATGCTGCTTTTAGAAATGTGCCAACTTTATCAATGATTGATTTAAACATAAGGTCCTTTCAGTAGCTTTTGTCCTCGAGTTCTTGTTCAATTGTTTCAATGTTGGGGATTGTAGTGCGGAAATCCAAAAAACTAAATAGTTTTTGCTCCAGTTTCATCCAGTCTAGTGCGTAAATATTGCGTAATTGAGCTTTATGCAGTGGAAATTTCCGATAAGATTTTTGATGTGTAAGTCACTAAAACAAAAGGCTTCAGTCATAAAACTGAAGCCTTAATTTTGATTGAAGGTGGAGAGAATCGAACACGGTCGAATGGACCACTTTTTCAAGATCATAAAAACTCTTCATTTTACGAGAGAAAATCTGCTCAAAAATCATCTCGAAAAATTGAGTGCGCAATCGAAAATTACGCAAATTTTACGCACTAGACGAGACAAAACTGGCTTAAAACTATTTTTAAGTTTTGCTGTGTTTGGTGGTTTCTCTCCTGCTTCTGCTGATGCAACTAGTGTTGTAAAAACTCACCAGGAACTCCAAATTGGAGGCAAAATTCATTTCGAGGAAGAAAGCGGCATAGATTATTTAGGCACACGGGAAATCAATAAAATCACAAGAAGTATTTTGCACGAGCTACTCGACATCGAGATCGATTCTTGTGCCCCAAATGCAAAAATACTCCTCACAAAAAAAGACGATAGAGTAAAGATCACACACTATGAAGAAAAAAGCAGGCCAGGAGTGGGCGAAGAAATGCATGACACTTTACTATATACAAAACCAAGAGGGTTCTGCGATTCAGAAACCCTCGAACAAGTGTGTGACACTCTTTTCGGAAAATGCGAATCGCCTCAAACTATAGAAAACGTTGCAAAAGCCTATAGCGCAATCATTAAACCAGAATGGAGATTTAAAATAGCAGAAGTCGCTTTGCACGAAAACGGAACAAATTCATTCATTAGCGCAAAACTCCTTTTTGAAGAGAAAACACGCCTTTACAAAGATAATAAGCCCATCTCAGCCACGTTACATCTAACTTTAGTCAATTGTAGCGATAGCCCCCTACTTGCAAGTAGAGACATCAGCGAACCATTGATTAAAGCTCTAAATAAAGAGCTAAAAGGTAAAATGGTAAAAGTTGCAGCTAAAAATGGTGTCGCAGACTTAGAATTTGGACTCTCAGGTTCCTCTTGGCGAATAAGAGCTGAAGAGCGTGTCGAAAAGCACGATCAAAACCATGTCAATTTGCTTGAAAAAACAGCAAATGAACAAGCAAGGTAATAACCTTAGCATCGGTTATAGAGATTAAATAGACTTTTGATGGTCTGCAATGACATCTTCAATAATGCGCCAACATTGCTTAGACTCTGAATTGTTTGGATTAGTAAGCCCTGCAGCAACCACCAAAGCTTTCCATAAAGTCCAACCACGTGCACGAGCCCAGGTCCCTTTATCTAAAGGAAGCGCTTTTTGAAAAGCTTCTCTACTTTTTCCATGAAACAGCATCCAGTTGATGGCTAGATCACATGCTGGATCACCAACGGCCAACTGACCAAAATCAATGACAGCACAAAGCTTGTCTTTCTGTACCAATAGGTTGCCCACACTTATATCACCATGAATCCACACTGGTGGGTGCTTCCAAGAAGTTGAAAGAGCTGCTTCCCAAACCTCAGTTGCAGAGGAAGTATCAATTTTATCCTTTAAGGAAGTGATGGAACGACGTGTTTCATTGTTATAAACCGATAGTGATCCTCCCCTAAAAAAGCTGTGTAATCCAGGTAGTGGTCCACCCGTTGCATCAATTCTTTGGAGAGCTGTAAGAAAGTCAGCAAGATCAATCGCCAATTCAACGAGATCGCCCGTTTTCGCAGAAGCTGCGGTCTCGCCTTCAAGCCATCGATAAATAGACCACTTCCAAGGATAGCCATATTCAGGCTTTCCCATAGCTAGAGGCACAGGAATCGGAAGTGGCAGCTGAGGAGCCAATTGCGGTAGCCATTGATGTTCTTTTGTTACTTGTAATTCATAATCAGCAGCACTTGGTAAGCGAATTGACATATCTTTGCCTAAGTGGAAAGTTCGATTGTCCCACCCACTTGTTGCAACAGGATCGATAGAAAGCTCTTTCCATTGAGGAAACTGCGAAGCAATCAGGCGACGCACAAGAGAAGCATCTATTATTACACTTTCCTCTTTCATTCGACTGTCTCCGTAGAATCACTCTATTTTTTACGCAAATTTTACGCACTAGACTGGAAAAAACTGGCAAAAAGAAACCCAAGAGGGACTAAACGACTTGTATTTAAATCCTTTAGTTTCTTGGGCTTATTTATTCTGGCTTATGCCAGTTTATTGGAGGTGGAGAGAATCGAACTCTCGTCCTTAGCAAACTCCGTGATAGAGACTACATGCTTATCGTCTTTTTTAAAATGACTCTGATGAAAGACGCTACACTAGAAGTCATTTTGCCCTTTAGAATCTCGAACAGCTCCCCTAAAAAGCATAAAACTGGAGCGTTCATACCGGGGTTGTGACGATAGTGACTAACGCTCCCGGACGGGCACTAGGCTATCGAGCAACTTTAGACTATTAGGTCTTAAGCTGCCATTTCCATGTAGGAATCTTCAATTATTGTTTTGCCGGATGATTAAGGAGGCCAACCGACGTCCTCCGCATGCCTCTAAAACTTTGTTCCCAAGTCGAAACCAGTACACCCCCGTAGATTGTTTCTTCCAAAGATGATCTCATGAATATCCTTTAGAGTCAATGCCTCTTGGAGGTTTATTTTATGTGGTTAATTTATAAGATTTTACATTTCTTCTAGAAAGAAAGAAGGTTATCGATTAGAATCTTGAGTAATTTTTTCTATAAGAGTGCAATAAAATCCTATGTTTGAAAACAAAAACGAGTCCTTTCCTCTCAAAGAAGAGAGAATACTAGCCTTCTGGCAAAAAGAAAATATTTTTGAAAAGTCGCTTGACAACAGGACCTCCAATCCCCTCTTTTCTTTTTATGACGGACCTCCTTTTGCTACGGGATTGCCTCACTACGGTCACATCTTGGCTGCAACCTTAAAAGATGTTATCCCTCGCTATAAAACCATGAAAGGATTTTATGTCCCGAGACGTTTTGGCTGGGATTGTCATGGACTGCCTGTAGAAAATGAGATTGAAAAAGAAAAAGAGCTCTCGGGAGCGCACGCTATCGAATCTTTCGGGATTGCTAATTTTAATGAAGAGTGTCGATCTATCGTGTTGCGATATACGGGAGAATGGAAACAGACGGTAGATCGTATGGGACGTTGGGTCTCTTTTTCCGATACCTATAAAACGATGGATCCTTCTTTCATGGAATCCGTATGGTGGGTGTTTGGACAGCTCTATGGCAAAGGTCTCGTCTATGAAGGTTTTAAAGTAATGCCTTTTTCTACGCAGCTTGGCACTCCCCTCTCTAACTTTGAAGCCAACCTAAACTATAAAGATGTAGATGATCCTTCTTTGACCGTTCTATTTGCTTTAGAAGATGAACCCGATCCAAAATTACTTGTCTGGACAACAACCCCTTGGACCCTACCTTCTAACCTGGCTATTTTGGTTAAAAAAGACCTCACCTACGTTAAAATTAAAGTAAAAGAAACGGGAGCTTTATACATCCTTGCTAAAGGATGTATAAATCGCTACTTCCCCTCCCCCGATCAAATAGAGATCTTAGAAGAATTTTTAGGAGAAGCTTTAGATCAAAAAAGATATGAGCCTCTTTTCCCTTATTTTGCGGAAAGAAAAGAAAATAAAGCCTTTCGCATCATCACGGAAGACTCCCTATCCGACCAAGACGGAACAGGCCTTGTCCATGCAGCCCCCGCCTTTGGAGAGGTAGACTTCTTTGCCTGTTTACGAGAGTCTATAGAATCCGTATGCCCCGTAGATCAAAATGGTCGCTTCACCTCGGAAGTACCCGATTTTATGGGTCTTTATGTTAAAGATGCCGATAAAGAGATCATCAAGCGTTTAAAAAAAGAAGGCAAAGTTCTTCTTCACACACAAATCCGTCATAGATACCCTTTCTGCTGGCGCTCTGACACCCCTTTGATCTACAAAACGGTACGTACCTGGTTTGTTGCCGTAGAAAAAATCAAAGATAAAATGTTAAAAGCCAACGAACAAATTCATTGGGTTCCAAATCATATTAAGCATGGACGTTTTGGTAAGTGGTTAGAAAATGCAAGAGATTGGGCTATCTCTCGCAATAGATACTGGGGAACCCCTATTCCGATCTGGAGAAGTGAAGATGGAGAGATCCGTGTTATCTCCTCTATCGAGCAACTAGAAACGCTAACGGGACAAAAGATCACGGATCTTCATAGACATTTCATCGATGATCTTACCTTTGAAGAAGACGGTAAAATCTTCCGCCGGATCCCCGAGGTCTTCGACTGCTGGTTTGAATCAGGATCTATGCCTTACGCTCAAAATCATTTTCCCTTTGAAAATGAAGAAAAAACATTAAATGCCTTCCCTGCCGATTTCATTGCAGAAGGGCTCGATCAAACAAGAGGCTGGTTTTATACGTTAACAGTCCTTGCTGCCGCTCTTTTTGACAAGCCTGCCTTTAAGCACGTCATCGTAAATGGAATTATCTTAGCTGAAGACGGCAACAAGATGTCTAAACGACTTAAAAACTACCCCGAACCTAAAGGGGTGTTTAACAAGTATGGCGTTGATGCCTTAAGGCTCTATCTTATGAATAGCCCTGCTGTCTATGCAGAAGATCTTCGCTTTTCAGAAAAAGATGTAGAGCTCACCTTAAGACAAGCTTTGATTCCTCTTTGGAATAGTTTTGTTTTTCTTTCCACCTATGCAAAGATCAACAATTGGACACCTAAAGAAAGCATCACGACTCCAAGTGCCGACATTGATAAATGGGCTCTTTCCATTCTTCAAAAACTGATTACGGAAGTAACCGAGGCGATGGATAACTATGAAATCAATAAGGCCGTGACTCCTTTAATCGACTTTGTTGATCAATTAACGAACTGGTACATTCGAAGAAATCGCTCCCGTTTTTGGGCAGAAGAAAGATCAGAAGATCAGGACCAAGCTTTTGAGACTCTCTACACGGTACTTTTCACCTTCTCTAAAATTGCAGCTCCTTTTATCCCCTTCTTAACAGAAGAGATCTATCAAGAGCTTAGAGTAGATAAAGATCCTATTTCGATACATCTAACGGACTTTCCCGTAGCTAATCAAAAACTAAGAGATGAGTCCATGGAAAGACAAATGAGCTTTGTCCAGTCGGTTGTCAGCATAGGACACAGCCTTCGTAAAGAGAACAAAATCAAGGTAAGACAACCTTTATCTAAAGCACATATGATTGCAGTAGATAGCACTATACTGGCTGCCTTAAAACAAAAAGAACACCTCATCGCAGAAGAGCTCAACGTAAAAGAACTTGTCTATCATGAGGATGAGAGCCTCTTTGTGCAGCTTATCGCAAAGCCTAACTTCAGAGTGCTCGGTAAAAAAGTTGGAAGCAAAATGAATAGCGTCCAAAAAACTCTTGAAGTCCTTGAGCGGAGTCTATTAGAAAAGCTTTTAAATAAAGAAAACATTGAAATTGTCGTAGAGGGCCAAACGATCACCTTAACACCTGAGGACATCGCCATAGAACGAAAAGTACTAGAGGGCGTTATCGCAGCTTCTTTAGGTTCTATAACCGTCGCTTTAGATACAGCCTTAACACCCGATCTCATTGAAGAAGGTATCGCAAGGGAGTTTATCAATAAAATCAATACATTAAGAAAGGAACTCGGCTTTTCTATTACGGATAGAATCTCATTGACCATAGAAGCTCCTTTAAGCATGCAGACAAGCTTTTTAAACTACAAAGAGCTTATCTGCAACGAAGTCCTAGCCACGAAGGTCTCTTTTCAAGAGAACCTAGAAGGATCTTCTTGTGATATTAATGGAGAAGCGATAATAATCGCTCTTTCTTCACTCTAGCAAAGAGCGCTCTTAGAAGGGCGCTTTTTTTAGGACTTTAATACATCTATTCAACTATGACTGTTGTCCGTATAATAAAATTCATATTATCCCTACACCTTTATTATCTCTCTAAGTCCTCTCCACAACTTTCCCATGTTTCTTTATCAACACCAGGTGCTACATTCCCCTTTATCTTGAAGAATCCTGAGGTAAATTTATACCATTTTCGGATAGGAAAGTTGCTATTTTTTTATTGATATTAAGGAGGCTCATATCAGTGGCTCTCTTGCAAGTACTTTAAAGTAGTTTGTTCAACCCACCTTTTCTCTGCTTGAGCCATAGCTGTAGTAATAGATTCTAATAAAGCTTTTTGAGCATCAGTATCAGCATTTAAAAAGGAAGTCTTTTCCATTTCTTGTACAAGCGCCTCTTGAAAAGGCGCTTGCACTTCTTGAAACCCTGCAGATAAGTCTTCTTTTAGCTTTTTAGACCACACATCAACAGAACTTATGAAATGAGCAACTTCGATAGTGTTGGCTAGAGAGGCTCGAAGCTCCTCTCGTGCCTGTGCTTCATCCTCTTCCGTGATTCTGGAGGAAGCAGAGTAGTTCATTCCTTTTGTAACAATGGGTAGGTTGAACTCTTCTTTTAACCTTATCTGAAACCCCAGGTAAACTTCTATAGGATCTACAGTGTCTACATAGTTTATCCCGCCAATAGAGATTATGCTGCTGGGATCATACCTTCTATTTGGATTACAAGGTACTCTATGTCGAGCAACAAATTCTGTAGATATTTTGTTTATCTTATCTAAAGCAAAGGCTCCTTTTAAAAAAGAGGCTATCTTAGGAAGACTTTGGTCTTCTTTGCTGAAGATCATTTTGTTTAATTCTATGGAATTTAAAAATAAAGCAGACCTATCTACACAGCTTGTTAATGCTTCGCTTAAAGCCACTTGAAAGATCTCTTTAAAGGCAGGTTCTTTGGAGACAAGGTCTAATATAGAAATAATTCTCTCAGAGAAAGAAGCCTGAGATCTCGAATTGCCTTCTCTAAAATCGGAGGCTGTTTTTAATTTATCCAACCAGGTGTGAATTTGGTTAAAAAGAACGGGATGTTCTCTTAGAGGGGCATCATCAAAGTTTTTAAAAGGTGAATCTTTCAAAAGTTTATTTACAAAAGGCTTTAAAGGGTTATTAGATTGGTCTACGGTGTTTTCAAAGAGATTACCTACAAAATCAGTTAATTCAAGTCTTAGATAATTATCATGATTAGGTCGCTCTGTTAATTGATTATTAGAGAGGAGTAGGACCTTTAAATTAGGCATAGAAGTCGGAAAGGTGATGGAGGCTAGTCTATTATTAGAGAGCATTAGAATCATTAAATTAGGCATATCAGGAAGACTAAGTGAGGTTAAGCTATTTCTACTGAGGTCAAGTCGCTTTAAAGCAGGCATATCAGGAAGAGTAATGGAGGTTAGACTATTAGCAACAAGGCTCAAGCTCGCTAAATTAGGCATCTCTGGAAGGGTAATGGAGGTTAAGTGGTTTTTATCGAGATTTATACCAGTTAATTGGGGTAAATGCAAGAAAAGCTCGGATGGTAAAGAAGATAATTCCAAGTTTGATAAATCCAATGATTCCGAAGAGCTTTTAAAGCAGTCTAGAATTCTAGTTATAGCTTCTTCTTTATTGCCTGTAGTTTCCCATGTGTTTAAGCCAAGAACTTGAGAGATATATTCTGTAGAGCTCAAACCTATTTTTCTTTTACCAAGCAGACTCGAAGATTTCATACTTTCAACTTGCAGATGATCCGTAGTCATTGCTTGCATGAAAATTTGTAGACACCGCGGGGGGGCTCTATTTATTTCAGGCCTTATTTTATCCATAAATTCTATTGTATCAGCTATTACTTTTGGATCTTCTGAGGTCGTTATTAGAGTGCTTATTTGTTGAAATAAATCTTGCATTTTTTTCAACTCCGATTGAGAAGAGCCGTTAGGTAAGTTTACTCCATTTTCAGATAAGAAAGTTGCTATTTTTTCATTGATTTTAGGAAGGCTCATGTTTGTATACCTTATTTTGCTTATAGATGTTTGTCTAAATATATGCATTTTTTTGCGTTACATAGCATGCTATAAAGATTATTAGTTAAATTATTTATTAATCTACATTGAATAATGAGTCAAGCAAAAAAAATATTACTGATTATTAAACATTTCAGTTATCATCGCATGAAAATAACAATTTCAGTGGTTATGTCTAATACGATTCAGCTGTCGGTTACTAAAATCAGTGCTCTAGACCCATTCTTACACGTAATGGACGAAAGACCCCTTAAAAAGGCATTAGAACTTGCAGGTTTTGAAATCTTGGAAATACAATATTTGTTGTATGCGTTGGTAAATAATCATTATTTTTTCTTTCTTTAAAGCCTCCATTACTAGAGGAGGAGCGGAACTCGAAGGAGGTATTGAATTATCTGAAGGGATCATTTTTCATCTTCCGTTTTAATTAATTCGTTCATTTAATTACTACTAACAGATGGAATTTATT
>JAZKAC010000032.1:0-15223 GCA_040389325.1 Chlamydiota bacterium | reverse complement strand
ATAGGGCTTGAATTATTCTTCCAAGCCCCCTCCTTCAGGAGGGGGTAGTTGACATATTTCACGTTCTTTTTCATTCAAATAAGTATTTGTTAAAACGTCTAAAGCTTTTTTTATGTAAGGATCCTCGAGTTCTTTAGGGAGATGCTCTTTATTTAAGCTGCCAGGTCTAGTTAAAAAAGCAGACCATCTATCTAATCCAGTTTTAATGCGAGGAAGGATGAGGTTTATATTTTCATCTGTACTATGAGTGAATTTATTGAGCTCAATTGTGTGAAGCTCGAGATGTTTAAAAAAACGAAGCCCCGTTTTTTGATTTGTAATACAAAACTTGTTGTGATAGTCAGGGGTGTCGATGATACTAGTGAAATTAAGAACGTGAATGCCTATGGCTCGACGTAAAGAGCTATGGGGATCTCCCTGTTTTAACTGATCTGCATAGAGTTTTGCCCAACATAATAAAGCTCGTTCTTCATAATCTCCCTCATTACAAATTTGCATTTCAATGTCATAGTAATTGCCGGATATGTCTTTAGCCTTGATGTCTAATATAGATTGTTTATCACCAATGAAATTTCTTGAATTATAAGGATTTAAAAGCTCCAGATCGATAACCTGATCCTCAGGAGATACAATAGAATTGATTAAAGAAATTAGTAAGTCTTTATTTTCCTCACAACCAAAAATTTTTTTAAATGCAAGGTCCACACGAGGATTTAAAAGTGCCATAGCATTCCTAATTTTAAATTGTTTTTATTTTATCAAAAAAAGAAATAAAATCCAATGTGAAAAGTTCGTGAACTCTTATGACTCTAGAGTGTGATAAACTTGACTTAGTCGCTTGAAAATGTGTGTTTTACGATTTGTGAGTAGGATATTTCTTGTTGATAAACAAAAAAAGAATATTTTTGGACCCTAACAAAGGGTTTTTTATGTATTTTTCTGCAAGACTTTGTAGTTTTCTAGGCATGATGCTTGTCATGGGTGTAGTTGGAAATTCTTCTTTTGCGCAAGTAATTCAAACTGCGCTCGGTTTTTCAAATAATTTTATGAAAAACATGAGCGCAGGTATTGAGTATGTGCTTATTCAACAAACTTCGAATCAAAATGCAATGCGTTCGGGGCTTTTTTATCGAGCTCATGACAACTTACAAGTTGTGAGGCTCGATCCCACGGCCGGTTTTTAAGCATTTTACTAACATCCCGTGCCTAACATGAGAACCGTCGGGACTAGAAGGTCTTCTGTCAATGTGTAGGTTTTATTAGGTACGATATCGACCCAGTTGGTGACAAGATCTGGATTTTCCTCATCTTTTGACCAGACAAGCACTCTAAAGTGCTCGGCATTTGTAGGGATGGTTAAATTGATCTTTCCTGGCTGAGTAAGAGTCTGTAGGGAATTTTGGTTTAATTTTGATCCGTACATCAAAGCCTTATTAGCCTCATCAACTTCTTTAGCAGAGGTGGCCCATTGAATGGCAATCTTTGATTTTTGATCTTTACTAGGATAGGATGTTTGATTCGCGAGCACAACATCTTCGGTAAATCCCGTTACCGTTACTAACAAAGAGAGAAAAAATAGCATTGTTTTTTTCATTTTACAGCCTATTGTTATTCAAGAGTTATTCCTTCTTGAGGAGTGCATGGGGCATCTACATTAACTTTTGGAGCTTTTAGAGGGAAAGTACCTTCTAAGCAAAGAGTGGATTTTTTGCCGTTTCCTTTGAAGGGCTCTTTTGGGATATGTACCGTTACGTTTTTGATGACGTTGACGGCTTCTGCAATCTCAAAATCACCTACCATACTTAAGAATTGATAGCTTTCTTCTGCTGTAAGGCCTTGTGTCTTGACTAAGAAGTCAATGGCATTTTTAGATGCAAGCTTCATGGCTTCTAAAAGATCTACATTTAATCCTACAATCATCCAATGGGTAGCATTTTCAATGATGGGCCAAGTAAATGCGTTGCCGCTTTTTCTTTTTGTTTTATCAAGCACGCCCTCTGCTCTAAGATCTTTTCTTACGATGAATTGGAAGGTTATTGCTTCGTAAGAAGTTTCTAGGGCTGTTATATCAATCTCACCGTTACTTTGCATAGCATGCGAGTCTCCAGTCCAGACGAGAGCTCCCTTTTGGAATACCGGAAGGAAGATAATGGAACCTGCTTGTAGCTCTGGTTGATCTAAATTGCCCCCAAAAGGTCCAGGTGGAACGGAATTAAATTCGCCCGGTACAGGTTGTCCCATTTTGTCTGGCATATTGACAGGCCATTCTTTTGGCCAGTCAAGAGGTGGGGCTACAGCTAATACACCTGGGAAAGGTTTTAGCTGTAAACATACGCCTTTCACGAACTCTGTAGTGTTGTTTTTTTTGTCGAATTTAAAATATTTAATTCTCGGCTTGGTAAACTCTGATAGAATACCCTGAGTGGGACTTAAGAAATTATATCCAAAATCATTTAGTTTAATATCAAGAATGCGGATTTCCAATACGTCTCCTGGCTCTGCTCCTTCGACATAAACAGGTCCCGTTAACGAGTGCATGCCTCGTCTTTTTTGGATATCATGAGCTACGTAAAACTTAGCTACATCTGCAGGAGTTGTTTTATTAAAGATCATTTCGTGAAGGCAGCTATTCCATGTGCCCATCGAGACTATATCACCCGAGCGAATTTTTACCGCAGGGGGCTTTTTTAGAGTAAAAAGTCCAAGAGTGACCGTTTCTGACGTTGCGGGAACGGTGTATGTTTCTCCTCTAAGAGAAGAAGCTTGCAGTGTGACTATAAGTAATGAAAGAATTTTTATTTTTTTCAACATTTTTTTTCTCGTTAAATAAAAATCTATATGTATTATTTGGTAAAAAAAAATGCAAGAAAATAATTTAAAATAAGGCTATGAGTCTTGCTGTAAAAGCGCATACATTGGATTTTGTAGGTTGCGCCCCAGGATTCGGTATATAACTAAGTACGGGTTGGAAGTAGATGGACTTATAAATTTGTCCTTGGTAGTAGCCTTGAATCATTAACTCCGAATACCTAGAAAAAGTGTAAGGGTTAAGTCGTGACCAAGAAGCTCCCGCGCCAAAAGAATCGTTTGGACGTTTAGGTATTAACGCAAATACGGTGAGTCCCATTCCTGCAAAAAGATTCATGGGAAGAGTTTTAGAGTTATTCCACCCAAATTGCCAAAATCCCGAAACATTTCCTTTATCTGTAGTATGAGATTTTTTTATCCAAAGGGCTTGAGATCCAAAAGCGTAGATGCCGCCCGTTCCCTTTTCTTTTTGAGTGCCAGATTCTAAAACTCCGCTTTGATACCATCCGCCAATTGCTGCTATACCAGGTTTTGGGGTAACCCAGCCATAGCCTACTTCTGCAATAGAAAAATAGTAGCCATTAAAATGAGGCCCCGTAAGTCCCGTCTGCACTCCTCTAGCTACATTGCCGTCGTAAACACCTATATTGAGATAGGCTTGTTTAATAGGAGATATAGTTGTGACGACGCCGTATACGGAATTGTAATAGCCCCCAAGGGCTCCTAGTAAAGTCGTATTGACAAAAATAGGTGTGTAGATCAATCCCGTTACGGAAGGGATGGAAATCGAAGGGGTGTCCGTAGGTACAGGTTTGGATACATTGTTGAAGTGATACGTCGGAACCGTTTTTCCAATACGTACGCTAAGTTTGTTATCCAAGAATTCTTGACGTATCCATAATTGGTAAAGTTCGGATCGGTTGAGAGGAGGAGCCCCTGGGAGACTGTTATATCCTTGAACAACGCCTGCATCTTCGTTTGTTGACTCTCCATTAAATTGCAGAAACTCCGCGCCGAAAAAAGCGCCTTTCCATTTGATTGCTTTTTTTAAGTCAATAGATAGGTCAAGTATAAACGAGCTGTTACCCGTCCAACGTCTATTATCGTGCGCCCCATGACCCCCGTTTAGAAGGGCGTTATAATCACCTATCCAGAGCCCTCCCAGGCGAATGCCCGAGCTTTCAGGGATTTGTAGTAGGGTCCCAAGTTCTCCCGTGCCCGTTAAGATATCGACAGCTCCTGGGTTTCCACTAATACCATAGCTTGATTCCTCTGCATGGATAAGAGTTGTCTTGGCAAGTAGACAAAATATGGAAAATATTAGGCGTGTGCGAATCATAAAAAAACCGGTTGTTAATTTTGAAGTTTTAAGGAAAGAATATTTTTTGAAAAGAAGATTCTTTCCGATTTATGCTAAAAGAAAACTATAATAAAGTTATTGAAGTACTTGCTGATGAATGGGAGCTTCTCGAGTTAAGCAAGTTGAAGTCCATCCTACGAAATCTTCTCTTGGCTTTTATGAAAAGATTGGATTTTTACTGGTAGGGAAGGACTCTCAAGAGTGCGAAGAAGAGATGGTCATCGTTATAAAGAAGATTCGGGAAAAATTGATTCCATAGATGAAGATAAAGGTTTTTTTTGTCCCGATTTTGAGATTCCTCGTAATTCTTTAAAGGGGATCTCTTCAAAACGGTTATATTGAGATAATTCGTCCGGAAGGGGTGGAGCCTCTTTGATAGTGATATTTTGTTCTTTGAGTGCGGTGATAACGGAAGTGATAATTTCTTTGGAGTCAATCGGTTTATTTGAGGGTTTATAGGTAAGCGTTATTTCTATTTGATTTGCAAGTTCTAGTGCCTGCTCTTTGAGAGTCGGTGAGATTTGTTGGATGTAGCTTGCAATCTTAGCAGGCTCAAATACTTCTTCAAGTTGTCTGTCCGTTCTAGAAACGATAAGAGGTTTTTTTTGGGTGGTTTTTCTTTGAGTGTCGGTGGATTTTTGAGAAAAAGAATTTTGGATAGTTTCTTTTTGGGGAGGTGTTTTGTTAATTACTTCAAGCGCTTTTCGGTATTTGAAATTTTTTGCGATGTCTCCTGTTGAATCGTATATGTTTTGAGCTTCCTCTGATAGTTGTTGGATGTCTTGCTGACGTAAGGGGAGGCCATCTCTTGTCCATTTATGCTCGGAAAGCACCGAGTTAGCTATGTGGGATCCTACCTGTTGAGTTAAATATGTTTCAAAAATACCTCTTGCGGCTTTGTTGACTCTAATCTCTCTAACTTCTGCAAAACAGTCTAGACGAGAGAATATGGAGGGGGCTTTATCCCTTTCGGCAATAAGTCCCGTAGAAGAAGGGATCATCCTGCGATTAGTATTATCGTTCGTTTCGAGGGGTTTTTGATTATTACTTTGGTTAAGAAGGGATGCATTAGACGAACAGCAAATGCAATTTGTTGTGTTGTCTTTAGGTGTAAATTGAATAGATAGTGGTATCGGCATGGGTCGTCTCCTTTGTTAATTTTATTTAAAAATTACATAAAGAAGAAATTTATTCTACTTTTTTTAGAATATTTACTAAAAAAAAGAACATTGCTCAGAAGGCTTAACTTTTATGGGTGAGAAAAGCCTCCGAATTTTTGGAAGTTTGATTAAGGCCCGGGTTGATGTTTAGATGTTTTCCTGCCAGCTCTCCCAGTTGAGATGCTTCGGGGCAGTAGCTGCCGTGACTTTTCATGGAAGAAAGACCCGAGTACACCATAGCTTTCGCTTCTTCTAATTTTTGTCCGATAATCACTAAAGCATAAGTGGCATCTTGTTGATAGGATTTTTGAAGGAAGCCGATTTTATCGCAGTATCCTTTAGCTAAGCCTAGAAAAAAAGAATTTTTTGCGACAACGCCTTTTAGTTGGTGTTCTTGCTTTGTTTCGAGCCAAAGGACATCTAGTTTTTGTTGAAGAACATCTGCTACATATTCTGCAATTTGTACGTTAACCGCAGTTCCTAAGATTTCAAGGTATGTAAAGTCTCCTGATCGGTTAAAGACGGAACTTACAAAAAATGTGTCTAATATTTTGCTAATAGAGCGCATCTTAGCATCTCTTTGTTTTTGTTTTATGATGCGCTTAAGAAACATCTTCTCTTCGTCGTTATGGCCTATATACTTGGATTCAATGTTGTGTTTTAAAAGGAGCTGTTGCGATTTGATCATGGCTTGCTCGGCTTCATTTTTATTACTGCTGCCTGCAAGAGCCATCAATTTTTGCACTTTTCTAAGAACATCAGACTCTTCTTCTTTAGAGACCAGTTGCTCATCTTCCAAGCAAAGAGTTGCTCTATAAACCTCTTCTCCCCATCCCATCCGTTGACAAAAAGCTCTAAATTCGGGTCCGTGAGGCTGATCTTGATATTCATCATTTATAAAGAGGATGTAATGAGCAATTTCGTGTCTTATGACGTTGTGTAGTTGTTTTGTGCTAGCGTGCATAAGCCTCTCATGAAACCCGAGCTCACGAAATAGGGGATCAAAATACCCGAGCATGCTTTTATCATTATAAATTACAACGGAGATGGGGTGGTAAGCTCTGTGCGCTTGGTCTAAAAAATAGTTGCCTGAAATTTTAAGACGAAGTTCTTTAGATAGTATTTCTTTTGTCATCGATTTGATTTCGTTAATAAATCGTATTATTTTTTTAGAGTAAACGAACATGTAAGGTGTCTCTGATTGTAAAAATTTAAGCCGTGGTTAGTAATCCAAGCTTCTCAAAGCTTTTCATGAGTTCTTGGTTTTCCGCTTTATCAAAAGCTCCGCTTTTGCCAAGCCATTTGACGTAGTCCTTCGGGATTTCCGAAAGGAGCTTGCCTTGGTGCTTTCCAAACGGCATCTTAGAGACTTGTGTTGGAGCGCTCATCAAAGCTAGGACCATGTCTATTGAAAGATCATCGATCATTTGAGAGAAGACTCCATGTAAAACCATGACATCGTCTAAAGCTCTATGTGCTTGGTTGGATGGAATGTTATAGACCTCTCGTAAGATCTGTAAGGCGTGTCTTGGAAGATCGGATCGATATTTTCTAGCCCACTTAAGAGAGTCAACATAGAGCCAAGCGGGGATAGGTAGTTGATTTCTTTGGAATTCTCCTTCTAAAAAAGGGCGATCGAAGGCGTCGTTATTATGTGCAATCAAAACGGGGTTAGGTCCGCAGAAGTCAATAAAAGCTTGCCCTACAACAGCAAAGGAAGGGCTATCTGCTACCATCTCATCGGTGATATGGTGGACGCTTGTAGCTTCTTTCGGAATCGGCATCCCTGGGTTGATGAACTCACAAAAAGTTTGATTGGTTACTGGGTTGTAAGCTGCTATTTCTATGATGCGATCTTTATCGGCTCGGATTCCTGTAGTTTCAGTGTCGTAATATATGGGGTAGAGAGACATGTTTCACCTGTTAAATTTATTTTATAGCCAAAAAAGAAGAAACTATGATTTTATATCACCGCTAAATCGAAGTATAGAAAAAAAATAGAAAAGGTGCGTATGCGAGAGAAAATAGCTTTGTGGTTTTTTGTTTTATGTGCTTTTGGGTCTTTATATGCTAAGGAGCCTACCGTATATTTTACGGGAGAGACGGATCTTGCCAAGAAGTGTATAGAGTACATCCAAAGGGAGTCGACATCTATCAGAATTGCTTCTCATAGACTATCTAATGTGCAGGTGATCATGGCTTTATTACAAGCTCATAAGAGGGGGGTCTTTGTAGAAGTTGTGGTTGATGCAGAAACCGTAACGAAGCACTCCAGGTTGCAGTTATTAGCTGCCGAAGGAGTTGCCGTTTCAATTTGGAAGGCAGGAAATAAAAAGAAAGACCATATGCACCACTCTTTTTGTGTATTTGGAAAAGAGCTAACTTGGGTTGGGTCTTATAGTTTCTCTTTGCAAAAAAAGTTCTCTCATAAAGAAAATGCGGTTGTCCTAGAAGATGAGACAATGGCTCAAAGTTTTTTAAAGGAGTTCGATGCCGTCAAAATGAGTTGTCCTCTATCTTTTTCGGAGTATTTAAGGGATTTGTAGAGATTTAAAAATTTCATCCATTAACCCGTGTTATTGCCACAAAATCTCAATATAGTTACCGTAAGTGCTTGATCATTAGAATATTAACACAATCTCTCTATACCTTAGTTCTTATGTAAGTTTGTCTATGCGCTGTTTTTCTGTTTAAAAAAATAATATACTATTTTCTCGCTTAAATATAATAAATATTTATTTAATCAATTAATTGTTAGTTAATTGATGCAGTTAAATAATCGATTAATTATAATTATCATTTAATAATTAACAAACAAACCAAAGTTGGAGGAAATGATGAAGGTAGAAAATTTCAATCAAGTAAGCAATGTTGGTAATGTTAGTGTAGGGCAGTCTAATTCTAATGCTACCGAAACGAGGGTAGATGCTTTAAAGGGGGAAATTGCGAAGTTGGAGATGGCGGTCGGTGATAATAACAAAACAATTGAAACTTTGGCAAAAGAACTGAGAAAAGAAGGTATCCGTCCTAATGGAGCTCTAAGTCGTGGTGGGGTAAGAGTGTCAAACGAGCCCGGGAAGATTGGAAAGCTGGAAACTAGAGTGATTGCACTCCAAAACAAGGTATGCGGTCAAAACGCTTTTATCGGCAACATGCAAAGACAACTTGATTTTAATGCCGTCACAGTAAAGACGGATACCGTAAGAAAAGAAGTTGCAGGGTTGGAATCGGAAGTTGCTAAAAATGAGCAAACGATTGAAGTTTTGAAGGGAAAGCTGAAAGATTTAGATATTACTCCCAATCCTCATATCCGTCGCTTAGGAGTTCGTGTATCAAGTGAGGCAGGTAAGCTTGGGGAATTGGAGACTCAAATGTTTGGGCTTCGAAAAGAAGAGACCAGTCAAAAAGCGCACATCGCAGGTCTTCAAGAGCAGGTTAAGGGTGGTATAGGAAAAATGATTGAAGAGCTAAATGTGGAAGTCACTAAGAATGAACAAACGATTGAAGGTCTAAGGGGGCAGTTGAGAGAAGCAGGTATTCGCCCTAATGGCTTTCTAAGACATTTTGTAGTACGGGTATCAAGCGAGTCGGGAGAGCTTGGAAAGCTAGAGACTCAAATGTTTAAGCTCGAAAAAGATGTGCGTGCTCAAGATGCATTCATCAATAATATGAAAAGACAGATGGCTGAGCATAATAAATAGATTCTAGTGATAAGGCCTCGTTTTCGAGGCCTTATTTTGTTTTATATGGTATTTTGTTTTTGAATAAGAGTGGTTAAGAGTTTTTTTTCTTCTCTAATTTCCCTGCTACGTGTATTCTTATTTGTGAATTTTATAGAGGGTTTTATGAAGAAAAGTTTGTTATGGATAGCTGTTTTAGGGAGTTTTTCCTTGTTTTCCGGTTGTTATCAAGTACATTCCGATGACGACTTGCGATCCATCCCCGTAACAAACAACCCGACTATTATACCATCCTCCAATGACGGGGGAGGAATGGGTCGATTTATGCAGATTTAGTTAAGTTCAGATGTTATGTAATACAATTTTGAAAAAAGAGCGTGTTAAAAATGGTGGAACGGTCTAGTGTACATTATCAGTTTTTTCCCTTTGATTTGGAAAAAACTATACAAGCAGCCAGCAAAGAGACTTTAATTGAGTCTTTGAAAAGGATGTGTTTAATTCGTCACTTTGAAGTGAGAGCGGAGTCCGCTTATCAGCAGGGAAGGGTCGGGGGTTTTTTTCATGCCTATATAGGGCAAGAAGCTATTCAGACCGCAGCCGTTGCTGCGATGGGAGCTGATCAATGGTGGGCAACTTCTTATCGTTGTCATGCCTTGGCTCTTCTTGTCGGGGCTCATCCTAATGAGTTAATGGCCGAGTTATATGGAAAGGTTACGGGTAATGCTTTAGGTCGAGGCGGTTCCATGCACTTTTTCTCCGATTGTCTTTTAGGTGGATTCGGAATCGTCGGGGGACAAGTTCCTATAGCGACGGGCGCCGGGTTTACGATCAAATACGGAAAAGACGTTAAAGAAGTTAAGGGGTTGAAGAAAAGAGATGTCTCCGTTTGTTTTATGGGAGATGGCGCTGTTGTTCAAGGAGCTTTCCACGAATCGCTAAACCTTGCGGCTCTTTGGGATCTTCCTTGTATCTATGTCATTGAAAATAATGAATGGGGTATGGGAACGCATGTCGAAAGAGCTGTTAGCGTAGAGCCTATAGCAGAGACTAAGGCTCCTGGCTACGGGATGAAATCCTATACTTTAGACGGAATGGACTTTTTTTCTTGTTATAATGGATTTAAGCATATTTTTGAAGAGGTGAAAGAGACATCAAGGCCTGTTTTAGTTGAAGTTATTGCTTCAAGGTTTAGGGGGCACTCCATTTCGGACCCGGGTCTTTATCGAACAAAAGAGCAGCTTCAAGAATGTGTAGTAAGAGATCCTATTAAATATATGGTACAAATTCTTATTGAGCATGGGATCATTACGGAAGAATTGTATCAAAAGATAGATGCAGAGCAAAAAGACATAGCTGTTGCTTCGATGAAGTTTGCAGAAGATAGTCCTTGGCCTGACCCGATTCATCTTGAAGAAGATGTTTTTGCTCCTGAAACCTTGAGAGGATAGACTATGTCAATGCAAGTAATAGAATTACGTGAAGCCATAAGACAGGCTCTTGATGAAGAAATGCAAAGAGATCCCGCCGTATATATCATGGGAGAAGAGGTTGCCGAGTATAATGGAGCGTATAAAGTCACTAAAGGGATGCTCGATAAATGGGGTCCTACAAGAGTGATAGATACGCCTATTTCCGAGCTTGGATTCGCAGGGTTAGCGATCGGCTCCGCGATGACGGGACTTCGTCCCGTCGTGGAGTTTATGAGCTTTAACTTTTCTTTCGTGGCGCTGGATCAGATTATTTCTAACGCGATCAAAATGCACTATATGTCGGGAAATAGATTTTCCGTGCCTATCGTGTTTAGAGGACCAAACGGAGCTGCTGCGCAGGTTTCTTCTCAGCACTCTCATTGTGTAGAGGCTTTATATGCAAATTTCCCTGGGTTAATTGTTCTAGCTCCTAGTAATGCCTATGATGCAAAAGGACTTTTAAAGTCGGCGATTCGTAATAACAACCCTGTGTTATTTTTAGAATGCGAGATGTCTTATGGTGATAAGATGGAAATTCCTAAAGAGGAATATCTAGTTCCTATCGGGAAGGCAAAAGTAATCCGCAAAGGGTCGCATGTAACTCTTGTTTGTCATAGTCGTATGGTTGTCTATTGTATGCAGGCAGCAGAAGAGATGGCTAAAAGAGGCGTGCAAGTAGAAGTTATTGACTTAAGAACGATTAAACCTTTAGATATTGTTACTATAGCGGAATCCGTTCGTAAGACGCATCGCTGTGTTTTAGTGGAAGAAGGGCATATTTTTGCAGGAATTTGTGCAGAAGTGGGCTTTCAGGTTATGCAGCACTGTTTTGATGATTTAGACGCTCCTCTTATAAGAGTTGCTCAAAGGGAGACTCCTATGCCCTATTCTAAAAATCTGGAAAAAGAAACGATCCCGACTCCTTCAAGGATCTTACAAGCGATTGAAGAAGTTTTGTCATAATTATATTTAGGAGAGATTGCGATGCCTTTTACTTTGACCATGCCTAAACTGTCTCCTACAATGGAAGGGGGAGTGATCGTTAAGTGGCGAAAAAATGTAGGAGAAGAAGTTAAAGCGGGAGATGTTCTTTTTGATGTAGCAACAGATAAAGCTACTGTGGAATATAACTCTTTAGATGACGGTTTTTTACGTCTGATTTTATTAGGTAACGGGAAAGAAGCTCTTGTTGGAACGCCTGTTGCCGTTTTAAGCGCTGCTAAAGAAGAAGATATTTCCTCTTATAAACCAGAATCGATGATTCAAGAAAAAGAGAAGCCCGAATTTACGGAAGAGAAGATCTCCTTAGAAGAAAAACCTCAAGAAAAGGCTCCTTCCGCAGCTGCTTTAGGACAGCCGGCGTTTATCCCAGAACCTCCTTTAGAAAATTATGAGTTTCCTTTTCCTGTAGGATCTATCGATTCAAGAGTTAAGGCTACCCCCTATGCAAAGAAGATAGCTAAAGATCTAGGGGTTGATCTTTCTACCGTAAAGGGATCGGGACCTCATCAAAGAATTGTTAGCAAGGATTTAGATCTTGGTCAAAAAGGCTCTTCTTACGTGTTCGGAAAAAGAGAAGCTCCTTCTTTACCTCCTGGCACCTATGAAGAAGAATCCTTATCTCCCATGAGAAAAGTGATTGCTCAAAGATTGCAACAGTCCAAGTCTTTTATTCCCCATTTTTATATTACGCAATCTGTCGATGCGGAGCCTATGATCGCTTTAAGAGAGCAGTTAAAGGCAGGGGGAGTCAAAGTTACTTTTAATGACATAATAGTAAGAGCTCTAGCTCTTTCTTTAAAAGAGCATCCTGCCTTAAATAGCGGATTTGATAGTGTAACTCAATCTATCATTCGCTTTAAAACGGTGGATATCTCCATAGCCGTAACGATTCCTGAGGGTTTAATCACTCCTATTATTAGACATGCCGACTATAAGAATCTTGGGCAGATTGCTTCTGAAATTAAAGTCTTGGCAGAAAAAGCCAAGGCAGGAAAGCTGTCTAGAGAAGAGTATATGGGAGGATCTTTTACATTATCTAATCTAGGGATGTTTGGAGTCTCCGAGTTTAAGGGGATCATCAATCCTCCTCAAGCTGGTATTTTATGCGTAGGCGGGATTGAAGATAAGCCCGTTATTCGCCTTGATAAAGTAGTCCCTGGGAAAGTGATGACACTATCTCTTTCTGCAGATCATCGTGTAGTTGATGGAGCGGATGGGGCGAAATTCGTGAAGTCCTTGCAGCAGCTACTAGAAAATCCAGCTCTTCTACTACTATAGCTTACATCCACTTCTTGCGATAAAACCAATATCCGCAAGAAGTGGAAATCACGAACATAATCAACATCAAAAGAGCAAAGGCATGGTCATTTCCTGCTAGAGGCAGTCTGACGTTCATCCCGTAGACACTAGCTACAAGGGTTGGGATGCTGAAGATGATCGTTAAAGCCGTGAGGAGTTTAATTGTTTTGGTCAGCTTGTTGGCGAAGATGATCTGATAAGAATCTCTTAGGCTTCGAATGTTTTTAATCAAATTACCACAAAGACTTTCGGACTGTTTAACAGAGTTTAAGATGTCATCGATTTCTCGATAACAGCTTGGGCAAAGCGAGGGGAACTTGGCAGAGCCTGCTTTTTCTAAGGCTGTATGAAAGAGCTCTAGGCAAGAGTCGTATTGATTTAGAGTTTCTTCTTGTTTTGTTAAAGAGAAAATGTCTTCACTATCGATCGTGTTCATCTCTTTTCCCCGGTTCATGAGAATGATTCTTTGCTGACGAATTTGAATGGCAAACTCTTGAGATATTTTAAGTAAGATTTGAGTGAAAAAATCGGAGACTTTAGAAGAGGCATTATTTGGGGCGGTTTCTAACAAGTTATGCACTAAAGCGGATGTAGAGGGTGAGATCGTAATAAGATAATCCTTTGTGATCAAAATGGTGATGGACATCGTGTGTCGATGAGGGTCTTGTTCTATGGGGTGTCTTGCGAAAACAAGAAGGTTGTCTTGGATGATTTCCAATCTGGGAAGCTCATAAGGATCTAAAGCATCAAGTAGGTCTGTTATGTGTAGGTTCGTTAGGGCACAGATTTTTTCAATATCTTCGCTAGTGGCGTTATCTGCATGAATCCAGCATTCTTTTTCAGGCTCGCTAATACTTGTAAAAGAATTCTCTTTTGGATTTTTGTGATAAAATGTTAACATAAAATTTCTCTTCCTGTTGAGATTATAAATTACATTTATTTACATTTAATTCAACATTAATATTGGGTTTGCAAATTATGATGAGAATTGTAGCTTTGTTTTTAAGTGCTTCTGCGACTCTTTTTTCTCTTACAATCTCTACACAAGACTCTTTACGGATTGCGGATAAGATTTGGAAAAATGAATGCGCGGGAACCTTGGAAGGACTGACTCACTGGGGGAAGGGGGAGAGTTTTGGCTCTTTTGGTATTGGGCATTTTATATGGTATGCTAAAGAAGGACAAGAGTGCTTTGAAGAGACCTTTCCTTTGCTTATGATGTTTCTTAAGGAGAAAGGAGCTTCTATGCCCTCTTGGCTTCAAAAGACTTCTAAATCTCCTTGGGGGTCAAGAGAGGAGTTTTATCTAAAAATAGATAGACCCGAGATGATTTCTTTAAGAGAAATGCTCTTTGAGACAAGAGGTTTGCAAGCGCAATTTATCGTAGATCGTTTTGAAAAGGTTTTGAATCAAATAACGGAAAAAGTTCCTCTGAAAGATAAAGAAAGAGTTTTAAAAAGAGTATCGGACTTGGTTAGCACTCCTAATGGGATATACGCTATGGTTGACTACTTAAACTTTAAAGGATCAGGCCTATCGGAGAAAGAAAGGTATCAAGGAGAGGGGTGGGGGCTTTTGCAGGTTCTTCTTCACACCGCCCCTTCTTCGGATCCCGTAGAGGATTTTGTAAAGGCTGCTAAAATCACCCTAGAAAAAAGAGTTAAAAATTCTCCTTCCGATAGAGGTGAAGAAAGATGGCTTAAAGGATGGGCTAATCGATTGGAGACTTATTTGTAAAAAGTGGCTAAATTTTTCTATGAGCCACTTTTTACGGGGCTTTGGCTACTTAGCGTTTAGTTTCGATAGGCAGTGGAAGGCTAAAGCTGAGGCTCCTACTGCTACTAATCCATTAGTCACAAAGCCTTTTGCGGTATGGATAAGACCTCCTGGCTGAGTGCAGCGAGGATAGTCATCGTAAGAAAAGGGAGTTATAAGAATCAAGGTTCCAAAGGCGACGTTTGCAATTCCGCACATAACAGCAATCGTTCCACCGTAGTGTAGACCTAAGCCTGCAGCTCGGCAGGCAATATCGACATAATCAATGTTATTATTTGTTGTAGAATTCATATAAACCACCATTTTTTAAGTTAATATTAATATTAATTTTACCTTCTAGCAGTACCGAGTTGAATTTTTAAGAAGAAGAATCACGTAATTCGGAAGTAGGACCATTGTATATAACTTTGGATCCGATACTTACCTTAGTTTGATCTCCCATAAACCAACTATTTGTTTGTTTTATTTCTATATTCATTTTTTTATTATTTATTTCTATTTCTAGGCAAGTGGGGTTAGATTTTGTATCGGTTACTTTTACTTCGTCAGAAGAAAATTCGTAGGACATCGCTCGAGAAAAAAGTTTTATACCGGCAAGTGTCACAAACGCAAAGGGCACCGCACATGCTAAAGGGGCTGTTACAGGAGTTGTTCTTGCTGCTAAAAATC
>JAZKAC010000031.1:0-2736 GCA_040389325.1 Chlamydiota bacterium | reverse complement strand
GAGGCCAGCAGCGGCGAAGCCGCCAACAACAACTTGATAACCTTGAGCTTGCTCTTGACAGCGCGTATAGGTCCATGGAGCATCATTAAATAGACGCTCTTTGGATTTAAAATACCTTGTAGAAATACAAACAACAGCTTCTAATGTTTTAGGAACTTCATAAAGACCCTGCCCATCTAAGTTCGCAACTAATCCTTGTTGCGTTGCATAAGATTCCCCTCTACTTCTTGGAATAACATCTCTTGTCATGAACACCCAATAGGATTTAGCAATCCCTGTCTCTCCATGTTCTGCAGCAACGGGATTCCATATATATATATAGCCCTTATCGTTTTCAGGAAAATGATCCTTTAATACTCTTCCAAAGCTGTTTAACGTAAGAGACTCTTCATTCATAGTTTTAGGCATCCATGTAATCACATGGGTCTGACCTATTCGTTTCCCGGGAAATACCTTGCAGGGCTTATTTAACTCTTTCCAGATGTTTTTTGGAAAAAAGATCATCTCTCCTTCTTTATCCACATCTTTTTTACAGTATCTTTCCCAGTCTTTGCTATTAAAAGCAAAGTCTCTATAGACCGCCCTATCTTTTAAGCTAGGAGTTTTTTCACTAGCGGTGCTAACCACCTCATTTCTTCTCGTATCTACAGCTGAGATTTTCCCAAGTTCCGATGGCTTTAAATAAGAAAAAATCTTTGCTTCAACCTCTGCAAGAAGCTTATTGATAGAAGCTTCTTTCTCATGAATTTCATTAGATCTAGCTGATGCAATCGAAGAAGGAACGCTAGCTTTTACACTACTAATACTGTTTTCCATAACAACCTGTTATTTAAAAAAATAACTTTTTAATAAAAAAGCATAATATAGATGTAAAATAAAAAAAACAGAAAAATTATAGTTTGATAGGGCTTATTAAAAAATGTTCGACATCAGCTTTCTGTTCATCAAATCATTTCTTTAATACACAAAAAAATCCTTAACGTTTCCACTCATTAGGCTTCAAACCTCTATAACGGTAGTTTTTTAAATAAAGAAAGTTCTCCTAAGCTAACAATTATTAAAAGCATAAGATTCTTAAAAACTCAAACAACCGGCCTACCAGAGCCTGACACTTTTTTTAATTTAACAGAGGAGAACTTATGAGTTATTTTATAGGTTTAGATATTTCAGATGCCAGCACGAATGCGCTTGTTCTGGATCAAAATGGTGCTATTGTAAAAAAACTTACAACAAAAACAAATCCAACATCTTTAGACTCAGCCTTCCGTCAACTCAATATGCCTATAAAGAAAATTGGACTGGAAACGGGGCCCAAAAGCAATTGGCTTGTGAGAGAGCTAAGAAAGAAGGGCTGGCCTGTGGTTTTACAAGACTCGTTTAAAATGGCTAAGGTCATCGAGACAAAGGTTAATAAAACGGATGACAACGACTCTCATATAATTGCTGAGGTTACTCTAGCAGGATCTTTAATTCCAAATTTTTTAAATATGGGAGTACATCTAAAGAGTCCCGAATCAGAGGACATCAGAACCTTGGTAAGAGCTCGACAAGCCATATTGCGTCAAAACATTGAGATTTACAACCGAGTTCGAGGAATCTTGAAAGCTTATGGAAAAGAAATTCCAAAAATAAGTCTGGGGGCCTTTACGAAAATTGTCGCAGGATATCTAGAGGGGCTATCTTTCGAGGTTCAGCTCAGTATAGCAAGCCTGCTACAACCCTACGACCCAAATAGAAAAATCCTGGAAACAATGGATAATCATATAGACTCACTTGCAGATAAAAACGAGACTATACAAGTTGTAAAAACAATTCAGGAAATAGGGAATCTAACAGCACTCTATCTGACAGCATCTATAGACGATCCAACAAGGTTTAAGAAATCAAGATCAGTAGGAGCTTATTTTGGACTTTGTCCTTCACAATATTCGTCAGGGCAAAGCCGTCAACAGGGACGAATATCCAAGCGAGGAGACGAGATAGCTCGTAGCCTTCTTGTTGGAGCTGCTAATAGAATACTGAAACCCAGTGCTAACTCTTGCGCCCTTAAAATAAAAGGCCAAGCGCTAATGAAAAGATGTGGAAAGGGAAAAGCCGAGGTTGCTATAGCTAGAAAATTAGCCATCATAATACATAAAATTATGGTGACAAAAAAACCTTATATAGAAGAAATGATACAGCCTAAAACTAGAAAAGACCCCATAAGATTAACGACTGAAGAGATTCAACGTCTTGCTAAATTAGCAGAGAAAGAAGGCCACGTAGAATTTAGATCAGCTCAACACATCAAAACGATTTCGAAAGGATCTGTAGTCAATCAGGCAAAACATAAAGCAAAGCCACCTGTAACCAAACATAAAAAACACAGGAAGAAGACTGTACATTGCTGATCATTAAAAGATCTTAAATATAAATAATTACAGTAAGATAAAAAATCTGCAGAAATAGAAAAACTTTGATACAAAGCCGTTACTTATAGGTAGAATGCGCGTTCAGTTGGAGATGGCTCACATGTGAGCCAAACTGACATATAAAATCCAGCTCACATTTATGTAGAATGCTGGATAGCAGTCAGTTCTTAATCTTCGCATACATACAATGTAGCCTATATCGTCTTAGAGATGAGACCAAAAACCTATGGGGATAAGAAGACAGCTATTAGCCTATTCTTTACTAGTGCCCCGAAGAGAACATTGACGTTAACGTTCATAGTGATAAGAGAAGCTTTAAGCCTAT
>JAZKAC010000030.1:0-3456 GCA_040389325.1 Chlamydiota bacterium | reverse complement strand
TTAGCCTTCCTCTAAAAACGGAAAAAGTAGAACTTACTTTTTCATCAGTTTTAGGAAGCAGGGAATCTGTCATCTTATTAAGATCTGGTTTAGAATTCGTGCGTGATACGGAAAGAGGAAGTGTGATTGGGGTACTGGGACGTGGACCTGAAGGTATACTCATGTTTTTTTCCTTATGTTGTTTTTATTATGTTTTTTCAACCAACCTAAAGAGTTCTTTTTTACTAGCCATCTTGCTAGAGATTAAAAGAAGTTGGCTGATTTTCGGCCATTGTATAGTAGAAAAAAATTAGCGGCAAGATTTGTTTATTTTTTTTGGAAAAACTTTGATATATGCTTATAATCAGTGTGTTACAGTTTAAGATCTTGTCGAAGTCTTTAAAGAATGTTTAAACCTGCTTAAGGTAAGGGGATTTCTAGGAAGGCTCTTTTCCCCTCTTTATGTGTGATTCTTTCCAGCTTTGCTTTTTTATAGCCTCCAAGTAAAAGAGCCTCCCATTCTTGGATGGGGATATCAAGACCTAGATAAGATGTAAGATCGGTGAACTCTTTTTTGGTGACGCTATAATAGGCCCCTTTTTTCTCCCATTTCTCTTTTTCTATCCGTAACACCTTTTCCAAGAGATCTTCTCCCAAAAGGGCTTGAAGAGCGGGAAAACATGCATAGGAAAGAGATAGGGTATGGGTGTTTTCCTTTTCTAAACGGAAAAAATCTTCTAAGGGAGGATGCCCTTGCTTAGAAGCTATGTCATAAGAGCCCGAACCTTTCAGCATCTTATAAAAGATCGGCTGTAATGAAAGATCTTCGGGAAAAAGATCAGAGATCTTTTCTGCAAAATCCTTTTTTTTGAAAGAGTCAAGTAAGGTCTCTGCAAAATCTGGATTTTCTTTTTTTTCCTTTTCCCAAAAATCCGTGTGACCATAAAGGATTGCTAAGAAGGAAATGGTAGCTCCTTTTAAATGAGGTGTTATCTTCTCTTGAGAAATAAGCGGTGCCAAATTCCATTTGGCTTGAGCTGAAAGGTTCGCTCGAAAACGATGAGAAAGATATTCTCCTTCTTTTTTTACCCGTGAAGACGTTTTCGTTTCCGAAGGGTTTGCCTTCTTGGTTTTTTCTTGATAGCTTTTATATTTATACCTTTCCAGCTTATCATGTATTTTATGCTTGGCATCTACGTAGCTGCAAGAGCTTTTTTGCTCGGAAGAAAAATATATGGTCTGCTGTAAAAGCGTTGAACTAAAAAAAAGAAAAATCAATAAAAAGCCAAAGACCAAAAATAAAATATTCATGAACTTCCCCCTCCTTCAAAAGCCTCTAGGTATAAAATAGGCTCTACGGGATGTTGCATTCTAAAGATAAAAGCCTCTTCTTCTTTTCCTCTTTTTATATGAATCTTCACCCATAGAGGGAGATGATCCAATTCCTCTCCCCAGCTTGTTTGCCAAGAGCCTGTTTGTATATCAAAGAAAAAAAACTCTAATAAAGATACTTTATCCAAGAGCACCTCTACTCGACTTGCGGCACCAGAAGCAAAGGTTGCAAGACAAAATCTATTAGCCTCATCCTTATACAGCAAAGAGCGGAGAGTCTTATTAAAAAGAGGATCGGGATCAGCCCCCCCTTCATAAGAAATGCATAACGTTTTCTCTCCATCTTTAAAAGGAGTGAAGGCAAAATGACTTTTCCCAGGCTTTGCTAAAAGGGCAAACACCTGCTCTAGCCTGTGCTTTACAAATAAAGTACTATGAATATTCGACTGCATCTTTTGTGCCTTCTCATAGCTTTTATACCAGTTGTGATACATTCCCCAAAGGGCGGAAAGAAGAATCCCCGTAATGAAAATGGCAATGTTTACTTCTAACAGCGTTAATGCTCGTTTAACTTTTCTTTTCACTCTTGACCTCTACAAATAGAATCTTTTACATCAGGGAAAGAAGAAGAATTCACGGGCAAGTCCAGTTTTTTTTTCGATACAAAAAATACGGTTGTCGTTTTATGTAAAATTTTTTCTTTATTTCTTGGAGCGAAGAATTCTAAAGTAACCTGTACGGTTCCTATCCAAGTTCCGCTTTCAAGCTTCTTAAGCGTTGCTTTGGATAAAAAAAGAGAAGACTCCATCTTAGGAAAGGTTTTATCGGGGAAAAAAAAATTTGCAGAGGATTTCAAAAAAACATTTTCTTTTTGACTTTGTACGATCTTAGCCCAAGGAATCTGCCCCGTTCGGAGCTCTTCTTCCACCTCTATAAAAAGTTTTTCCCCCTCAAAACGGAGAAATAAAGAAATTATTTCCTCTTTTTGTTTTTTAAGATACCTAAAGGGACCGCCTAGCATTGGCCCCAAAAAAAGAGACAAAAGGGCTATCGCAATCAAAAGCTCTAGCAGGAGATAGGAGTGTTTTTTTCTTTTTTTTATTGGATCCATGATGAATAGTATGGACAATCTACTATATTCTATGCAATTATATATAACTATATTCATTAGGAAGTTGTATGGAATTCAAAGGAAGAGCCTTATATAATATATTGCAGATCAGCGTCAAAGAGGACAGCTCTATCCGAGCCGAACCTTGGCAGATACTAGACTATCGCTCTTTATCCGAAGAAGAGCTCTTGCAAAGACTTTACAAACTACACCCCTCTCTAAACAAAGAAAATTTTTTTCTTTATGCAGAGACTTGCCAGAGCCCCGAAGAACTCGTAGAGTGCCTTTGGCTTCAAGAAGAAGATCTTGTCGGACAAGAAAAAACTTACCTTCTCTTATTCGAGTTTTGGCGAAGATGTCTTCCTGGAAGACAAAGCCTCTCCATCTTCTGTGATGAACTCGATGCTCTCATTTCTCAATTTGATGAGGGAGTTGATATGGAAGATGAAAAATGGCATGTTATCCTCTCTGAACTAGAAGATATTTTAGATCGAAATACGGATCTTAAAACAGATCCTAAAGAAATCTTCACTTCCATCTTACAATATACGGCGCATGACATCGAAAGATTTCTTTATGACTATATTTTTGAATTGATTGAAGAAGAAAATGAAATCCTAGCCACTTCTTTAATCGAAGCCTTTGATGATTATGTCTTAGAGAAGAAATGGCTCTCTCTTTTAAGAGCTCGCCTTTTATCCTCTTCTCGCATAGATGTCTGGACAGGCATTATTCATAGATTGCTGGAAGAAGAAGAAGAAAATCCTAATCTTCCTTTTTTAATGGAAGTCTTTTCTCTTCTTAAGGAACAAGATGATGCTCCACTTTTTTTCAAATGCATAAAACAGATCCTTCCTATCATTAAGCCTGATTCCGACCTACAAGAACTCTTACAAGATACGGCGGAATTCTGTCGAAATCTTCATAAGGACTCTTTAGAAAAGTCAATCCTTAATATTTTGCAAAAAAAAGCATTCAACACCAAAGAGATCGAAAAGCTTTTGTCGACTTCGTAAAGAACTAACGAATCTTTA
>JAZKAC010000029.1:0-4529 GCA_040389325.1 Chlamydiota bacterium | reverse complement strand
ATAAGTCCTTCCGTATTTCCAAGTAAGAGCCTTCCCATATTGAAAGGATGGAACCCGTCTACGTCTTTATTAGGATCTATGTTTTCTAAAAAGACAAGGGGGTCTAAGTGAGGAGGGATGGGGAGTTGGAGCAAGATGCCGTCTACGAGAGGGTCTTCGTTAAGCTTGTCAATTAAATCCATGAGCTCGGTAGAAGAGGTCTTCTCGGGAAGTTCGTGATCAAAAGATACTATTCCAACCTCTTGACATTTCTTCTTCTTTAAGGTGATGTAAACTTTAGAGGCGGGGTTATCTCCAACTCGAATGAAAGCAAGCCCGGGTTTTCTTGAAGAGAGAAGAGAAATCTCTTGTTGTAGGGAGTCTGCTATTTGAGAGGCAATGATATTTCCTTGAAGTAGTTCCATTAAGCTTGTCCTTTTTTTAAAGAGTCGATCATAGGTGCATGTAAAAGGGTGTTAGAGGCTAAGATGTTGGAGCGCTTAAGAAGCGGGTGATCTTTTCCATCCCATGTAGAGATGGAGCCTCCTGCTTCTTTTACAAGTAAAATTCCTGCAGCAACATCCCAAGGGCTTAATCCCGTCTCCCAGTATGCATCAAAGCGGCCTGCAGCCACGTAAGCTAAATCCAAAGCAGCAGAGCCGAAACGTCTGATGGGAGTTCCTAGTTTTAAAAAATAGGTGAATATCTCAATACACTGCATAGGATTTTCGTTTACGTTGTAAGGAAAACCCGTAGATAAAAGAGCGTGATCTAAACTCTTGACTTGAGAAACCCATAACGGCTTATTGTTGCAAAAAGCTCCTTTATCTTTTTCTGCGATAAAAACTTCTTGAGTTAGCGGGTTTAGGATAACTCCTGATAAAACTTCTCCTTCTTGACAAGCTGCAATGCTAATAGCAAAGTGGGGTACATCGTTAGCAAAATTTACCGTGCCGTCAAGAGGGTCGATTACCCAGATGATTTTTGCGGACGGATTTTCTTCCCCTTGTTCTTCTGCTAGGAAGCCGTGTTCGGGGAACTTTTTTCGGATGAAAGATAAAATGAGTTCTTCCGATTTGAGATCACATTCCGTAACAAGATTTTGTTTGCCCTCTTTCGTGTTGATAGTATGAAGGGTGCCAAAGCTTTTTTGTAGATAACTTCCTGCTAAGAGAGCTGCTTCCAGGGCCGTAAGGGTTAACTCCGAAAAAGTCATGAACTATCCTCATTAGAAAATTTTTGTAGGGTGATGTATCTTCTTATATAGCCATACAGCGTAGAGGGCAGAGTAAACCATAAAAAAGCATAAGATGCATCTAAAAATGGCATAACAAGAAGGTCTGAAAAGAATAAAGAGGGAGTTAGCGGGATTTGTTTTTCAGAAAGAGAGGAGAAGAGGATGAGGGTAAGGGATAAAAAGATAGAGATGAGCGCGCTATAAAGGGAAAAGGCGATCGGTTTATCCTCAAAAAAATGTTTTTTTTGCCCATATAAAAATAATGTGGTAACGGAGTGGCTTAAAGCGAGAAGTCCAAAAGAAAATTGAGAGGAGACAAGGTCCATGGTTAGGCCGCAAAAAAAACTACTCCAAAGGGCCTGGATGAAAGTAGTTCGATGGAATAAAATAGCTAGGAAGGGAGCGAAAGGCCAAACTCTAAAGTGGGGGAAGAAGACTGTCCCTACCCAGAGAAAAAGAGAAGCTAGGCATAGAAAAATCCATAAGGGCTTTTTCATAAGTGCCAATTTAGAGCTGTTTCAATGATCGTATCTAAGTTGGAGCGTTTGGGGATCCAGTTGAGAAGTTCTGTAGCTTTAGTTATATCGGCAATTAAAGAGGGAGGTTCTTCGATACGAGGTTGTAGGGCGATGGGGATTTTTTGTCCCGTAAGGTTTTCTAATCGTTGAAGGATCTCTAAGATCGTGTGTCCTGTTCCCGACCCTAAATTAAGGGTGATGTTTTTCTTGTACGTATCCATCCATTCTAGAGCGTGAATGTGCGCTTCTGCTAAATCGGACACATGAATAAAGTCTCTTTGAGCTGTTCCGTCTTGAGTGGGATGTTTATTATTTAAGAGAGGAAAGCAGTCTTTTTCTTTTTTAAGGACCTGAATTAAAAGGGGGATGAGATGAGTCTCGGGGTCATGGGTTTCTCCGATTTCTTTATCGGGGTCGGCACCTGCAACGTTGAAGTATCGTAAATTGGCATACTGGATGGTTTTTTGCTTACAAAAACCCTCTACCATATATTCAGATAACAGTTTGGTGTGACCGTAAGGATGGGTTGGGTGAAGGGGAGAGTCTTCTTTAATGGGAGTAGAAGATCCCATGCCGTAAACAGAGGCGCTACTTGAAAAAAGAAAATAAGAGGGAGGGCTTTCTGCTAAAGCCTCTAATACGCTAGCTGTCCCTAGTAGGTTATTTTGATAATAGCTCGGGGCTTCAAGGACGGATTGTCTTGTATTGCTGTAAGAGGCTAGGTGAAACACGGCTATCGGGGTAAAGGTCTTAAGAGTATTGATCAAAAGAGCCTTATCCAAGATATCACCTTTAATAAAAGGGCCCCATTTAACGGATAAGCGATGACCGATAACTAAGGAGTCGTAGGTGATAGGGATATAACCGTGAGCTGCTAAGGCTTTACACACATGAGATCCGATATAGCCTGCTCCTCCTATGACAAGAACATGTCCTTTCATCAGAAGGCTCCTTTAGGGAAAATCATCAAAGGGATTGTTTTAAGAATTAAGAGTAGGTCAAAGATGAAAGATTGTTTTTCCAGATATTTTTTTTCCAGTTCAATTCTTTTGTTGTAGCTGAGGTTGTTTCGTCCCGATGTTTGCCAAAGGCCCGTTAAGCCGGGTCTTACAGAGAAGATTTTTCCTCCTTGATTGTGGATGAAAAGATCAACTTCTGCAAAGCTTATAGGTCTTGGTCCTACAACGCTTAAATCGCCTTTTAATACGTTCCAAAATTGTGGGAGTTCATCTAAAGAGGTTCTCCTTAGAAAATGACCGACTTTGGTAACGCGAACATCTTGTTTTAACTTGTAATTTTTTTCCCATTCGGCTTTAAGCTTTGGGTCTTCTTTTAGAAGGCCTTCTAAAAGAAAATCTGCATTTTTGACCATAGTACGAAGCTTCCAGCAGGTGATTTTCTTGCCGTGCAATCCGACTCTAATGCTACCATAAAAAATAGGACCTTTAGAAGAGACCTTTACGATTGAAATTAAGAAAAGAAAAATCGGTAGTATAAGAAGGAGGACAAAAAAACTAAAACCGATATCAAAAGCCCGTTTAAGAGTGTTTTTTTTAGCCATATGAAGAGAGTCCTTTTTTTCTATAGATAGAAAGGTAAAGGAAATGAGGATTTATCGCAAATTGTGTTCAAACTTTATGGAGCTTTTGAAAAGAATACGTATTCTTTTACTGGGTTTCCTAAGATCAAATGCTCTTGGATGATTCGCTCTAATACTTCTTTAGTGCAAGAATGGTACCAGACGCCTTCCGGATATACAACCGCTATGGGGCCTTTGCGACAAATGCGCAAGCAATCTGCCTTAGTTCTTAAGACGGGTATAGGTTGCTCTATCCCAAGTTCTTTTAGTCTTTTTTTGAGGTATTCCCAAGATTCTAAGCCAAGTTCGTTGCTGCAACATTTTTGATTTTGACTGCAGCATAAGAAGATATGCCTTCCTTCTTTAAATAAGGGTAGGCTTTTAACTTTTTCTTGTAAGAGATCCAGCATGGCTTCCTTTTTTTGGTTTATGAGAAGAGGTTTTTTTACAAAGATAGGCTCCTAAGATTCCGACTCCAAGTCCTATTCCAAAAGACACTCCAAATTTAGATAAGGGATGGGATGGGTGAAAAAGATGTTGGGTTCCTAAGTAGAAGAGGAAGGAAAGCGCAGCTCCTAAAACTCCTTGTAGAAGGGATCTTTTTAAAGTCTTGGGAGTGGGAGGTGTAATGAAAAAGAGGCTAAGAGAAATTCCCATTGCAATGCTGCAGGTGTTTCTTATGGGAGGATGTGAAAGAAATAAAAAGATAGGGATAGCTTGACTTAAGAGAAGAAGAAGTAAGAGGGAGCGGTTTTTTAGCCATTTTTCTAAGGGAGATGAAGCTAGGATAAATAAGGTCCACAGGAGAATTCCTAGTGCCCAACCCCCCAAAACGTCGGTTAAAAAATGGACCCCTAAATATATTCTGGATAGGGAAACAAAAAATAGAAAAAGTATGGCAATAGTCCATTTAAAGCGAATTTTTCCATAGGTTACTAAAAGGCAGGATAACAGCATTGCATTTGTTGCTCCGCCGCTTGGAAAGCCGTAGCCTGCAACTTTGATGACGGCAAGATTCGGAAAAAGATGGAAGGGTCTTGGAAGGGCAAATAGGGTTTTCAGTTGTTCCACGGCAAAAGTTGATAAAAGGAGGATGGCAAATAGTTTCAAGCCTGCTTTCCAGCTTTTTCCAAACCATATAGAAGGGATGAGTAGAAAGAAAAAAGCGCCCGTATCAAAAAAATTGAGACCTATGAAAAAAAGATCCATTAAAGGG
>JAZKAC010000028.1:0-5993 GCA_040389325.1 Chlamydiota bacterium | reverse complement strand
AACGATATCAAACGAATGATTTATTACTAACAACAAAAAAGTTGATCATCGAGTACCAGCAAAATGAAAAACGCATATTAGATTTACAAGCAGCTTTTGATTATCAACGATTAGCAGGAATAGCTGAAGGCGAAGCTAAAAAGGCAAGGGAAATGGCTCTCTGTTTGTTAGAAAATGGCATTCCAATTTCTCTCGCAGTAACCGCCAGTGGTTTATCGGAAGAGGAGATTCGATCTTTGCTTTAGCCCTGTACACTGTCTGGCCTATAAAGCAATCCATTCTGGTTCGTGAAGCCTCCCTCTAATTTTTTTACAAGTTCTTGATGTCGAAAAAAGCCTTTTTTTGACCGAAAAGCTGAATAAGGCCCAAATTTGAATCTGATTTTTCTTTTTAATCCAAAAAAGATGCGAGAAATGGGGAGAAGAGAACTTAGCTAAAGCCCATTTTGCAAAAATGACGAGCTTATTTAAGATCTTAAAAATGCAAAAAACAAATTCTAGAATCAAATTTCCCAAAAAAAGAACCGAAATCATCTGGAGTTTTCATAGAGAAGCACGGGTATAATTATGTCAGGATGTGACAGCCCACGTAATACCCACTTATTGTGATATTATTTGCATAATACGTGAGCCTGGTTGGTTAAGGTCTTGGATGAAAAGCTTCAAAAGAAGTCGTTAGGTGCTTTTGACTGATATGGGTATAGCGATCTGTTGTCGCAATCCGTGCATGACCTAGCATCTCTTGTATAATCCTAAGGTCTGCTCCATTTTCTAAAAGGTGCGTTGCAAAAGAATGACGCAAGGTATGAGGTGAAATGTTTTTTTGTAAGCCAGTTTTCTTAGCGTACAGCTTAATCCGATTCCATACATTGACTCTATCCATCCTTCTTCCTTTCGTTGTCACAAAAACAGCTTCGGAAACTATCCCTATCCTATCTCGAAAGTGAAGTAAGTACTCATCAAGTATACCAAGAGAGCTTTTAGCAATGGGGATGATCCTCTCCTTCCCTCCTTTTCCCCGAACCCTAACGCTTCCTTCTCCTATATCCTGAAAATCAAGACCGCAAGCTTCCGAGACTCTAAGTCCAGAAGCATACATCACCTCTAAAATAGCCCTATCTCTTGACCCTAAAAAGCCTTTCACATCAGGTGTTGCAAATAGCAGGTCTACCTCTTCTAAAGAAAGCACCTCTGGGATGAGCTGCCATATCTTAGGGCTGTCTAAAAAAGCAATCCCCTCTAGATGGGTAATAGACTCTTTTTTAAGAAAACGGAAAAATAGTTTTATCGCAATCAGAGCGCGACAAAGAGAGCCTGAGGCCAGCCCTTTTTTTTGCTTAACCTCTAAAAAATCAATGACATCTTTTTTTTCTATTAGAAAAAGATCTTTATCCTGTAAGAAATGTTGAAAAGCCAATAGATCCGTCTTGTAGGCTATTAGGGTATTTTGAGCTAATCCCTTTTCGGAAGCTAGATAGAGCAAAAAATCTTGAATCCTGTCCTTCATACATCCTCCTCAAAAAATCAGGTCTACTTTTTTTCATCTTTAGAGGGAAAAAAGTAGCTAAAAACTCCTTTTCTCTCTATAATTCTATTCTTTGCCGGGGACTTCTTGGAAGGAAGGGTTCGAACTAGGTCAGGACCGGAAGGTAGCAGCCATAAGGACTTACTTCTTTGTCGAGGATCATCTCCGGCTTTTTTTATCAAAAAGCAAAGACAAATCCCGTATAGACTCCATGGACAATTATATATCCGTTACCCGAGATCGTATAAGAGTTGACCATAGAAGCAATGCCAAGTCCTGAAGAAGACCGATCTACCTGATCGGGAGCTAAAGCTAATCCCCCAAAAAATAGCATCTGATAGCCTATATGCACATTTAACCAATCAGCCAGTTGATATCCCGCTCCCGCTGCCGCTTGAGCAAAAACGCCGCTTTGAGCTTTTTGCCTAGTGTTGTTTCTTAATATAACCGTATTATTTAAATCTCCTAAAGACACCTTAGCCGAGATCCTGTTCAAATCAACTCCAAACTTTAAGAGTAAATCCCAGTAGAAGTTTTTAATGGGACGAATTTGAAAGTCGAGTCCTATCTGCACCCCGATTAAATCGTTGTCTGCCTTGATATCATAAGAGCTATGTCCTCTGCTTTTATAAGAATTTACGGAGAACTTCTCCGAGATATTAGCAAACCTAAGACCAAAAAGGGTCGAAAGACCAAACATGGACCTAATCGAGCTAAATGTTTTCCAAAAGTTTGCCTCTGCCGTATAAAAAAGAGACTTATATCTTGCCGTCATCTTATCCGCACCATAAAAATCTTTTGCAAAAGAAGCGTTCTGAAAAGGATATGAAAGGGAACCTGGCCCTTCTCTTGTTGAGGTATTATCCATGGCCCAAATATACAACCCGGAAAGCTCATACTTGGTCGTTGCATTCTGTATATAAGAAAAGGCCGCAGAGATCCCAGGCTCAAAATTACGAACAAGAGCCTTCGAACTCAACACGGTACTCGTACAATCACTCCCATCACAAATCGTCACTGTCGAATCGGTGACGATTGGGTTATTTTTTACATGGTACCTTTGCATATAGACAAAGTCCGTAAGCAAACTAAAATGCTCATCAAGCTCCGTCTCGGCAGACAGCTTTGATATCGATAAAAGTAAAGAGCCTAAAAAAAACACACTTAAGTTTCGTCGCATACGCTCACATGATTCCTTTTCTCGAAGAAAGACGTCAGATTAGAGGACTTTAAAAAAATAGTACATAAAAAACTGTCATTTTTTACTAAAATCCATAACGCACCTCTCCCGCATAGCTATGATCACTGTAGCCGTGAGCAAATTCTCCCTTATAGCTTAGTTCTACGCTTAGTTTATCTTGACACATGGATCCCGTAAGAGAGACCCCAGGAGAAAATAAACTCCTATCTGGAAAATATCCCGTAACGGTAAAAGGAGCATCCGCTAACTCGGCTTTCGTAAAAGAAGCCGTGTAGCTCTCTCCCTTGACTCTCACCTCTCTCACCCAGCTAGCTTTGGGCGCTATGACCCATTTCACCTTGGAAAAGCAAAGACAAGTTGACACTTCAAGCCCGAGCTCATTTCTGATCAAGATGGCATTTGTCTCATTAAGAGTTAGACCGAATTCTCCGACCCCTTGCTCTATATAACCCGTCTCCGATTGTGAAATGTAGTCAAAGGCGTCAAAAGGTCTGATGGTAAATCCTCCGACGCTCCAGTTGATCCCCGTATCCGCATGGGATAAAAGCTGCTTACCCGCATGGTTGCCTTTAGCCGTTAGGTCAACACCCGTATAATCGATATGCCTTCTTCCGCTAAAATCGCTAAAGCCACCGATTAAAGAGAGGTTTCCGTAAAACATCTTACCTATAGCAGATAGGTATAACCCTGCATACCCCGTGTTGATGTTACCCGTTCCCTGATGTCCTCTCCACTTGATATAAGAAGTTGTAAACCCTCCTATTCCCCCGAAGTAGATGACCTTGGCAAAGTGACCGTCGGCGCCCGCAGCAAAGCCTCCCATCTTACTTTGATACCCGACCTGAGGACTATCCGCATAGGTGTTACTATCTTGAGCAAGCACATCGCCTACACCGCTTATCCAAGTATGGATGATCTTAGAATCAGGCTTGCAACACTCTTTTTTATCATTAAACGTATAACAAGAATTTGCATTTAAAACGTATTCCATCCGAAGGTTCAACGTATCTTGAACTTTTAAAATGTTATTTTCTTGCACGATCGTAAACCCTTTAAAAAAAGCTGGCTGCAGTTGATTTAAAGCATCCGTCATCTCCTCTACCGTTGTAAGAGGTATTAAAGTTTCTAAAACCATCCCTAAAAGAGGGAATGCGGGATTGTCGGAGACTAAAGCAGGAACCACATAGTTTACATTACTCCGATTCCAAAGAATGACCTCATCTAAAGCATTAGATACGGATATTGCATTACCTCCCGTCGCAAGCTCTCTTGCCGTTCTTGGAGTAATACCTAAAATCACTTGATTGGGTATAGAGTAGTCCAAGTTGAGATCTAGAAAATAAGAAGCCGGGACTACTATATCAGAAAACTCTCCCGATAAAGCCCCCGCTTCAAACACCAAATGTTCCGCTCGAGTATAATTTCCGACCTGAGGAGCAACTACAAGGGTCACATCCGAGCCAAGCATTGCTAAATCTCCTACGCTTAGAAGAGATGCAGAAGATCCATTCGTTCTTATATACAAAGTAGAACCCGATTGAAAGTCAACAGAGTCCGTCACCGTAAGAACCCCTACAGTCTCATCCCCAGGAACGATACCCGCGCCCGACTGCACCTCCACAGTCGTCACCTCTCCACCTCCACTCAAAATCGTGCCCGGTTCCAAGGTGACATTTACTACGGCAGGAGAAGGAGGAGTAACGAGCGTCATTTTCCAGTTGGAATAAGAAGCGTCCGCTAAAGAAAACCAGCTATCTTGATAGCCTCTTAACACCCCATCATCCAAAAAGGGGACAGCTGAAAGGTCCAAAGAGGAATCAAGATTATAAACCAATCCTCCATTTTTCACTGTTATATCGTAAGTACCAGTACTGAGAGACGTGCTAGAGTGGCTAGTACCAAACGTTAAAATCCCCCCTCCTACTTTGGTGATTTCGGCTGACAAAGAACTTCCCGACCCCGATATCGAACCAGTTCCCGCAAAAATTAATGTCATAGGCGCTTCGGTGGTACCACCAACATCTATTGTTGTTATGGTATCCTTTAAATAACTATAGTCGTTATCTAGAGTTACTATAGAGGTGATTCCCGAATTGGGAAGAGGCAAGGAAAAGGTCGCGGGATTCTGTGTCATGGCGGAACTGAGCCCTCCCTCAAAAGAAATAGTCCCCTTTGGAGGAGCCCCTACATTCTCTGCTGCGGCTATAGCTAAAGATCCACCTGGCATAATAGTCAATCCACCTGTAAACGTATTATCTCCCGTAAGAGTAACTACACTACCAGAAGCACTCGGAGTATTAATAACAACAGCCCCGGTCCCGGAACTACCATCGGAAATATTCCCTGGATAACTAACCGTACCAGTTGCTGTAATTGTCAGAGTATCTACTATCGGAGCGCTATGACTACCCCCTCCTAACTGTATTGATCCCGTTTCAAAAATGTTCCCAGTTGTTATACTGTTTCCATTAGTCACTAAAATAGTTGCACCGTTAATAGTCAAACTGCTAGGAGTAAATGATACAACTCCCGACCCTCCCGATATCGTAGCAAACGTATCCGTCCCTCCTGAGGGTATTGCTATTGTAATAGGACCCGTTATGTAAGTCAGGGTTCCTGCAAAGGATGTTGTCGGACCCGTATAAAAAGTCCAAGGATTGGCAATAGTATTATCGGCAGCAAGAGATGAGGTTGATTGATTAGTTAACGTTCCTCCTGCACCTATTATAGTGCCCGTTCCCAGACTGAGCGGAGAGTAATATTGCAGCTCTGCCGGAAGAATACTCGATCCTACTGTAGAAAGAGTCAAGCCTCCCGAAAAAGTGTTTATCGGAAAAATGGAAGAAGAAGTCCCAAAAGACGTATTAGAGTTGATTACAACGTTCCCTCCAGTTCCTATAATATTACCATTGATTTGAGATACACCATCACCCCCTTGATCGTTAACCAAAGTTAATACACCACTACTTATGTCTATAGTGCTACCTAAAATTAAACTCACGGCTCCAGTTATAGAATGCCCATTCCCTAAAAAAGTTATATCAGACCCAGTACTGGAAACAGAATTAATCGTAATAAACAAGTTTCCAGTAATATCATCCGTTATATATATATCACTGGAAACGCCTGTATTATTTATAATGTTTAATATTGCTCCAGTAACAGAAGTACCCGTACCCACACTGATGAGACTTGAATTAATATAATTGGAACTTGTCGAATTACATATAAAACTCACAGCCCCCGTAGGAGAAATTTTCACACTATT
>JAZKAC010000027.1:0-10600 GCA_040389325.1 Chlamydiota bacterium | reverse complement strand
TTGTTAATTCTTATCAATGCATAGAGGTGGAGGGACACTATTATTCTGTTCCTAAGCAATACGTAGGAGACGAGGTTGTGATCTGCATTATGAGTTTTGATATTGCCATTCGCCCCAATCTCAAAGAGGCAATAAGCATCATTCATAAAAGACAATTTTCTCCAGGAGCTGATTCTCTGTATTGGGGCCATTACCTGGAACAGTTACAACAGAAACCAAGAGCCTTATGGGACTGTAAAGCTACGCAAAAACTACTAGGCGACCCTTTGATAGAACAAGCTTGGCAACTTACCTTGCAGGGACGTTCTTTAAGAGAAGCTCAAAGAGAATTTGTTAATATTTTATTCTTACGTAAAAAACATGAAGAGGCTGCGTGGCGCAATGCCGTATCCAGATTTATCGGCATTAACCGTATGAAAAGTGAAGAGGTTGAAGCCTTTTTAAAATTAGAATGCGAGCCTGAGACGAAGGAAACCCCTCAAGCTGTTAGAGAAAAACTTCCCAACTTAGACATGCCAAGTATTGACTTTTTTCTCGATCCATACAGCGAACTATGCGGAGGGAAATCATGCTAAAGGAAACGCTACTTTCTCTTCGTATGTTTGGAGCTCTTCAGGCTATAGAGTCTTTTTCTCGTATAGATGAAAAAGAGGCTTATATAACAGCTCTTCTTCAAGCTGAACTAAAATACAGGGAACAAAAAAAAGCCGATACGAGAATGAAATATGCTTCATTTCCTACGGATAAAGAATGGACTGAAATCGATGCGAGTTTAAATCCGGAAATTAACTTTGATGCAGTCAAGGCTCTTGGTAATGGAGACTTTGTTCAAAAGAAAGAAAATATTTGTTTAATTGGCCGTCAAGGCACTGGGAAGTCGCATTCGCTGGTTGCTTTAGGAAGAGACCTGTGTAGGCAGGGAATCTCTGTAAAGTTTTATACTGCGCAAAGCCTTGTTACAGATCTTGAAGAGGCTCATGACAGTCATAAGCTCAGCAAGAAGATGAGGGCTTTGCTTAGGCCAAAAGTTCTTATAATTGATGAAATGGGTTTTGTCCCCTTCACAGAAAAAGGAGCTAACCTGCTTTTTGAAGTGTTTTCTAGTCGCTATGAAAAGGGATCGATCGTTGTTAGCACAAATTTATCATTTGATAAATGGGTTAGCTTATTTAAAAGCGTGGAACTCACCGCTGCTCTTCTTGATCGATTCACTCATAAAGCTCAAGTGTTTGTCTATAGGGGAGAATCTGTTAGGCTGCTAATCGCTAAACAACGGATGGATTCAAAGGGGGATAGTTCACCGTAGTCAAGCTGCGGCAGTTATTATAAAACTGCCGCATTTACTTTTGTTATATGAAACATGCTTTCACAATCTCTCCAAAACTTCTTTTAGATGCTCAAAAATCACGCCCTGAGGCTTTCTTAAAGGAATAGGCGGTAAAGCCTCTTTAAACGCATAAACACGGCCTTATGTAATAATATTTTTTTGTTTTTTTTATCTCCTTTAGCTATTCCATCATAAAGTTATTTCTCCTTTGACTCCCGTCTACGGAGTTCAGGCAAAGCCTTTCTCCGTAGTTGGGCCCAAGGATCTTAAAAAGAAAAAAACAAGAAGGGGAGAGGAACTGCGCCCCTCTCCCCAATCCCCTCTCCCGCTCAAAAAGATTACCCTTTCATAAAATTACGACAATTTGTAAAATAGAATCATCTATAAATTATAGATGATTCTAAGATTACAATGTGTAATTTGAGATTAATAAACGTAATTGAGTGCGCAGGAAATGACTTATAGCTCAAAGACCTTTTAAAGGTTTGTATTTTTGTCAGCTCTTTCGTCTGGGTCTAAATCTCTCGATCCTAAATCGCGTTTCTCTCGATTTTATTCGCGGTAAGTCTCGGTCTTAAATCGCGTTTTTCTCAATTTTGAATCGCGTAGGCTCTCGATCCTAAATCGCGTTTTTCTCGATTTAAGCCGCGTCCGCTCTCGATTCTAAATTGCGCAAAGTCTCGATTTTAAACCGCAAAATACAAGAATACTCAATAAACCTTAATCATGTACCAATTATAGATATAAATCCGTGCCGTGATGTGGAATTAAAAAGAAACTTGGAGATGGAGAATAAAGCACGTCACTCATTAAATTGGGAGCCCGCAGAGGCCGTCCGATATAATCATCGTTCTACAGCTGAACGAAGTAATGCTAGACTAAAGGATGAGTTCGGGGGGCGTAATATACGGGTCAAGGGAGCTGAAAAAGTTTTCCGCCAGCTCATGATCGGGGTTCTGGTTTTATCAGCAGATCAGCTTTTACGGCTAGCAAGTCAATAAAGAAGTAAAGATAATTGGTTTCAGTTCTAATGTTGTCACTTCTCTGACGATTCCTCATCCCCAAAAAAAATCTTTTTCGAAAATATTTTATTTTAAACCAACTTGAATGCAGTATTTGAAATTTTAATTTTTATGAAAAAATTAATTGCAGCACTTTTTAACGGGTTTTGCAAAAGGCTCTACGTTTATTGTATATTAATTATATCTTCTTAAATCAATCAGTCTGTTATATTGATATATTCAAAAAATGGTATTTTCATTAGTTCTTCCATAGAAATACCAATTCTGGCATGAAATTCCCATTGTTCAATCTCTCTCACGACTTCAATTATAGCTTTTTTAATTATTTCAACTTCTGTGAAATTGATGTATATAATTAAAGTTTCTTCTCTTTCGCTTTTTAATAGCTTTTCTAATAGTATTTCGACAGTTTCTTTTTTAACGCCAATTTTCTTTTCGAAGTTGTCAACTTGAAAACCCCAACATATTTCACCTAAAATGTTAATTATTGGGCGATCTTTTTCAAGATTAATTTCAAAAGTTTTATTTTGCATATTTGTCCTATCTTAATACGTCGTCGTAATATTTTTTCCCCTGGATTGGCCGAAAAGCCGTCCCTCCATCAATCGCTGAGGGATCTCGGACAATTACCGTCCCACTTGTTCGATCCCAATAACCAGTACGCTTACTTGTTAATGTTTTCACTTCTGTTGGATTATTTAATATCTTTTTGAGGTGTTGTTCAAATTCAAATCGAGAAAAACCAGGGAACTCATTCCTCTGAATGACATGCTTTTCAAATGCATGCCCGCCTGAAATTTCTTCTGCTGTAAGTCTGTTTTTTAATAAATGAGCACTCCTAGAGCTTGTAGCGGGATAACCTAGGGTGCTAGCTTCAGCAGAAGAACCCCATAGAGAGCTTCTGGAAGCTACATTTTTTCCAAATCTTGTAGAAGTGTATTGGATTGCTTTCCTCGTACCATAAATGACGCCTTTAGTAGCTCCGTAGGCTCCCAGAGCGCAAGAAGAGATCTCTAAAGCTGTTGTAGTGCCGCTGCGAGCTCCTTGATAAAAATTGGAGTTAGTATTTACTCCAAGGCTATTCATGCCTCTTATTATGTTATCGTTGATAGAATTTAAAGATTTCTCGTAAGAAGCCCTTCTCTGCATACCGGAGAATTCCCTGCTGGAGGCATCAAAGTCTAGAAGACTTGAGCCGAAATGATTCATGGCAGATCCTGCCATGTCAACAGTCCAACCAGCAGAATGAATAGCAAAATCTGCCGTGCCATGAGCGACACCTGCTACGGCATCCCTTGCTTTTTCCATAGAACGAGCAAACCATCCATCTTCTAGTAATCCATATAAGTCAAAATGAGTAAGTGGGTCGTTAAGAACAAAAGCATAGAGGTTGGGCCCTGCTTCTAGTCCAAGAGGATCTTGTGATAACCAACGTCCAAGTGTTGGAATATAATACCTTCTACCGTAGTAGACGAGGCCTGTTTCTTCATCGGTTCTTTTAGAAGAAAAACGCCAGGGATTTTTTATGGAGGGGAGGAACTCTTCTTCTCCAAAAGCTGAATAAGAGTAACTCTCTAATGTAAGATCTTCAGGTGAATATAATGCGGCAACGTTACCGTGAAGATCGTGAAAAGGGATGTAGATTTTTTGATTAAGTTCTATAGCTATGGCAGAACCTATTTCTGCGTGAGATGTAGACCCCAAGATTCTAAGCTCTATGGCCCTTTTTGAAGAATCAAAGGCCCCTATTTCATTTTGATCATCATAGAGGTAATAGATGGTGTCTATAGGATTCCAATTTCCTTCGAAGAGGGTGTAGACTGTTTTTAAAAGACGTCTATGTAAAACATCATAGCTATAACAAATACGTGTACTTGCATCTTCTACGGTTATTAGTCTATCTAAGGCATCATAAGAAAGGGTTTTTCCGTTTAAAGATGTCGGGTTGCCGTCTTTCCCGTAGTTAAGATCCGAGGTTTGATTTAGAGGGTTAATAGAGGATGAGAGGTAGTCTTTCATAACTCTATTATGAAGAGCATCAAATCGGTATGTGTGGTTTTCTTCGGAGGTGAGCTGATAAAGATCATCGTATGTGTAGGTTAAATTTTTTTGGGCTCGGTTTGTAGAAAGGATATTGCCAACATCATCGAACTTAATCGCTTGCTGAGTAAAGAAAGGACTTTGAAAAGATATAGGCCTTTCTAATAGATCATACTTGCGGGCAATGGCTCCAAGGTTAAAGGGGAGCCTTTCTTCTAAAAGATGCCCTGCTAACGGATCGTATGAGGTGTAGTCGTGAGTATAGAGACATTGATCCTTAAACCAACGTGAGACCTGTCTTAAATGCAAGGCATCATATTGATACCTAACGCCTGAGCCGTTAGGTAAACCTAAGTACTTTTTTCTTCCTTGTGAATCGTAATCCTTTTCTACGTAAAGGTGATCTAGAAATGTTTCTAGATTCACTCTTCCTTTGGCATCATAGGATCTTGTGATTTTTTCTTTGGTATGTTCGTTGACGCCCTCTATAAGGTTGCCATTCTTGTCATACGTATAGGTGTAATAAATTGTACCATCCGAAGAGGTTTGAGACTCAAGAAGATCCTGATCGTTATAAGTACTTCTCAGGATAACGCCGTTTGGCTTTTCAAGCTTTTCAATTTGTCCTATTGGAGTGTAAGAGTAGAAGGTTTTTTTCTCATCTTGTGTTTCGAACCCTTCTGTAAGGCATTCTAAACGATTAAGCGGTCCGTAGCTTCGATGGGTGATAACCTGACGATCATCTAGCCTGCAAGTTGTGTATTCTAAGTTAAGGTTGTCATCATAAGTGTAAAAGTCTACTGACAGCGTTTTGCCGGCTCCCGATCTTTTTTCTAAACTTTGGATTTTACCATTTGAATTGTAGGTCTCGATTGTTTGTAGACCAAGAGGATCCATTGTCGTTTTTTGATGGGGGATTAGGCTGTGGGAATAGGTTGTTACTTTGCCGATAGCGTTTGTATGACTGATAGGGCGGCAAAGTGCATCGTAATTGAAAATTTCAGAGGACCGTGCTCCTTGTATGTATTTAGTAACGGAATCTTGGTTGCCTGCAAGATCATATCCATAAGAAATCTTACTTAATGGGGTACCTTTAAAATCTTCCTTTCGTACCTCTTTTACTCGATCTAGAATATCAAAAACCGTAACGGTGACAAGGTCACCGTAGTATTCCTTGCTAAGGCGACCTAAAGAGTCGTATTCATAAGTAACGGTTTCATCATCAAGTTGTTCCGAGATCTTACGTCCTGCGCCATCGAAAGTAAAAATAGTTGTGTGGTTTTCCAGATCCGTTGAACTTGTGAGGTTAAAAGCGTTATAAGTGAAGCTTTCTACAAGACCGGCTTTTTGCTTGGAAAGGACTCTTCCTAAAGAATCGTAGGTATAAAACGTTTGAATTCCATTTTGATCCGTATGAGACTGTAGGGTGCCATCAAGGTAGTAAGTGAAATATTCATAGAATCCATCGGAATGGGAGATTTCAACAGGTTTGTCATAGGCATTATATTTTGTGTATGTGGTGTATCCTTTAGCGTCGGTATGATATATTGGCCTTCCTGCTGCATCGTAATTCCTAAGAGTTACTTCTCCCTCGGGAAGTGTCATTTTTAGCATGTGACCGAAGGGATCATACTCATAGGTCGTTTCATTTTGATATTCATCACAAGATGAAATTTCCAGGTTAAGAAAATTATATTTCTTACTAGTAATACGCTCGAGTCCTTCTCCTTTTTCTATAACCCAGCATAATCTATTGGCGGTGTCGTAGCTTAGTCGACATTCTGCTCTAGATCCAAAGTCCTTATAGTAGATCTTATTTTGTAGCTCATCGTATTTGCTAGTAGCAACTCGTCCCAGGGCGTTGGTCTCTTGAACAAGAAGCCCCTTTTCATAATGATTTTTTACATTGTATTGAAAGGTCCCTGTGCTATCAAAAACATCTTCTTGAGTAACTCTTCCTCCTGGACCGTAGCTTAGTCTTATTTTTTTAAGAAGATTTATGCCGTGGTTTGAGTCATATTTTGTTTCTATGACCTCGGGGAGTCCTATATAATTTTGGCTGTTTCTAGGCGTAATTTCTGTGATAAGAAGAGTGCCTTCCAAAACATCTTTGTTGAACTCTTTTGCCAAGGTTCGATACTTGTTATACTCATAATTTTTACATTGGATGAGAGAGCCTTTATCAAAGACTCTTTCTTCTTTGATAAGAGGAAGAGAGCCTTCATAAGAATATTCAGTCCTGCCTCCGTTATCTTCTTCTTGCCAATATAGAAGATGTTTGCCGTCTTTGCTATGTTTATATTGTTTGGTGTAGCACTCTGCATCATCATGAATCGGGAGCCCCTTTCCATCTAGGCTAATAGTGCCATGCCCCGTTAAGTTACCATAAAACTGGTCTTGCGATATATTGCCCCACTTATCGTAAGAATAGCTGGAGGCGCGTATCGGGCTTCCTTCTGCGTCTAATAGTACTTTACAAAGAAGGTTAGAGGCTTCTTTAGAGCCAGCGGATCCCCAGATGAACTTTTCGGTGTTGAAGGGGACTCCTTGGGCAGAAAATCGATTGATTTCCGTTAAGTGAAGATCGTCATCCCATCGATAGATAGTCGGGGTATTATAGGCATCCAAAACAGTTGTTTTCTTGTTTTTACAATCGTACTCAAAAGTATGGGTAGCTACAAGATGCCCTTCTTCCGAAACGGGAGATAGGATCTGTTTTACACGAAAGCAAACGGGGTCATTTTCTTTTAAGCGAGAGCCTTGATAATAATCTCCAGGGGTGTAGTAGGTAAATTGTATGGAGCGATTAGAAGGCCATGTGATGGCGTTAAGAAGCTTTTTGCCGTTACAGGTAAGGTAGTGTATTGTCTCTGTCGGTTTCTCATCGCTCGAGACTTCTTTAAGTAAAAAAAATCCGGTATGCTCGAAGTATTTGTATTCAAAATGCCGACCGTCACTTGTCTCGATGCCATAGTCAGCATTGCTACGATCTTTTACTCCTATTTTAGGATGAAACCTAATCCAGGCATATGTGATGTCCTCTGTGGGATTACAAGATCTTATCTGCCAGACGTCTTTGTCTTTTTTGGGCCACTCGTAAATGATCTTATTGCCGTTCGGGAACTCTTCTTTTTGTAAGAGATAGGTGTTATGAATAGAAACTTTATTTCCAAAAATCTTAACTTTTTCTTCGTGTTTAAGCTTGTAGATTCTTTTGATTCCATCCGCCCTCGTAATGCTAAATTCCTTTAGATCAGAGCTCATGTAGAGTTGTTGGTTTTTTAGGTTCGTAAGTCCCGAGATCTTTCCTCTAGCCGTGTTTGTTAACCCTTTAGCTTGATTTTGCAAATCGAGTGATTCGAAAGAATATTCCACATTTTTCTTATTCATTTTGCTTGTCATGAAATAGGAAAGCGTCGATCCTCTGGATTCTTTTACGACCATAAAACCGCTATGTAACAAATTGGCTTGTAGACAGTCCAGAGAACTCCAATATCCCATCCCTTTTTGAGAGACGTAGCTTCTACGAAAAGAGATGGGTTGAACTCCTTGGACAACTACATCTTCTTCCGACCAATACACATCACCCGTGATGACACTCACATGATTTACTATGGAGCTCGGATCGTTTTCCGTAACGGCTACGGAACTTCCGTATACACAAGAAAAAAAGCAGGTAAGAAGGATAAGGAAAAATTGCATACATATCACGTAGATTAAGAGGAACAGAAGATAGCACTACAGCTTAGTTTGTAGTCAAGAAAACAAAATAGTATGAGTGAAGATTTAGCAATCGACGTTATAAAAAGATGATGCAGGAGTAGTCTTAAACTGAGCTTATATGCCATCCCTCAGGAGAAGTCCAGCAATACTGCAATGTTGTATAGGATAATTGTTGGACTGGATCTACACCAAGCAAGATGCAAAGAGTGCGAAAAAATCTTCCGTTGGAAACGATCAAAACAAGGGGCTCATGGCAGAGTGCCAGATTGAGCCCCTTATAGGTTTTAACAAATGAAAAGATAGAGTGTTTTTAAGATGTTTACTTAAAAAACACGTCTATTGTTTTTTATTAATCGCATTGGCCCAAGAACCTCCTATAAAGTCGCTAATTCCAAGGCTCTTAGCAATCCGATCAACGCTATGCATCCAATGAGATTGAACAGGGGGGGGGATAGGAACTTCCTTCGCTTCCTTAGAGAACATGTCTTTTAAGGCACTATTTAATTCTCGGTGGGCATTCGTTGCAATGCCTTCTCTTTCGCAAAATTCAGAAACTTCTTTATCAAGGAATTCAACAACAGGAGATTTGATGGCCTCACCATTCCATTTTGTAATAGCATACTGATTTGTAAAGCCGATTCCTCGCTCAAACATTGGTTCCAATTCGAATTTGTCTTTAATTATTCTCATGGCCTCTTTTTCGTTATTCCCAAAAACTGCCAGGTAAAGTGTTCCGTAAGGAGTGATAAGGGCGTCTGGGACTCCTCTGTTTATCGTTATTACGATACCTTCTTTTAATCGACCCACGCCAAGAGGATTGCATTCAGGAGGTCCTTTTAGAAATTCGTCCGTTTCGGGAAGAGGTCTATCTATTCCCAACTTTGAAAGTATTTCGGAGGAGTCGCCTTCGATTAATGGAAGCCTATATAAAGATCTCACAAACCCAGAGATTTCGTAACTTTTTTTTAAGAGAGCTTGGTCATGTTCTATGATTGATGGAGTTCTCTCTGATGTTTTTTTTTGTACAAATATTAAGGGTGTCTTTACGGGCGAGTCATTAAAAAGCCCTGAGATGGTATTTGCTGAGATAGTATTTGCTGTATCTAGTGAATACTTCATCCCAACTGCTGCAACAACTGCACTTCCAAATACCCCTACGCAAGATTTTAAACTAGAAATATGATTCATTTCCGCTCTCCTTAATATTAAAGAATGCTTTTATTCTATCATTTTTAATTGTTTTTTAGCTAATTATTTCATGTTAATGCTGTGATAATGCTATTTTATATGGTGCAGCGTTAATCTTCACTGTTCATTATTTATGATCATTTCATTCGTAATGCTCTGATAATAAACGACAAAGCATCTATTTGCATCATTTTTTCGGGAGAGATGTTTTGTTCGGCTGTGGAGCGAAAGATGTGGGGATTATCGTAGAGTAGACGGACTGGTCTGTGAATTTAGCTAAGTCGCCATGGGACAAGGTTTAAAAAACTTTACGGATGATTCTTTTAACATTCATCAAAAAAGATATAAAATATTTAGCAAGTGCTGTAGTCCCTATGAAATTTTTAATCATTTGGATTGCTTTATGATCACTAGTAAAATTAGAAGTGAGGATTTAAGTGATATCGATGCCTACTTGCCTAAACGGGTGGTTTTTGGAGTTGTTTGGATGAAAAAAGTAAAAGAGAAATCGTAAATACTAATAACCAAGTAATAGGCCTTGTCTTATTCGGAACGACGGTGGGTTGTGTTGTGTGGCCATATGTTATCGGGGTTGGGGCTCTAACTGGTGTTGCGATGGTTTTTAAGAACACTCCTCTGCTAAAGAGCGCTTATGCCATAGATGGGCTGATCAAAAAACAAGAAAAGAGCACCTTGCAAGCAGACGCCGATGCTGATTTTTATACACGCGTATGCTTATCACAGCCTTTCAACGTTTGTATTCTTGTTCCTTTAATAGAGGAAGTGGTCTTTAGAATCATTTTATTCTCTATCACAGGCCCTACATGCGATGCCATAACAGTATCGGCATTTTGTTTTGGTATGATGCATCTTAACAATGGTAAAGGATTCGATTTCAAAGCTCAGGCTATAATAGCAATAATCAACGGTATTGGGTATGGGATTTTATATTCTGCATATGGCCCTGCGGCCATTATCACAGCACATGTTATTAACAATACAATAGCTTCGAGCAAGCTTATAGATTTCTTGGAACGCGACTTAAATTCCAAAAAGCAAAACGATACCAAAGTTGAATAAGAGCAAAAATACGTAGATTAAGAGGAACAGAAGATAGCACTACAGCTTGGTTTGTAGTCAAGAAAACAAAATAGTATGAGTGAAGATTTAGCAATCGACGTTATAAAAAGATGATGCAGGAGTAGTCTTAAACTGAGCTTATATGCCATCCCTCAGGAGAAGTCCAGCAATACTGCAATGTTGTATAGGATAATTGTTGGACTGGATCTACACCAAGCAA
>JAZKAC010000026.1:0-6258 GCA_040389325.1 Chlamydiota bacterium | reverse complement strand
GCATTCGCTAGCGCTCTTTCTATACAAAGACTCACTCCAAGCCCATCTTCCCTAGGACTTGTCATGTGATAGGCATCGCAAGAAACGGCTCCGCCTAAATACTCTGCTAAAATAGTTGCTCCGCGAGCCTCTGCATGCTCTAGACTTTCTAAGACTAGTACTCCAGCCCCCTCTCCCATAACAAACCCGTCTCTACTCTTATCCCAGGGACGAGATGCCAATTCAGGAGCTTCATTTCTTTCAGATAACGCCTTACAAGCAACAAATCCTGCAAGACCAATCGGAATAATAGGTGCTTCACTGCCACCGCAAAGCATCACATCCGCATCTCCGTTGCGAATATGCTCCGCAGCTGAATAAATGCAATTATTTGATGTAGCGCAGGCTGTGGAAATAGAGTAATTAGGCCCCATAAAGCCAAGATCCATCGCAAGAAGAGCTCCGCCCATATTGGTAATAATAAAAGGAACAAAAAAAGGAGTAAGTTTTTTAAATCCTTTTGTAATCAGAGTTTCCACCCCGTCCGAAAAGGTATTCATCCCTCCCATACCAGAACCGATCAGCACACCACATCGAGTCTTATCCAATCGATCAAATGCCTCGCCTGTCAAGCCACTCATCTCCAAAGATTTCTTTCCTGCAACTATTGCATAACGCATAAAAGGATCAATCCGGCGAGCTTGTTTTTTATCAATATAGTCACCCATATCAAAATTTTGCACGCTTGCAGCAAATCTCGTAGGATAGTCTTCACAAGGAAATTCTTTAATAGGAGTAACTCCGCTACGACCCGCTAAAAGCTGTTCATAGAAGAAATCTACATCTGTACCAAAGCAAGATACAATTCCCATTCCAGTCACTACGATACGTTTTTTCTCCATGGCTCACAGGCTCCCTTAGCAGCGATCTTCTCATTATTAAAAATGTTTCTTACAGCTATGCGCAACCGAAACTATAAGAGCTACTATAAAATACTGAAATACCAATTATTTAGGCAATAAATAAAATAAAATAAAGAAATTTACACTAGCTCCTACCAGCAAGAAACAGCCTTTAAAGACATATTTTCCGCTTTAGAAGACACATCAATAGCCACATCAACTACAAGCCCCTCGGACCAAAGGCTTTCTAATTCATATCTTTCTCGCATCCCTGGCATAAAAAGATGAACACTTAGCCAGGTAAAGTCTAAAACCACCCAATCGCCGTTTTTCATCCCTTCTTCATAAGAAAGGGAAATACCTTCTTTTTCCATAACGGCTATGACCTCTTGAGCTATAGCCTTTACATGAGAATCCACAAGTCCTTCCGCTATGACCACATAGTCTGTCGTGTCAGTGCAGGGCCTTATATCCAAGGCTAAAATATTTATGCCTTTCTTATCAAAAACAGCTTGCGCTATACAATTTAAAACAATAGACTCTTTTTTCATAGAAAATGTTTTTTATAGTTTGTGTTTATAATAAAAACTTAAGAGTGTCGATCAAATCTCTTCCCACTTAAGTTGATCTGCTATCTGCTTCAACTTGCGATCGGGATTAACCACAATAGCTTGTCCGACAGAGTGTAAGAAAGGTAGATCCAGATAACTATCTGAGTACCCAGTGCTCTTTTCCTTGCTTACCCCAAGTCGCCTTGTGAGCTCTTCCACATAACAAGCCTTCTCCTTCCCTTGCAATATTTTCTGTATTTGACACAATCTTTGATCTTTGTCAACCAAATATTCTGAGGCCTCCCAGGCATCCACATGAAACTTTTTAGCGATAATACGGACTAAGAAGCTTGGAGAATTTGATACTATACAGGTAAAGTGCCCTCTATGCTGAGCCCACTTCAACTTCTCCCAAGCGGGAAAATAAAGGATTTTTTCTAAATAAAGATCTATAAAATCTTCGGCATGCTTTGTTAAAAGCGGCATGGACATGCCATAGAGCATTCTTTGAAATACTTTTTGATGTAGTCTTTCTAAGGAAAGACCGAAGTACTGATGCCAAATGTAATAAAAACAGGAAAATAAAATAGAAAATACGGAAAGTACTTTTTTTTGATAAAGATAGAGAGAAAAACCGAAGCTGCCGTTTGTAGACAGCAGCGTACGGTCCAAATCAAATAAAGAGATAGCCACTGTTATCCGTTGATCTCTTCCATCTTGGATTCGATTTCGGAAATAGCCTTGTTGATCTTCTCAAGACTATCTTTTTCCAGTTCCATAAGCTCTCGATAGCTCATAGCTCTTTCAAAGTCAAGACTTGACCCTCCAAGAATCTTTCGATACGATTCAACCTGAGATTTAACTTCTTGTCTTCTTTGCTTCTTCTCTTCAAGTAGTTGCTCAAGTCCTGCGTACTGCTCTCTTTCATCGTGAGAAAGAGCTAGAAGGGAACGTCCCTTAGCATCCAACATTCGATCTTTAAACTGTTTAAATAAGCGCTCTAATAAGACTTTTTCAGCTTTAGAAAGAACTATTGCTTTATGCATCTCTTCCAGTATCACTTTTTGAGCCGATAGATCATCTATAGATAGGGTGTCTGCATTCTCTATAAGAGACTGTAAAGAAAGACGAAGTTCTTGTACTTTTTGCAAACGACTGACTTCTACTTGCTTTTCTTTTTCCTGAGCATCGGAAAGATGTTGTCTTTTTTTGTCTTCATGAGGTTTTTTAGCAAGATCCATTCTTTCTCGAAGCATTCTAGCTTCTACCCGATCCATCTCAACTTCACGTAAAGCCTTAACGAATTCAACATATTTTGCTTCTATTTCATTTAAGGAGACTTCTTGTTGGCAAAAGAGTTCGAATTCTTGCACTTTTAAAGAGTTGGATTCAAAATTCTGTTGGTATTCTGCTCTTTTTTCACTCATTTCTTTCTTTTTTTCTTTTTCCCACTCTTTAAGAACATCCCAACACGAGCTCAACTTAAGTCTCGTCTCTGTAAAGGAGTACGTATTTAATGTTAAAACCTTGGCAATGGACTGCAATCCTTTGACTTCTTCTCTAAGAGCATATAAAGAGCCTTGAGGAGCTTGCCCTGAAGCAAAATACTGACTGAAAAAACCGTTCACATCTTCAAGAAAATCATCCGATATCATCTTAATGAGATCTTTTCTCACAGGGAAGATCCGATCTCCGCAAGCAGATAGTTTTTCAAAGAGTTTGTTCTTGCTACGAACACGCATATCCGTTTTGATTACTTCTTTACGAAGAGCATTAACCTTTGTTGCTAGGGTATTAAAAAGATGTAACTTCTTTTGCGTAATAATGTAGTTGTCTTTTTTCCCCGCAAGACTTCGCACTTCGGAAGGTATTTCCATAGAAATGATTTGAGATAAAGAACTTTCTACACTGTCTAGATCTTGAACTAAAGATTGTAATGCCAAATCAATTTGCTCATAAGCGAAACTCGATCTTTCATCCAAAATTTCCTTCACACGTCTAGCTTCTACAGCTAAATCCACATACTGCTGCCAAAGATCCGCTCTTGTCTTAGGAGAAAGCCCATCTTTAAAAAAAGGAAGACACAGTTTTCTTACTTCCCAGAATTCTCGGAACTTAGGGGAAACAAAACCCGTCAACCTGCAACGCATGAATTCAATAGCAAAACGAATTTTTTCTTCAGGATCTTTCATTTCATTAAAAGCAGGAAGAAATACTTTAAGATCATCCCATACCGGGCTATTAGCTGTTTCCGTGATTACTTCTGAGGTTGTTTCTGAGGTTGTTTCTGAGATTATTTCTAAAATTTCCTCTTTCTTACCCTCTTCTTCTTGAGGAAGGATGGAATCTTGCAAAGAGCTTTCTACGATTTCTTGATCTATATTCATAGTGTATTTTTTCCAATGGGTTAACAAAAGATAGTTTTGTGACTAGTAATTTTATAAAAATCAATGTTTTAGGAGAAGTTTTTTCTGAGCTTTCCTTAAAATTTCTTAAGGAGAGAGCTCAAAATCTTGTAAAATCACCTCAGCGGCTCTTTCAAAAGAGAGTTCTTCTCTATTTAACCACCGAAAAAACTCTTCTTTTCGAAACCAAGTAAACTGTCTTTTTGCATATTTTCTGGAAGCCTGTTTAAATACTGTCCTAAACTGCTCCCAGTCATCGTCCCCTCGGGAAGAGTCTAAAAACCCTAAACACTGCTTATACCCAATAGCTTGAGAGGCCGAGCTGTTCTTTCTAAGACCCAACTCATCTAAAGCCTCCACTTCTTGCAAAAGTCCTCTTGCAATCATATCATCGCAACGCTCTTCAATCTTTCGATATAAAATATCCTTTGGAAGATACAAGAACCAGCAACGAAAATCATATTTCTGCAGAGGATTTACCTGTTTTATGAATTGAGATACTCTTTTACCCGTCAAAGAAATAATTTCAAGAGCTCTAACAATCTTATGTTTGTCATTTTGAGTGATTGTTTGAGCGTACTGAGGATCTAACTCCTCTAGCTTGCGAAATAAAGCCTCGGACCCTTTTTCCTGCATCTCATTTTCCCATCCAGCACGGGTCTCTTCCGTAGAGGCAGGCCCGCTTGGCGGTCCGTAGATCAAGGCATGAATGTAAAATCCCGTTCCCCCGACCACAATAGGAACATGACCCCTTTCATAAATCTCTTCTATCAGGCGTGTTGCTTCATTCCAAAAATCCACAACATTAAAGCTCTCTTCAATAGATCGAATATCTAAAAGATGATGAGGGACCCCCTCTCTTTCTTCAAAAGGGATCTTAGCCGTTCCTATATCCATCCCCTGATATACCTGCATGGAGTCTGCAGAAATAATTTCTCCCCCGATAGCTTTAGCCACTACCAAAGAAAGAGCCGTCTTTCCGACTCCCGTCGGGCCTGAAATAATAATGATCTTTTTTTTAGCAACAGGAAGAGAAATTTGGATCTTATCGGGCAAACTCATTTTCTGCCAAAAGGTCTGCCACTCTATCTCCATCACGGACCCTGTCGATAAAATATTTTCTATTCCGATATTCCCAGCCACAATCACGCCTCTAAAAAATTATTCCACAAGTTCCAACCGTATACGTCTTCCCAAACGAGCCCCTATAATCAAAGCTATCGTCCTAAGAGACTTAATAATTCTACCTTGACGACCTATCACCTTTGCCACATCTTCTTTTGAAACCTGAACCGAGACGACTAAATCTTGAGAATCATCAACGGTCTGCACTTTCACAGCTTCTGGCTTATCCACTAGATTTTTAATAAGGTACGCAATAAACTCATCCATCATTCCCTACTTAAGTTACTGAAAAAGAATTTGTTAAGCACGAATTTCAGAATCCACTAAACATCCGCGGATTGCAAAAAAATTAGCTAGCAACATTTTTACATAAAAAATTCCATAAAGACAAGAAAATTTGAAGGATATAGTCATAAGATCGATACAAAATAAAAATATATGATTTAAAACCTCACGAGTTAATAAAAAATAGTTTACAATTACGTTAGAGGCGAAGAAGAGTGCCATAAGATCGGGCCCCTGTAACCCGAATCTTTCCTCTATATTAATCATTGAGACACAAAAAACTTTAAGCCCTCTATCTTTTTAAGGTAGGGGGCCATTTATAAGGAGTTAATGCCTATGACTATAGAAAAGCTCAATTTAGATATAAGCCCAGGCAAACAACTCTTCAACTCCGCATCCGACTTTTACTCTTGGTATATGTCTTGGATTCATGTTCCAAGCTCTCAAGCTAATGTCTTTCGAATCCTTTCCGAATTAATGCGTATCGCCTTACTATCTGCCGAAGGGGGGAAATATCTCTCTTTTCCAGATGAAGATACAGGGATAAAAAACCTATCTAGACTAAAAGAAAACCTTTGTGATGGTAACCTGAAAAAAGAAGCCACCTTTCAAGAACTTAAATCCTTAGTGAGTAACCTTACCGCTCAAAACCCCAAGGCTAAACTTGTCAGCTGCGCAACGGAACTAGAATATCAATTTTGTATCCTCCCTCCTCCTTCCACCCACTCCGAATATCTACAAAACTATCTAAACAAACTCTTAAAATGCGTGACTCCCTCACTACTAGAGATTCAAGCTTATGCCATCAGTCAAATCATGGGTAAAATCTTAGAAAATCCTCCTCTGCATAAGGAGGCTGGTTACACTTTAGAAAAAGAAGTAGAGCAGTGGATAAGACGATTATAAAAAATAAGTCTTCTTGTTTTTAAATCACAAATATTACATAAGGACTGTAAAAAATCGATAGGACGACTCCGTGCTGTATCTAATACTTAGCCTATTGCTCATCTT
>JAZKAC010000025.1:0-8584 GCA_040389325.1 Chlamydiota bacterium | reverse complement strand
AAAAGAGCTGACACGGTGGAGCTATGTTTAAAGACTGTGCCGTTTTTAGGATAAAAGACTCTAATAGCAATGTCATCATCCAGGTAATAAGTACCGATGTCACGAAGGTCACCCCCTTAGAAAACATCCTGGCCGAAAAATTAACCATATATAAAAATGAATTAAAATCTTTAAAACTAGACGAAAATCTTCTAGCCACCGATCCGATCCCAACCATCCTTAACGATATCCGCATTCCCATAGAGGACAGAATTAAAATAGGTACCGACTGTATAGGAGCGCTTCGTGTTCTTACCGATAAAAAAGAAAAATGGACTACAATTCAAACTGCTATTGGAAAAGTTTATGACAGCAAAAACCCTTCCAAGTCTTTAGCTAATTTAATTAAAAACATCTTTGAATCAACCTTTGAAAACAGAGTCGATATTAGTTTGCATTCTATATACACCAAGGGGGAATATCCTGAAAGACTAGAAAGCCTTGGGTTTTCTTTTCTAAACCAAGGATCAACCACGGTTGATGTAAAACTACCCAAGGGGTGGACTTTGAGTCCATCCAACGAAATTAAGGATAAAGAGGGACAGCTATTTGCCACACTTACACCGGATAGAATACTAGATATTACAAATAGCTCCTACCCTCAAGCATTTTCCCTTAAAGGTTAAACCTCAACTTCTACCTGAACCTCTACGTTGTACATCATCTCCCACATAGCTCTAAAGGCAGGACAGCTTGCTAAGAGCTCCGCTTTAGTCCCTTCGGCGATTTTTACCCCTCTATCAATATAGTAGATCCTGTCTGCATGATCTATGGTAGAAAGACGATGGGCAATTAGGATCTGCGTCACCTCTCCTTGAAGAGAAGTTATGGCGTTTTTAATATGATGCTCACTTAGAGCATCTAAGGAAGATGTGGCTTCATCTAAGATGAGGATAGGAGTGTTACGAGCTAAAGCTCTTGCTATAGCAAGTCTTTGTTGCTGACCTCCTGAGAGGTTTTGTCCCGATTCGCTTAAGACCGTATCGTATTTATCGGGGAGGCGGCAAATAAACTCTTCTGCATAGGCTCTACGAGAGGCGATCTCTACAATTTCCTTAGAGATGTTTTTTCCGACGGTGATGTTCTCTTGTATCGTATCTAAAAATAAAAAGGGCTTTTGAGATACGAAGCTGATTAGTTCCCGTACGGATTTTTGCGTATAAGATCGTATGGATTTTCCATCAATACGGATCTCCCCCTTCTCCACTTCATAAAGGCGAGGTAAAAGCTGAGCCAATGTAGATTTGCCTGACCCTGTCGGCCCCACAAAAGCCACCGTCTCCCCCTTTTTAATCGTAAAGCTTACATCTTGTAAGATCCACTCCCCTTGGTACCGAAACCATACATGATCAAACTCTATTGAATCCGTAAATTCTTTGAGCTCAATAGCATCTTCTTGATCTTCAATTTTTGGTTTAAGATTTAATACCTCAAACATTCTTTCTGCTGCTACAATCCCTTTTTGCACATTGGCATTCTCGTCAGCAAACTTCTTAATAGGCTCATAGACAAGATGTAAAAGACCACAAAAGACAATCAGTTGAGATATACTCATACCTAATACATAAAGACCAAAAAGAACAATCACGGCAAGACAAAGAGTTGTTACCCCATGCAAAATGGGTCTTGCTAAAAGACCGTATTTTGCAGTCTTACTCTCTAGCTGCGCCATTCTGTCATTTTGCTCTTTATATTTTTTCAAGGAGAATGCTTCCATCGAAAATATTTTAACGGTCTGAATACCCGCTAAAAACTCTAATAGTACCGTAGCAAATTTTTCTTGATTCGATAGAAGCTGCCTGGACACTCGCTTCACTCTTTTAGCTAAAATCATAATAGGGAGAACGATCAAAGGCAGACCAATAAATATCACGGAAGAAAGCTTCCAAGAGATATAAAAACAGACGGAAAGACTGGTTCCGACCGTGAATGGAGTTTGCAAGTAGTTTGTTAGGCATGAATTAATGGAAATAGCGATCTGCCCTGCATCCCCTACGACCCTGGAAGAGAGGCTTCCGATATTATATTGTTGATAAAAACTCATAGGAAGGGATTGAATATGCTCAAAATATTGCTGACGAAGATCCCTGCTGATTCGAATGGAAAGCAGTTGAGTGCTATAGCGACTAGCAAACAGCCATATAGCCTTAAAAACGGCTACTATGAGTAAAAGAGCTACCATAGCAATAATGTTACTTGAAAAAACCGAACTCTGTTTAAACTTGAGAAGAACCCAGTTAAGTGGATTAGTTTCTTTTTTAGAACCTAAATAGGTAACGGCCGATTGCTTAGTGACAAGCTTAGAACCCTTTTCTTCCATCTCGGGCCATTTTTCTTGCACCTGCTGCAAAGAAACACCTTCTACGGCCCCTTCTTTCTCGGGAGAGAACAGAGTAAAGAAGTCAGAACCGCTGTTAGTTAATATCCCTAAAGAGAACATTTCCATCTGACTTGAGACAGTCAAGAGAATTAATGTAACAAAAGTGATAATAAATAGCGCTAAATGTTGTTTAGCGCGAAGAGCCGCTTGTAAAAGTAATCGCATGAAAAAAAGTCCAAATAAAGGGTTACCTTATAGTAAAGATCCCTTCTCTTCTACTACAAATTCTCCAAGTTTTCTAAATTTTTGATATCGTCTTTCAATAAGAGCTTCTAGAGGGATCTCTTTTAAAAAACTCCATTTTTCTAAAATAAGCTCTTTTACTCCCTTGTACACAAAAGAAGGATCCAGGTGAGCTCCACCAAGAGGTTCAGGAACCATGTCATCCACAATTCCAAAAGAGAGAAGATCTTCCACATGAATCTTTAAGGACTCTGCCGCCTGTTGGTTCTTCTTCACATCTTTCCATAAGATGGAAGCGCAGCCTTCAGGAGAGATAACGGAGTAGTAAGCATGCTCCAGCATAGCTACCACATCTCCGACTCCCATTCCGATAGCTCCTCCAGAACATCCCTCTCCGATTAAAATTACAATAATAGGAGTCGGCAAGCGAGACATAGACCACATATTATGTGCAATAGCCCATCCTTGTCCTCTTTCTTCAGCAGAAAGTCCAGGATAAGCCCCAGGAGTGTCCAAAAGGGATACAACTGGAATATTAAACTTGGCAGCAAGCTCCATACAGCGTAAAGCTTTGCGATATCCCTCAGGGTGCATCATTCCAAAGTTTCTGTGCAATCTGGTTTCGGTGTCAGATCCTTTTTCTTGAGCAATTACCATGAATTTTTCTCCACCGATAAGAGCTAACCCTGCAATAACGGCGTGATCATCCGCAAATAATCGATCTCCACAAACTTCCGTAAATTCTTCACAGATATTACGAATATAATCTAAAGATTTAGGACGTGCGGGATGTCGACTGATCGCCACTCGATCCCAAGGGGTCAGTTGAGAATACACCTTACTTTTCAAGGAATCTAACTTCGTTTCAAAATGAACAAATTCTTCTTCGGACCAAAGAGCATTTGTTTGATTTTGCTCTTTTAAAAGCTTCAACGTCTTCTCGTACTCTGCTATTTCTTTTTCGTGAGCTAGCATACTTTCTCCTTGTTAACGCGACGGTGCAGCAACTTCAACACCAGGAAGCGCAATATCATGAAAATCTTTACTTATATAGATGAATGTAGGCTTTGTAATCACAATAGCATATAATTCTTCTATATCTTTTGCAAGAAGTCTTATAGACCCATCACTCTCATACTTTCCTATACAACCCGAGTTTTCGACAAGCTGGCCGCTTGCCGTATCCACAATCCAGGGAGCTCCGTGAATGCCATACCCTCTACCTGGTTCGGAACACCCTTCAATTTCTTCTCCGAGGGGAATCCATCTGGAGCCAAAAACTTGAATCATTTCCGTTTTTTTGTCATGGAAAAAACCCATAACTCCTGGCTTATACACAGCCACCTTCTCACCTAACTGATAGACCCCTAAAGGAGTTGCTGTCTTAGAGGGCTTCGTTGGATCCAAGCGACCTAGCCCCACAGGGTAAACTTTAAGCAAAACTCGTTCGTGGGTATCTAAATCAAGATAAAAAAGAGCTAATTGTAGACGAGAAACATCTAAGGCAAGATGAAATTCAATTTTTTTATCCTTTTTAAAGACGTTAAATCGATCTCCCGTTAATACTTTTTGTGAAAAATAGTCTAAAGAGCCATTTAAACTTCTAGCTATGAAATGTCTAGAGGTTCCGTAATAAGCTGCGTAATCAGATAGCCAAGCAGGTCTTCCCTTAAGCCAAGAAGCAGAACTACTGTATTCGATTGTTTCAACGATAGGGAGTTTGGAAGGTCCTGTAGAAAATAATTGAAAAACTCGATCTATATTAGGAAAGCCCGACTCGGAGACTGCAATAGGGTTCTTGGTGTTATCTTCTTTAGCCACTTTTGTCGAATTTAAAGAAATTTCTTTCTTCAAGTCTGAATTAAGAGCGACCTCATCAGTCTTTTTGGTTATAGCCACCACACCAATGACAGAAAAAACGACGGCAGCACCAATGCAAAAAAACTTTATAAACGACAATTCTCCTCCTAAATTATTTCTTACCTACCAAACCTAATAAAAAAACCATCTGCATTAATTATAGGTAATGCAGATTATTTTTTCAATAGCAAGCTTGCAAAAAGGTGCGAATAAAAACTTTTATAAGAAATAAGAGGTGAAATAAATACTACTACTCTTCCCCTTCCTCAGTCACTTCCTCACCACCCACCAGTTGTCGCATTTTCTTGCCGGGCGTGAACTTAACCACGGCTCGAGCAGGAATCACAATAGGAATAGCTGCATTTTTAGGATTACGTCCTATTTTTTGTTTTCTTTGCACAATCTCAAAGACACCGAAATCTCTGAACTCCAGTCTATTTCCCTTTTTTAGATGATCCGTCATCACATCTAAAAAAGCCTGCATAATTTCTCTGACGTCATCTGGATGTACGCCCTTCGATGTAGCGATCATCTGCACTAACATCTTTTTTGTGATTGTTTCCATACATTGCTCCTTTTTGCCTTCTAAGCGATTTAACTACAAAACGATCCCTTTTGAAACCAATTGTTGTGACCGGATGATTTTCAAGCAAGTTATTTTTTTCAAATTCTATTTTAATCGAAGGATTATTTTTTTCTTCTTCCCAGAACCCAGTAAAATATACTTCCCGCCTATAAGGTCCTTTTCTTCTATAATCCGAGAGGAATCCTCTACTCTTGCCTGATTTAAATAAGCCCCTTGATTGGCTATCAAGCGAGTTGCCTCTCCTTTGCTAGTAACCAACCCTGCTAAAACAACCACATCCGTAAATTTGTTTTGTAAAACAACTGATTTAGCAAGCTCTATTCCTGGCATATCCATTGCAATTTCTTCTATTACATCAACCGTCAGAGCAAGAAGAGAGCCTGGCGCTGCACCTTCTGTCACCTTAAGAGCTGTCGCTAAACCCTCTCTTCCGTGAACAAGCTCCGTCAAAGCCGATGCTAACCTTTTTTGCGCCGTATTAGGAACGTATTCTTTTTCGTTCATGGCTTTTTCCAGGTCGGCAATTTCATTTAGGTCCAAGAAAGTCAACTTCCTCATCAAAGAAATTACGTCTGCATCAGGTATTCCCATAAGATGTTGATAAAACTGATAAGGAGATAGCTTATCTTTGGAAAGCCAGATAGCACCTTCTTCAGACTTTCCGAATTTCTTTCCGTCACTTCTGGTTAAAAGAGGAAATGTAAGAGCGTAAGCTACTTTTTGAGACATCTTCCTAATGAATTCTATTCCAGCCGTTATATTCCCCCATTGATCACTCCCTCCCATTTGCACACACACGCCTTGTGTATGAAACAGATGATAAAAATCATAAGACTGTAACAGCATATAGCTAAATTCCGTATAACTCATCCCCTCTTCGGAATTTACCCTGGATTTTACACTCTCTTTAGCCAACATGGATCCTACACGAAAATGCTTCCCCGTTTGACGAAGAAAGTCGATTAAGGAAAACGAAGAAAACCATTCGTCATTATTCACAAAAACTGGCATGGGCAAGTCTCCCGAAAAATCTAACACATGCGTAAAGTTTTTTCGGATGCAAGCAATGTTATGTAAAAGGGTCGCCTCGTCTAAAATAGGCCTTTCCTTACTCTTACCAGAAGGATCTCCTATTTTTCCTGTTGCCCCTCCAAGTAAGATAACGGGAGTGTGGCCGAACTTTTGACACCAAGCTAAAACAACCATCCCCATCAGATTTCCTAGATGAAGGCTATCTGCTGTCGGATCAAATCCAATATATATTTTTACTGAAGATTGCAGGCACTGCTCTAATCCTTCTCCAGCTATCGATTCGACAAGCTCCCTTTCTTTTAGACAAGTTAATAGGTGTTTCATAAGCTCCTGGCAATTTTCTGTTTAAATGCTTTAAATTAAAACAGCAAATGCTAAACTACTTTGTATTTTCCTTCAATGAATTATACTCACCTTCTGCCCAGAAGTAATCATTTTCTTCAAAAGTTCCTGGGCTTCTTTCCCTTCGTAAGCGCTTTGAATATCTTTTTGAATTTGCTCCATAACTCCAAAAATCTTCCGACTCGTTTGAGCCGTGTTTTGGTTGCTATCAAATAAAGAAATTGTCTTATTTCGCAAAACAACACGATCCCCCGCATTCTTTGCAATCCACTTATGAATTTCCAATACCTTTTTTTTCAAAGCTTCCGCAGTGATTTTCTTCTCTAATTTTTCCAATTTTTTTTGGATTTTCTCTCGAGCTTTCTTTGTCTGAGCACTTTCTTCCGCTATTTTTTTCTCTTGAAACTCTGCCATATCACCCAGTTAGTTATATTCTAGTTTTTCCATGAAATTCGATTTCCGTCATCTTAGAGGCAATTCCCATTTAAATGCAATTGTCACAAAGCAATTGCAAAAATCTCTTACTCTGTGCTTTTCTAAAGAAAAGAGAGGGGTGTCGAATGAATAGTGAAGCTCTAAAAAAAGCAGTTGGATACAAAGCTGCCAGTTTTATTGAAAACGGCATGGTTGTAGGATTAGGAACGGGATCCACGGCAAAGTATTTCATAGAAAAACTAATAGAGAGACAAAAAACGGAAAACTTGAGCATTAAGGTGGTAGCGAGCTCAACACGATCTCTTGAACTAGCTAAAGAAGGAGGTCTTCCTATTCTGGATATCAATACCATCACTTCTATTGATATAACGGTAGATGGAGCTGACGAAATTGACTCGGAAAAAAGAATGATTAAAGGAGGCGGAGGCGCCTTATTAAGAGAAAAGATCGTAGCAAGCATGAGTCGAGAACTCATTATCATTATAGATGAAAGTAAAAAGTCTTCTCTTTTAGGACATAAAAAACTCCCCGTCGAGGTCGTCCCCTTCGCCTGCCAATCTACTTTGCACAAAATACAAAAGTGTGGTTGGACAGCTTATTTTCGTAAAGAATGTGAAGGCGACACAAAATATTACGTGACAGATAACAGTAACTACATCATTGACATCTACTTTTCCCACCCTCTTGAGCACCCTGAAAAAGAACACGCCATCTTAAAAGAGATTCCTGGCGTTGTAGAAACAGGTTTTTTCTTTCACCTAGCAGGACGCATTATCACATCGTATCACGATGGACAAGTCATCGTTACACCCTAACCACACAAGGAAAAACTCATGTCGGAGCTCATCCCGATCACCTTCAATAAGATCTTACAGTCTAAATCGTATACCGTCATTATCTTAGGAACACATCAAAAGAAATTTGCTATCTACACAGAGCCTCGAGTGGGGAAAGACTTACAAATATATCTCACCCAAGGAAAGAAAATTCGCCCCTCTTGTCACGACTTGCTCCTAAGCGTCTTTGAAGCGTATCGCATTCATCCTATCCAAGTAGTCATCCACGATGTAGAAGACACCATTTACTTCGCAAGACTTTTTTTAGAAATGATCTCTGAAGGAAAACGAAGTATTTTAGAATTGGATGCAAAGCCAAGTGATTGCATCACCTTGGCTCTTTTGCAAAACATCCCTTTGTATTGTCGAAAAGAAGTGCTTGATAAAACAGTTTCTATAGAAGGCTAATACTTAACGTTAAACTTATTTTTAGCTAGGGCTAAAATTTGACTAATGGCTAGCTCGGCATCATCCCCTTCCGCTTCAATTTTAATCTTAGATCCCCTAGAGGCCGCTAACATTAAAATCCCCAAAATAGACTTGGCATTTACCGTGAAATTTTGATACACAAGATTGACCTGTGACCTAAAAGAAGATGCACACTTGACAAGCTCCGTAGAGGGTCTTGTGTGCAGCCCTTTTTCATTCATTACTATAAAAGAAGATTTCAGTTTCTGTTGTGTCATAAAGAATTCACCAAAATTATCCATCCTATTCGCTGTTCTTATTTATACATCAGATACCTTCTATCTACATTTTAAAGCAAGGTTTTTTATTTCACATTTCTTTCTTCCATAACTTTTCGTAACTGAATGACAAGTTCTTTAAAAGAGAGTAACATCGTATCCACGGGATACGATGTGTTCATATCTACTCCCGCTTTTTTCAAAG
>JAZKAC010000024.1:3742-6174 GCA_040389325.1 Chlamydiota bacterium | reverse complement strand
CCTTACGATATCAGAAGTAGTCAGGAAAAATCACGCAGCCTTGCAGGAGGGACACGTCGAAATAGAGAGAACCACGGCCGTGTAGAGGAAAGGGTTGGTGCTGATCTTGCAAGCTTCTAAAAGGGCCATCCTTTCCTCTTCTGAGAGGAATCTTACTCGACCTCTTGGCTCTTTTGGCTTAGTTACTTTACTCATGGGGGAGTCTTCTACCCAACCCCATTCTTTAACGGCAACGGTAAAGGCGTGGCTTAACGCAGCTAAGTAGCGAACGACGGTTGCTTTACTTCGTAATGTCTTTCTCACTGTTGTTTCTTGGAGTAGAACATCTCTGCATTCTCCGATGAGAGCAGGAGTGATATCGCATAGAAGCTTGTGCCCAAGTTGCTTTTTCCACCAAGAGAGCTGATTGCCTTGTCTTTGAATACACTTTTCTTTAGTGGGGAGAACGCTTTTTATGTATCTATCAATCATATCTTCAAAGGTGTGTTTTTTCGCTTCGCTTGTTTTAAAGTGTTTTCCTTCTCGCATAGCTACTTCTATTTCTTGAATCCATTTCTTCGCATCGGTAATTCTGGTAAAAGAAGCGCATTGTGGTTTGTGACCTTTAAGTCTGATCTGTACGTAGAATCTGGTTTTTCCGTCTTTATCTTTTCGTTCTTTGATTGATGCCATAAATTCCTTAAAAGTTTGAAAAAGTCTAAAGCGAGAGGCGATAAATAGCAACAGGGGATCATAAATCTCCTGTCTTTAACGGTTGTTTATCTATGAACTCTTGAGGTGGTTGTAGGTGTTTTCCCCACTTATTCCCCAATAGCTTTTGAAAACAGTGTTTTTCTGCTAAGGTTACGCACCCTTGCTTGTGTTGTTATTTGTTGTCTGGAGTTGTGAGGGAGTGGGGAAAATTTGGGGAAAGCTTGATTCCTAAAGCAAAAAAGCACCTAGAACGAATGTCCTAAGTGCTTGTGATTCAGAAACTCCGGGTGCAAGATTCGAACTTGCGACCAATGGATTAACAGTCCACTGCTCTACCGCTGAGCTAACCCGGAATGTAAAGTTCAAGATCTTAAAAGAATAGGGTATTATATGCAAAGGTTTTCCGATTTTTTTTGAAGAATTTTTAAAATCCCTAAAGTGTAAAAAAATATTATTATTTTTTTGTTGATTTTTTAGTTCGTATTTTGCATCTAAAAGATAAGGTCTATAGTAGATCTTATGAATCTCGTGCACAAAATGAAATTATAGAGGGCATCATGGCTAAAAAAGTAGCAAAGAAAAAAGTGGCAGCTAAAAAAGTAGTAAAGAAGAAAAGTACTAGCAAGAAAAGCTAAAACTTATAGATGCGAGGACGCTCGCATCTATTTTTTTTATCCTCCAAAAAGACCTTTAAATGGAGAGATTAATTTATCTACCGTGCTTTCAGGTTCTTGTAAGAGTTCATTTACCGCATCCTTTAGGTTTTCTTTTAAAAAGACGGATTTTAACATCTGACCTAAGACGGAATTCATAATTTGATTCATAGGCAATCCTTCTTCCGTATTGATATTCGTTAAAACAATTTTATCGATCACGGGAAGTTTTTTCACTTCATTTTTTTTGTTTTTATACACTAAGTCGACTTGAATGTTTGTTAGGGTAAGCGTTTTGATGAAGACGGTCTTTTTACTTCCCGAAGAAGATTTGTCAGCTGAAAGTGGACTCATAAGAGTAGCCCAATTGCTTTTCAAATTGGTAGGGGATTCAAATTCAAGTCCGAGGTAAACTTGATCTAAGCTTATCTCATCGATTACAATGGCATCCTTTATATAGTTTGTTAAAGGTGCATCAAAAGAGATTTTTTCTGCAGAAAAAGCTTTAGGTAAGGTTGCTTTAGGAATGTTTGCAATCTCAAAATGATCCAAGGTTATATTACGAAAAGAAAGATGTATATCTTCTATTTGTACCGCAACCTTCAGGGTTTTGGAGAGCTTATCGGAGATAAGATCGGGTAGTCTGGAATATAGTAAAAAAGCGCCTAAGGATAGTACAGCTAATAAGGCTATAGTGACCCCTAGAAGACGAACACAAAAACCTTTCATAAAAGGCTCCTATTGTTAAATTAGATATTTCAATTTCGAGCCTAGAGTTTTAATGATAAATATACAATATTTTTTTTAATTTAAGAAAAGAAAAAGCCACCTTAAAAAAAGGTGGCTTTTGTGAGAAGATCTAATGTTTAGTAATCAGCCCCTTGCATAGAAGGAGTAGCGGATTTGTTATTGATATCATCCGTGATGATTGCTTCTGTTGTCAAAAGCAAAGCAGCTACGGAGGCTGAAAGTTCTATTGTCAATCTAGTGACTTTAGCGGGGTCAACGATTCCTGCTTCTAACATGTTACAGAAACAATCATTTAACGCATCCCAACCTCCACTCACAACACCTGGTATCGTAAAT
>JAZKAC010000024.1:0-3702 GCA_040389325.1 Chlamydiota bacterium | reverse complement strand
GTACGATGATAGAACCTTCTTTGCCTGCATTTTCTGCAATCTGTCGAAGAGGAGCCGTTAAAGCTTTCATGATGATCTCGACGCCTAGCTTTTCATCTCCTTTTAAAGAAGAAGCTAAAGTTTCAAGACCTGGGATACATCTTAAAAAGGCAACACCGCCGCCAGGTAAAATTCCTTCTTCTACAGCAGCTTTTGTAGCATGCACGGCATCATCAACTCGATCCTTGATCTCTTTCATTTCGAGCTCCGTAGCAGCTCCGACGCGGATGATTCCAACGCCGCCTGCCAGTTTAGCAAGACGCTCTTGGAGTTTTTCTTTATCGTAGTCGGATGTGCTTTCTTCGATTTGTCTTTTGATCAGAGTAATTCTTTCGTTGATCGCTTGCTTTTCTCCTGCGCCCTCAACAAGTGTTGTGCTATCTTTTCCAACGACAATCTTTTTAACTTTTCCAAGTTGATCCGTTGTGACATGTTCTAATTTAAGCCCGATCTCTTCGCTGATGAATTGACCGCCAGTGATGACAGCTATATCTTGTAAGATAGCTTTTCTTCTATCTCCGAATCCAGGAGCTTTTACGGCGCAAACTTTCAATCCGGCTCTTAAGCGATTAACAACAAGAGTTGCTAAAGCTTCGCCTTCTATGTCGTCTGCTATGATTAAAAGAGGTTTTCCCATCTCGGCTACAACTTGTAGAAGAGGAAGAAATTCTTTCATGGCGCTGATCTTCTTATCATAAATAAGTACAAGAGCATCTTCTAGTACGCACTCTTGGGCTTCGGCGTTGGTCATGAAGTAAGAAGAGACGTAGCCTCTGTCAAAGTTCATTCCTTCTACGATGTCTAATACAGTTTCAAAGCCCTTAGCTTCTTCAACGGTGATGGTTCCGTCTTTACCGACTTTTTCCATTGCTTTTGCAATGATTTCACCAATCTCGGCATCGCCGTTAGCCGAAATAGTAGCTACTTGAGCAATCTCTTTGCGATCTTGGATAGGCTTGCTCATCGATTTAATGTGAGTCGTGATGCTTTTAACAGCCTTTTCGATCCCTTTTTTGATTTCAGTAGGGCTAGCTCCTGCCGTCACGTTGCGAAGGCCTTCGCTATAGATAGCTTCTGCAAGAACGGTTGCTGTCGTAGTTCCGTCACCTGCTTTGTCTGCAGTTTTGTTGGCTACTTCTTTAACCATCTGTGCGCCCATGTTCTCATGCTTGTCTTCGAGCTCAATCTCTTTAGCTACCGTGACTCCGTCTTTTGTGATCTGGGGGGAGCCGTAAGGTTTGTCAATAACGACATTTCGTCCTTTAGGGCCTAGTGTAACTTTGACAGCTGCAGCTAAGGTCTTAACGCCTTGTAGAATCTTTTGTCTTGCATCTTCTTTGAATTTGATGTTTTTAGGTGCCATACGTATCGTTTCTCCTTAAAAAATTAGTTCACAATCGCAACAATGTCGTCTGATTTGACGATGACAAACTTTTCGCCTTCTAACTCAATTTCTTGTCCAGAGTATTTATCCATTAAAATTTTATCTCCTACTTGAACGGGGAAGGGTTGGATATTTCCGTCTTTATCTTGGATGGATCCGATTGCAATAACGACAGCAATTTCTTGAGTCTTTTTTGCCGAGTCCGGGAGAATAATGCCCCCTTTAAGTTTTTCTTCTTGCTTAAGTCTTTGAGCTAGCACTCTGTTGCCTAAGGGTTTTAAAGTCATCTTAGTCATTTCTTGGGATGTCATAGGGTCTCTCCTTCTGGTTAAAAAGATGTTTTTTCTAATTATTTTATGATCCGATTGTAGAGAAGAGCGTTGTTTTTTCGCAAGGGATTTAGCAAATAGAGCTTCCAACTGCTAAAGATTGATTTTTTTTTGAAGAAGGGTTGACTTAAGAGTTTAAGTTGCATACCTTTTTATTTTAGCAAAAAAAAGGATGGATCTGATGGCTCAAGAAGGGAAAATACGAGAAAGAAAAGAAGTAGAAGCGAAAGATTGTTGGAATGTGGAAGCTATGTATGAAGGATGGGCTGAGTGGGATAAGGATTTCAAAGCACTTCCTCAAGTAAAAGAAGGTCTTAAATGGCCTGTACTATCGGAGAAAGAGGTGAATATTAGCAATCCGATGGATATGAAGGTTTTTTTAGATGCGCTCATGAAGGTTGATCTGCAGCTTAGCACTCTTTACACCTACGCACACCTCAGACACGATGAAGATGTGGTTGAAGAAAAGGCAAAACAGGCTTATATGATGGCGATGGGGATGTTGTATTCTTTTAAAGAAGAGGTTTCTTGGGTGGAACCCGCTCTTTTACAACTTCCCGAAGAAGTGTTACAAGGGTTTCTTTCTTCAGATATTCTCTTGGATTATCGTATATATTTAAAAAAAATCATTCGATTAAAACCTCATACATTAAGTTCTAAAGAAGAAAAGCTCATGGCTCTTGCTGAAAAAGCTTTAGAGACAAGCCATCGCGCCTTCAGTTCTTTAAATAACGCAGACATCAAGTTTCCACCTTGTAAAGATGAAAAAGGGCAGACACATGAATTAACGCTTGGGACTTATCAACTGTACATGAAAAGCTATGATCGGACTTTAAGAAAAGAGTCTTTCCTTCATTTACATCAAACGTTTGCTTCTTATGAAAACACCTTATGCGAATTGATTCAAGGGGAGATGCAACAGCATGTATTTCGTAAAAAAGCAAGAGGATACCCTTCTTGTCTAGCTTCCGCGCTCTATCCTAATCAAGTAGATGTTTCCGTATACGCTTCTTTATTAACAGGCGTTAGAAAACACATCTCTTCTCTGCACGATTATATTAACTTAAGAAAAAAACTTTTAGGGTATGAAGATCTGCACGTTTATGATCTAGGTGTTCCTATTATCGAAGGAATGGATCTTTCTTTTTCTTATGAGGAAGCTGTGGATCTGATTTGCCGATCGGTATCCGTATTGGGAGTAGAATATCAAGAGATTTTGCGCAAAGGGTTGACAGAACAAAAGTGGGTGGATATTTATGAAAATGCAAAAAAAAGAAGCGGAGCATATTCTAGCGGGTGTTATGGAAGTATGCCTTATATTCTGATGAATTATCACGGCACATTTAGGGATGTAATGACTTTAGCCCACGAAGCGGGTCATAGTATGCATAGCTACTTCAGTACAAAACATCAAAAATATCAAGATTACCAATATCCTATTTTCTTAGCGGAAGTCGCTTCGACTTTTCATGAAGAGTTGTTATTTCAACACTTTTTGGAAAAGGCAGATTCTTTAGAAAAGAAGGCTTACTTAATTAATCAGAAAATTGATGACATTCGTAACACTCTATTTAGGCAGACTCTGTTTGCGGAATTCGAACTTGCTCTGCATGAATGGGTGGAGCAAGATCAACCCCTGACTCCTGCTTTATTAAAAGAGCATTATTATAAGCTAAGTCGTGAGTATTTTGGAGAGGGGATAAAAATGGATGAAGAGATAGCTTATGAGTGGTCTCGCATTCCTCACTTTTACTATAATTTCTATGTATATCAATATGCCACAGGAGTTAGCGCGGCTCACGTTCTTGCAAAAAGAGTGCTTGGTAACGAGCCCTTAGCAAAAGAGCAGTATCTAGCTTTTATATCCTCTGGAGGGAGTGAAGACCCTATCACAACTTTGAAAAAAGCGGGAGTAGATATGAACACATCGTATCCCGTGGATACGATGTT